>NZ_MKJY01000333.1 GCF_001942465.1 Actinomadura sp. CNU-125
TGCCCACCAGCGGCGGTTCGCGGGCGGGGCGGAACGAGCAGACATGATCACTCCTTCTTACCCCTAGGGGGTATCTGTGGAATGGGGCATACCCTAGGGGGGTATAGATCAAACCGCAACCCCCGGATCGCCGGAAATGATCCTCATCGTGTTGGTCGGGCGGCCCGCAGGCGCCTGCGCGACGCCCATCCGGAGTGCGTGCACGAGAGAGCCTCGACTCTCACGCCGTCAACGACGCTTTGACCGCCGTGCTCGGGGCGCAGCCGCCCATGGCGGATTCGCGGCGGGACCGATACCGATCCTCTACCTGCTGTCGAGCCAGGGTGTCGGAGCACTGCCGCGGCTGACGGCCGAGGCACCCTCATCAGTCTGGCGTTCATCACCAGCGCGGCACCCCTCTGGTCGGTCACCGAACGAGGAGTCGCCACCGAGCATCCAGGACCCTCGCCGAGCATGGCGCTGACCTTCAGGTTGCTCGTGCCCGCCGCACTCATCGCACGCCGCACTCTGGGAGGCGTCCGCTGACGCTGTGCGGCATCACCGCGACGAAGACGCCTGCATACCCGTACGGGGTATCTGTACGATGGGTGCATGACGACACCGAAGGCGCCCGCGCCGACTCGCGGGTACACGGCGACCAAGGAGCAACTTCAGGCCCGCCTGCGCCGAATCGAAGGGCAGGTGAGGGGGGTCCAGTCGATGGTGGAGGAAGACCGCTACTGCATCGACGTCCTCACCCAGATTTCCGCGATCCAGGCGGCGCTGGACAAGGTCGCGCTCGGACTCCTGGACGACCACGTCGGGCACTGCATGAGCCACGGACGGAACGAAGGGCGTGAAGACGAGGTCAGGACGGAGATGATGGCGGCCGTCGGTCGGCTCATGCGTAGGGGATAGCTCGCATCGCCGGCGCTTCTCCGCGCTCGTCGAGAAGATCAACCGTTCGATGGTGCGCCCTGCCGGAGTGTCTCCTACGACGTGTAGGTTCCCCTTGCACGGAACGGTCCGGGGGCTCGGAGCTCCCCGGGTCAGATTTGGACGGAGTACTCCATGAGCACGCACGACCAGCATTTTCCGCCGTCCGAGGTCGGGCGCCCAGGCGAGACCGGGCAGCACGGCCATGCGGGAGATCACCACATGGAGCACGATCACCATGCCGAGCACGGCGGAGGCGCAGGGCACGGTCACGGTGGGACGGTGTCCTGGGGCATGGCCGCGCAGGCGACCCTGCACTGCCTGACGGGCTGCGCGATCGGCGAGGTGCTCGGCATGGTGATCGGAACGGCGCTCGGCTGGCCGAATCTCCCCACGATCACCCTGGCCGTGGCGCTCGCGTTCTTCTTCGGCTACGCGCTCACCATGCGCGGCGTCCTCAAAGCCGGGCTCACGCTGCGCGCGGCGTTCAAGGTCGCGCTGGCCGCGGACACCGTCTCGATCGCGATCATGGAAATCCTGGACAACGGGGTCATGCTGGTCGTGCCGGGGGCGATGCACGCCGGGTTGGCCAGCCCTCTCTTCTGGGGTGCGCTGGCGTTCGCCTTCCTCGTGGCGTTCGTGCTCACGACGCCCATCAACCGCTGGATGATCGGCCGCGGCAAGGGACACGCCGTGGTGCACCGGTACCACCACTGAACGTGCGAACCGGCGGGTTCGGGCCCGACGCATCGGCCGCTCTCCTCCTCGCTCATTCGGCAGAATGGCAGCGAGATCGAGGTGATCGTGTGGAGGGACTCGGCGGCTCGCTCGAGCGCGCCATCATGGACGTCCTGTGGGCCGAACCGGAGCCCCTGCGCGTCCGGGAACTGCTGACGAGGCTGAATGAGAACCAGCGGAGGCCGCTCGCCTACAACACCGTCCAGACGGTGGCGGAGCGGCTCGCGCGCAAGAACATGCTGGCGAAGATCCCGGACGGCCAAGCGTTCCGCTACGGCCCGACGCGCACACGGGAGGACTACGTGGCCGAGGTGATGATCGACGCCCTGACCGGGACGACGTCCGACCACGGCGCCGTCCTGACCCGCTTCGCCGAAGGCGTGCCGCCCGAGGACGCGCGGCGCCTCCTGGAGGTGCTGCGCCGCCGCGCGGCCGGCGAGCCCGGCTCCTGACCTGATGCCGGTCCTCCTCGGTGCCCTGCTCGCCACCGCGCTCCTCCTCGGCTGGGGACCCGGTTCCGTCTTGGACCGGCTCTCTTCGGGGAGCGACCCGGGCACCGCGATCGTCGGTTGGCTGGGCGCTGTGGCCGGAACCTTCGTCGCAGCCACCGGGGCGGTGATGATCGCCCTGCTGTGGCCGCCGACTCCGGGACACGGATTCGTCGAATGGCTGCACGGCTGCCTGCCGCATCACCGGACGGCGGCCACGGTTCTGGCCGGTGTTATGAGCGTGCCGCTGCTCTACCTGTGCGGATTCCGGCTGATGCGCACGGTCCCTCGTCTTCGGGAAACGCTGCGGCGACGACGCGACCACCGCGAGATGCTCCACATGGTGGCGCACGAAGACGAACGCCACGCAGACGTTCTCCTTCTGGACCACCCGATACCGGTCGCGTACTGCCTGCCGTCCCGTGGACGGCCTATCGTCCTGTCGACCGGTGCTCAACGCAGGCTCACCACGCGCCAGTTGTCGGCCGTGCTCGAGCACGAACGGGCACATCTGCGCCGGCGCCACCACCTAGTTCTGCTCCTGCTCGACGCCGCCCACGCGCTGCTGCCGTGGTCGCCGACCGTTCGACGAGCCGAGTCGCGCGTGCCGCTCCTGCTCGAGATGGCCGCCGACGACGCAGCCGCACATACGGCGGGACGCCGGACGCTCGCCAACGCCCTGCGCCAGGTCGGCGGCGCACCGGAGTTCGCGGGCGCGCTCGCCGCCTCCGGCCCGAACGGCGGAACGCTGACGAAGCGGCTGGCCCGGCTGGAGGGGCAGACGCACCGTCCTGGCCGGGCGGGACGCCCCTTGGCGTGGGCACTTTCGGTCTGCGCGACCATCGTGCCCCTGTTCACGGCGGCCGCGGCCGTGGGGCAGCTCATCCTCCCCTGCTGACCGAGGGTCGCGGTGGTGCGGGTCCGGACGTTCGTGCGGCGGGTCAGTGCGCCGTAGCAGGCGTTCGACATCCACGGCGGGACCCCACCGGCACGTGGGCCGTGAGGCGATCGTGCGTCGGCTCGCCGGACGTCCGGAGACCGCCGGTCATGGCCAATGCCGGATTGGTGTTAGATCTGATCAACGTGGACATTCAGCGGATCAGGCCGTTGCCATCGCGCTCGCCGAAGGCAAGACGGCGGTGGCCGAGGTCTCGCCTCGTCCTCGCGGCTCTCGCCGGCGCGGGCACCGGTTCGAGACCGACTCCGACACCGAGGTCGTGCTGCGCGGATACCTGGAGTGGGGCGCGGCCGTCGCCGAGCGTCTCAACGGCATGTACGCGTTCGCCATCTGGGACTCCCGCGAACGCAAACTGGTGATGATCCGGGACCGGATGGGCATCAAGCCGTTCTACTACTACCCGACCGAGGACGGCGTGCTCTTCGGCTCGGAGCCGAAGGCCATCCTCGCCAACCCGATGGTGGAGCGGACGGTCACCCTGGAGGGGCTGCGCGAGCTGCTCGCGTTCATCAAGCCCCCGGGCAGCGCCTTCTGGGAAGGCATGCGCGAGGTGCGGCCGGGCACGGTCGTCACGGTGGACGCCGGCGGCGTGCGCGAAACCGTCTACTGGAGCCTGCGGACCCGGGAGCACCACGACTCCCGGGAGGACACCGTCGCACACGTCCGCGAGCTGCTCGACGACATCGTGCGCCGCCAGCTCGTGGCCGACGTGCCGCGCTGCACTCTGCTGTCCGGCGGCCTGGACTCGTCCGCGATGACCGCGATCGCAGCCCGGCAGCTCGAACGGGCGGGCGAGACGGTGCGCAGCTTCGCGGTCGACTTCGTCGGCCGCACCCAGAACTTCGTCCCCGACGAGATCCGCGAGACGCCGGACGCGCCGTTCGTCCACGACGTGGTGGAGAAGTCGAAGACCGAGCACCGCGACATCGTCGTGTCGTCCGCCGACCTCGCCGACCCGGGCCTGCGCGCCGCGGTGGTCCGCGCCCGCGAACTGCCCGCGGGCTACGGCGACATCGACACCTCGCTCTACCTGCTGTTCAAGTCGATCCGCCAGCACTCCACGGTCGCGTTGTCCGGCGAGTCCGCCGACGAGGTCTTCGGCGGCTACAAGTGGTTCTTCGACCCGCTGGTCCACGAGCTGCCCACGTTCCCGTGGCTGGTGCAGTACATCATGACCGCCGGAGACAGCAAGCCGATCCTGCGGCAGCCGGTACTCGACGCGATGGACCTGTCGACCTACATGTCCATAGCGGTCGGCCTGGAGGTCCGGGTGCCGTTCTGTGACCACCGCCTGGTGGAGTACGTGTACAACGCGCCGTGGGAGCAGAAGACCTACGACGGCAAGGAGAAGTCGCTGCTGCGCGGCGCGTCCCTGGACCTGCTGCCCACCTCGGTCGCCGAGCGCGTCAAGTCGCTCTACCCGTCCACCCAGGACCCGCGTTACGCGCAGGCGCTCCAGGTGCAGTGCAAAGACCTGCTGGCCGACCCGTCGCACCCGGTCTTCGAACTGATCGACAAGGACG
Source organism: Actinomadura sp. CNU-125 (assembly GCF_001942465.1). Lineage (GTDB taxonomy): Bacteria > Actinomycetota > Actinomycetes > Streptosporangiales > Streptosporangiaceae > Spirillospora. The sequence goes on from NZ_MKJY01000333.1 coordinate 4,623, forward strand.
TACTGCGCGCTTCCGCCACGGCGGACTCACCCCAGATCACCGAGGGCTCCCGCGGCATGGAACGCGCGCTGGACATGGCCGTCTGGCTGGACATCTACTCCCCGAACATCAAGGTGGCGTGACGTACCGGTGACGCGCCCGGCCGTCGCCCTCGAGCGCGGCGGGTCGCGATCGGTGAAGACCCTAACGCCGTCCGGTCACAACCGTGCAGGAGGAACATGCGCACCGGGCGGTTTCGCAAGGGGACCGCCCACGACAAGAACCGCCCCTGGAAGGCGGCGGCCCCTGCCGGTCGCCAATGCGCCGGGCACCTTCCAGGGCTTCCTGCGCCAACCCATCATCGTTGGGGCAGCAGACCACGCCCGGGGAGAAGCGAGCATCTCGCCAATGGACACCGCCCGCATCCCCACGGGTCATCTGATCGGTGGATGGCGCTTCCGAAGCTCCCCTCTGATCATTGATCATATGAACAAGAGCACCTGCCACCTCATTCTGGCGGTCATCACCGGCCTCTACCTCATGACGGTCCTGGCCCTGACCACCTTGAAGGTGGGCTTCCTGGACCTGTTCGCCGCCACCGGCGGCGTGGCGATCGGCACTCTGTGGGGCTCTGCGGCGATCGTGTACAACCGCGGCTCCCGGTGACCGGCCGAAGCAAGTCGTAACTTCAGGTGCGGAAGGATCTCGCAGGTGGCCAGCCGACCGGGTCAGGACCATGCCGACCGATCGCATGCGAACGCGGGGCACTCCCTTGCCTGCCGGATCCGTCGCCTTCAAGATGTCCGACCCGACGGTCACCATGGCCAATTGACCGGCACCACGAGTCGGCCGCGGACTTCGGAGGCGAGTCATGTTCTTTCCTGCACTTCCCACGCCGGTGGACGGCGAGGTGCTGCTGGTCTGCACCTGCTATAGGGACGGCAAGGCGCTGCGGGGCGGCCTGCTCGACGAGATCGGGGCGCGCCGCGACGGCGATGGGTTCGTCATCGAGGGCAGCGAGGTGCGGATCCGTTTGGTCGAGAACACCGGATGGGACTTCATGCACGGCGGGAATGTGCCGGCGCTCGTCCCGGCTGGTGGGTCGGCAGCGTCGGTCGTCGTGTTGGTGGACAGTTCGGTGGCGTACGGCGGTGGCGGCCCGCTGCTCGTGGATCTGGCGGTGATACCCGGCCGCGGTGTCCGGGTCCCGTCGGCCCGTCTCGGCGAGATCCTGGCCGCGGTGCTGGGCGGCGAACTCACCTTCGACCATCTGGTGCAGGACATGGATGTGGACGGGATGTATCAGGGCGATGGGGGCCGACCGGCCTTCCCGGCGCCGGTGCGGCTTCCGCGCCGGACCTTCCCGGCATTGCCCTCCACGGTTGCTCCTCTGCTCGTCCGTACCTCCTTCGACGATGAGGAAGCCTGGCAGGCCCTGCTCGCCGAGTTGGACGCGGCTGGTGGATTGGACCCGGATGAGATCGATGTGGAGCACTACCCGCTGGACGCCCGGGCCGTCGACGACCGGGCCTTCGAAGACCTGCAGCCGGGCCAGGTCCCCGCACTGGTCCCTCCCGAGAAGCACACCACGCTGGTCGCGCTCGCCGACAGCAGAACCTTCACCGAGGCCGAACGGCCGCTGACCGTCGTGGACCTGTACGACACGCCGGGGCAGGCGGCCGTGCTTCCCTTCCGCATGGTCGGATCGATGGCCTGCAACCTGGAGATCGCCAACATGGACTTCCGCGAGTTCGTCGCCCACAAGGACACCCGGCCATGGTGGGAGGACTCCTGAAACAGGGGCCGTTTTCCCAGCACACGGTGCGCTGCAGCCCGACCGCACTTGGACACCGGGGCGATCGTTACGCCGAGAGGCTGTGCGAGCTTTCGCGGTGTTGTGCGGGGCCGCGGTCATGCGGGGGCTCCGAGGTCGAGCCGGTCACCGAGTGCGGCGGTCTGCCGTCCCCAGCGAGGTGGCGCCGAGCTATCACGGGTTCCGCTCTTCGGCGGACCGGTGTCGCCGCCAGGTGTTACGCAGCGCCTGGAGTTCGGTGTGGGGGAAGGGGGATCCCCAACGGGCCTGGTATGCGCTCTCGCCGTACCTGGTCATGGTCTCGTCGAAGCCTCGGATGATCGATCGGGCCAGGGCGTCGATGGTCTGCCGACTGGACCAGATCTCCACACCGGCCTCGTCGGGCTCTCCGCTGTCGGCGAGGTGGAGGAGTTGGAGCCGTACCTCGTCGTCCTCACGATGGAAGATCCATCTGTAGCCGTTCGGCTCCGCCTCGAACTGGGCTCGCGTCTGCTTCTCACCGGCGATCAGCCGGGCGACGGCGGTCAGTAACTCTTCCGGCGCGGCGGCTATATAGGACGCGATGGCTTTTGCCTGCGCCGTGGCGTCGGCAATGGTGCAGGTGACCCATCCGTGTCCCGACAGGATCCAAGTGAAGGACATCCCGGTCGCGGACTCGTTCTGATCGCCGTGGCCGAGGCCGGGTTGCGACTCGCCGTTGTTGTGGAGGGTTGCCCGGTATTCGCCGTACTCGTCACACGCAAGGCCATGGTTCGTCCACTTGGCGGGGTCGGCGCCGAGTTCGCGTTCGGCGACTTCGATGGCTTGCTCCGGGGCCGTGACCACGGTGACCAGGCCCCAGGTCTCATCATCAGGGTCCAGGGGAGGGAACTCGGTAAGGTCCCAGAAGGTGGCGGTGCCGATGTCTTCGACCTCGTGCAGGTAGACACCGATCCCTTTGTGGCCGGGGCTCAGGGAGATCCAGCGGATGCCCTGGCGTTCCTCTGTCCGGATGCCCCCGAGGAACTGCTCGATTTGTCTACCGCGGCGCAGGGCCGTGATGGCGAACCGTGGGGTCAGATAGCGCACGTCAGCTCCGCTTCGGTTGTTCGGGCAGGCGAGGTAGATCATGACGCTTTTGGCGGACATCCCGAAGACGGCGGCGACGAAGCAAAGTGACACCACGGAGGGCGTGCTGAACATCGGAGAGGGGGCTGGGAATGCGGCTGGAGGACGAGTCTCAACCGGCGAGCGAACACCGGGCTGGGACTCGTACCCACAGCCTACGGATTAAGCGAAGCTCCGCGGGTCGTTCGTCGCCACGACCTCACGGCCCAGCGGTGTCAGCGAGACGGGGATCAGCTTGAAGTTCGCGATGCCCAGCGGGATGCCGATGATCGTGATGCACAGCGCGATGCCGGTGAAGATGTGCCCCAGTGCCAGCCACCATCCGGCGAAGATCACCCAGATGATGTTGCCGATGGTCGACGCTACGCCCGCGTCCGTGCGCCGGACCAGCGTCCTGCCGAACGGCCAGAGCGCGTAGTTGGCGATCCGGAACGACGCGATGCCGAAGGGGATCGTGATGATCAGGATGCAGCAGATGATGCCAGCGATGACGTAAGAGGCGGCCATCCAGATTCCGGCCAGCACCAGCCAGATGACATTGAGTAGGGTGCGCATCGACATACCGTAGCGAACTTGACGCACACAGGTGTGTCTCGACGTGAGGGGCCGGCCCGGTGGTATCGGGCATTGAACGGCTCGGGAATCGGCGTGGGCGGGGCGGCATAACCGTAGAAAGCACTCGTTGTTCTGGTCGACAATGTCGTCGGTTCTGGCTGCTCTACCGGGCCGCGCCGCTCCTGAACGGCCGTTACTCGACGGCGTTGCGCCTGGGGGACGCACCGGCGTTCCCGACCTAGCTGGGAGACCAGCTCCACGTCCGCTACGGCCACTCGCGAACGCGAGCTCTGCCGGCTCCTCGGACGGGTAGCGGCGGGGCTTCGGCCGCCGCCACCCGTGTGAGTCGCCCGGCATGTCGGGGGCGGGCGCCGGCTCACCCGGTTCACACCGGATCAGCCATCGGTGGCTTTACTTTCCCTTCCAGTCCGGGGCGCGCTTTTCCATGAACGCTGCCGCGCCTTCCTTGGCGTCTTCGCTGGAGAAGACCAGGGCCTGCAACTTCTTGTTGCGGTCGGCGGCCCGGGCGGCGTCGGTGGCACCGAGCCGGACCAGTTCCTTGATCGCCGCCAGCGCCAGCGGGGCGTTCCCGGCGATCCGGCCCGCGAGGTCCATGGCGGTGTCCAGGACTTTGTCCGGTGGGACGACGGCGTTGACGAGGCCGAGTTCGTAGGCGCGGCGGGCGTCGACGGGGTCGCCGGTCATCGTCATTTCGAGTGCGATCGCGAGGGGGATGTGCGGGTGCCGAGGTCGAGGCTGGCGTTGGGCGGGTACAGGCCGCGTTTGACCTCCGGGAGTCCGAACCGGGCGTTTTCGGACGCCACGATGAGGTCGCAGCCGAGCAGCAGTTCGAAGCCGCCGCCGACCGCGGTGCCACTCGCGGCGCCGATCACCGGCACGGTCAGCTCGCCCTTCGAGAGCCGGGCGAAGCCCGCCATGCCCTCGTCCGAGGCGTGACCGGCGCCGCCGTCGGCGAACTCCCGCAGGTCCATCCCGGCGCAGAACACGCGGTCGCCGGTGGCGGTCAGCACCACGGCCCTGATCCGCGGGTCGTTCTCGGCGTCGGTCACCGCGCGGCCCAGCCCGTCGACCAGCGCGGCGTTGAGGGCGTTGCGGGCCTCCGGGCGGTTCAGCCGCAGGACCAGCACCGTGCCGTGTTGTTGTTCGACCAGTTCTTCTGTCATGACCTGTATCCGCTCGTTTCGGCCAGTTCGGCGGCGCCCTTCATCAGGTCCAGCACGATCGGGCCGAACGCCTGCAGGGTCTCGTCGTCGCCGGCGCGCTGGTAGCCCTGTTCGAGCACGACGGCGAGTTTCCATCTGGCGAGGACGATGTAGTAGTCGATGTCGTCGACCTGCCGTCCCGACACCTCGGCGTAGTGCGCCAGGAGCCGGTCGCGGGAGGGCATTCCGCGCAGGTCGACGTAGCCGGCCTCGGACGCCTCGGGGGCGTCGGTGTCGTCGGGCCAGCTCTGGATCATCCAGGCCAGGTCGAGCTTGGGGTCGCCGACGGTGCCCATCTCCCAGTCGACGAGCGCGGCCAGCCGCGCGGGCGCGCCGTCCCGGTACATGACGTTGGCGAACTGGTAGTCGCCGTGCATGATGCCGGGAATGTAGTCGAGGGGGCGGCGCGCGCGCAGCCAGGCGGCGGCCTCGTCGAAGCCGGGGAGTTCGCGGCCCTTGATCCGGTTCAGGAAGCGTGTCCAGCGGTCGACCTGGCGGTCGTGGAATCCGTCTGGACGGCCGAGGTCGTGCAGCCCCCTGGCCCGCCAGTCCACTTTCGACAGGAGCGCGATGCCTTCGGCGAGCTGATGGCCGAGTCCCGCCCGCGCTCGAAGGTCGGTGTCGAAGGGGGCGGGCCAGGTCGTGCGTCCCATCGGGGACCAGCCTTCGACGAACCCCATGAGGTAGAACGGACGGCCGAGCACCGAGGCGTCCGGGCAGACGGCGACGGCCTCGGTGTGCGGGACGTCCGTTCCGTCGAGCGCCTCGATGATGCGCCACTCGCGCAGGATGCCCTCGTCTCGGTCGGCGGGCGCCTCCGGCGGGGGGATGCGGATGACGCAGCGTTCGTCGCCGCGGACGATCTCGTAGATCTCGTTCTGGGTTCCGCCGGACAGGAAGCGGTGCTCGATCGGGGCACCCTTGCCGGGCAGCCCGGTGTCGTCCATCCAGCGGGCGAGCCGTTGAAAATCGATCACAGGTTCCCCACCTCGTGTTCGATGTGGTCGGCGAACTTCTCCCTGGCCGCCTCGATCTTCCGCGGGATCCATTCGGTCGGCCACACGTCGTCGCTGGGCCGGTGGTCGCGCAGCACCTGCTTGGCGACGGTGACCTTGTGCACCTCGGTCGGACCGTCCGCGAGACCCATCACGCCCGCCCCGTGGATCATCTGGAAGAACGGCATCTCGTTCGTGGTGCCGAGCGCGCCGTGGACCTGCATGGCCCGCCAGGCGATGTCGTGCAGCACGGTCGGCATGACGACCTTGGCCGTGGCGATGTCCTTGCGGACCTTCTTGTAGTCGTCGTACTTGTCGATCTCCACGCGGTGTAGAGCACGAACAGCCGGAACTGGACCAGCTGTGCGTAGGAGTCGGCGATGTAGCCCTGGACGAACTGCTTGTCCGCCAGGCGGCCGCCCTGGGTCTCGCGGGACAGTGCGCGCTCGCACATCATGTCCAGGGCCTTCTGCGCGAGCCCGATGGTGCGCATCGCGTGGTGGATGCGGCCGCCGCCGAGCCGGGTTTGCGCCACGGCGAACGCCCGGCCCTCCCCGCCGAGCAGCGACGCGGCGGGCACGCGGACGTCGTCGTAGCGGATGAGGGCGTGAAAGCCCTCGTTCATCGGCTCGCCGTACAGGCCGACGTTGCGCTCGATCTCGATGCCGGGTGTGTCGGTGGGCACCAGGAACATCGACATGCCCTCGTACCGGCTCACCTCGGTGTCGGTCACCGCCATCACGATGAGGAAGGAGGCCGTCTTGGCGTTGGACGAGAAGTACTTCCGGCCGTTGATGACCCACTCGTCGCCGTCCTTGACGGCCCGGCAGGTGAACCGGGTCGGGTCGGCCCCGGCGTGCGGCTCGGTCATCGAGTAGCTGGAGAAGATCTCGCCTTCCAGCAGCGGCCGCAGGTAGCGCTCCTTCTGCTCCTCCGTGCCGTAGTGCGCGATGATCTCCGCGTTGCCGGTGTCCGGTGCCTGGCACCCGAACACGTGCGAGGCCCACGGCGAACGACCGAGAATCTCGTTCAGCAGTGCGAGCTTGAGCTGACCGAACCCCTGCCCGCCCAGCTCCGGGCCTAGATGCGTCGCCCACAGACCCTGGGCGCCGGACCTCCGCCTTGAGCGGCTCGAGGATCTTGCGCTTGGACTCGTCCCGCGGCACGAAGGTCTCGTTGCCCCATAGCTGGTCGAGTGGCTCCACCTCCTCCCGCACGAACTCATCGGCCCAGCTCAGCTTTCTCTGGTACTCGGGATCCGTCTCGAAGTCCCACCCCCTTGTTCCTCCTCTCGTGAGGTGAGAATAAGCTTCTTGTGATAAAGAATGCAATTCTGAATCTGGTGCGGACGATCGCGCCGCCGCTCGCCTGCCGAGGCGAACGATGATCGTGAGCACCGAACGACGGGATGCCGTCACCGTCGTGACCCTCGACCGGCCCGAGCGGCGCAACGCCGTCACGATCGAACTGTGCGAAGAGCTGCATCGCACGCTGCTGGACGTGGCCGCGAGCGACGCCCGCGCGGTGGTGCTCCGCGGGGCGGGCGACCACTTCTCGGTCGGTGCCGACCTGGACGGTCCGCACTCGGATGCGGGAACGCTCGAACGGCTGGGGCCCGTCTACCACGCCGCGACGCTTCTGCACACGATGCCGCAGGTCACCATCGCGGCCGTCCACGGCGGATGCGCCGGCGCCGCGATGGGGTGGGCCTGCGCCTGCGACTTCCGCTTCGCGTCGACCGGTGCCCGCTTCAACACGGCGTTCCTGCGCGTGGGCGTCTCCGGAGACATGGGGCTGGTGTGGTCGCTGAGCCGCCTGGTCGGCGGTGCGCGGGCGCGCGAACTGCTGTTCTTCCCGGAGAAGATCGGTGCCGGCGAGGCGTTGCGCCACGACCTCGTCACCCGCGTTTTCGAGCCGGACGCGCTGCACGCCGATGTGCTGGCCATCGCCCACCGGCTGGCCGCCCACGACTCCTTCCCGTTGCGGATGATGAAGGCGAACGTGGTGTCGGCGGAGACGAGCGCGATGGCCGAGTACGTGGAGATCGAGTCGGCCCGGCACCTGCACGTGATCGCCGATTCCGCCCGCGGCGGGTTCGCGAACGCTACGGGTCGCTCCCATGCACGGTGAGGACAAGGTCCGCCGGTGAGGCGAGGGCGTGCTCTGCCAGACGCGCGAGGAGATCGGCACGAACACGCGCGGCATCCAGTGGAACGCGGGCGCGGTGAGCGAGCTCCACGCCGCCCATCGCCGGCAAGCGTCTCGCCGAGCCGTTCGGCGGCCTCGGCGGCGCCGACCCGCGGGCCGACCGCACGTCATGAACCTCGCGCCGCGCCAGATTGCGAAAGGGCGGCGCGGCGTGCACGTTCCGCTGCACGGCGACAGACGTGGCCGTGGAAGAGAGGAGGCGCCGATGACCGGGCCGCTCGAAGGGGTTTGGGTTCTCGAGGTGTCGATGTACGGGTTCGTCCCGTCGGCCGGCGCGGTGCTGGCCGAGTGGGGCGCCGAGATGATCAAGATCGAGCACGCGGTCCGCGGCGACCCGCAGCGGGGTCTGCGGCAGATCGGCACGATCAAGGTCGAAGGCCTCCCGAACCCGAACGTCGACCACGCGAATCGCGGCAAGCGCAGTGTCGGGCTCGACATCTCGGTTCCCGCGGGCCGGGAACTGCTGCTCGAACTGGCGGAACACGCCGACGTGTTCCTGACCAGCTTCCTGCCGCCGCACAGGCGGAGATTCGGCATCGATGTGGACGACGTCAGGGCGGTGAACCCGCGGATCGTCTACGCGCGCGGCAGCGGGATGGGCCCGCGCGGTCAGGAGGCCGACAAGGGCGGCTACGACATGACGGCCTTCTGGTGCCGGGCGGCGGTCTCGGCCAGCATCACCCCGCCGGGCAATGCCGGCGTGGTCCCGCCGCCTGGGCCCGCGTTCGGCGACACCGTCTCGGGGACGAACCTGGCGGGCGGCATCGCGGCCGCGCTGTTCAAACGGAAGGAAACCGGCGAATCGTCCGTCGTGGACGTGTCGCTCCTGTCCAGCGGAGTTTGGGCGATGGGTCACGGAATCGGGCTGTCCCTGCATGTCGGGGAACCTCTGGTCGCGCCGCCGTTCGGTTCGCACGGCTCGCTCGCGAACCCGCTGTCGGGCATGTACCGGACCGCCGACGACCGCCACATCGCCTTCACGATGCTCCAGCCGGGAAAGTTCTGGGCCGACGTGTGCCGGCACATCGACCGTCCGGAACTGGCGGACGACCCGCGGTTCGCCGATGCGCCGAAGATCTCTGAGAACACCGAGGCCGCGGTGGAGATCCTGCGGGACGCCATCAGTGCGCGCACACTCGCCGAATGGACGGCGAAGTTCGCGACCCTCGCCGGACCGTGGGCGCCCGTCCAGGACACCCTGCAGGTCGGCGACGACGCTCAGGTGCGCGCCAACGAGTACTTGATCCGTGCGGGCGAACTGGAACTGGCGGCCAACCCGGTGCAGTTCGACGTCACCGCCCCGGAACCGGGAGCCGCCCCGGAGTTCGCGCCGACACCGAGGAGGTCCTCCTCGAACTCGGTCTGGACTGGGAACGGATCATCGCGCTCAAGGAAGCCGGTACGGTCACCTGATCGAACCGGCGCTCTCCGGAGCGAGTCGCGGATTCGGGCGGCACGATCCCATGCCGCCCGAATCCGGGCGACCGCCGCGTCGCCCCGCAATCCGAGTACGTGCCGTTCCGCACGGCGCGCACCCCCGAACGTCCGCGGAGAAGTCCCCGCGGCATACAACGCTGATTGTGGCCCATGGTGAAACCATTTCCACTGGTCGGAGTGCATCCGACGGCGACCGACCTGTCAATGCCGATCATCGAACTCGCCCGCGAAGCCGAAGCTCGCGGTTTGCGCGCGATCAGCCTGCCCGAGCACACCCATATGCCGGTCGTCTCCGCGGCCCTTGTGCCGGGATGGCCGATCGCCCGGCAGTATCAGCGCACCCTCGATCCGTACATCGCGTGCGCGTTCATCGCCGCGACGACTTCCCTGGAAGTCGGCACCGCGGTGTCCCTGCCGGCCCAGCACGACGCCATCGCTCTGGCGAAGGCCATAGCGACGTTGGACCATCTCGCGCAAGGCCGGGTGATCCTGGGGTTCGGTTTCGGGTACAACAAGCAAGAGATCATCGACCACGGGATCGTCCCGGACCGGCGCTTCGGCGTGGTCGAGGAAGCCGTCGCCCTGATGCGCGCCCTGTGGACGGATGAGATCGCCGAGTTCGACGGACGCCATCACCGGCTGTCGCGCTCTTGGGCGTGGCCGAAGCCCCTCCGTCCGGGCGGACCGCCGGTACTGCTCGGCGGCCGGGCGACCGAGCGCAATCTGGAACGCATCGTCACCTGGGCGGACGGATGGCTACCGGCGGGGATCGGCGCAACGGCCCACGATCTCCCTTCGTCACTGGCCGAGCTCCGCGTCCGCTGGCGGGACGCGGGACGCGAGCGGCCACCGGAGATCTGCTGCTTCTTCGGCCCGGGTTCCCGGGGCGACATGGGCCGCGAACTCGAACGTGCGGCGGAACTCGGGATACAGCGGCTGCACCTACGCCTGGAGGACCGGCCGAGGGATCTCGTCCTGCCCGTCCTCGACGACCTCGCGGCCGTGCCCCGTCCTGAGGCGCGTGGCCGCGCGGCCGCCGGGCCCGAACGTTCGAGCCCGGCGGCCGGCGCCGGTCGTCAGCCGAAGCGCACGGCCAGCCGGTCGATCCATGCCTCGTAGTCGGTGGACTTGGATCCCAATGACTCCTGCCCGACCGGCGAGTCGACAATGAGAAAGTGTTCCTGATCGATCGCCTGAACGAGTTGATCGGCCACCTGCCCGGGTGTTCGCGCCCGCTGGATGACGGGGTGGTCGTCCGGGTAATCCTCGGCCCTGAGCATCGAGGTCAGCATGGGGCCGGGGCAGAAACACGATACTTTGCTGCCCTTGCGGCGATAGTTGACCGCCAGCCATTCGGCGAGCGCGAGCGCCGCGTGCTTGGTCACCGAGTAAGCCGCCTTGTCCGCCTCCGTGGCCATCGCGATCAAGGAGGCGGTCTGCAGGAGATAGCCGTCACCGCGTCTCAGCATGGCGGGCAGCACCTCGCGCACCGCGTACACATGACTCATCACATGCACGCCCCATAGCGATTCCCACAGTGCGTTGTCCGCCAGGTCGGCGGGCAGCGAGGGGCCGGTCCTGCCCGCATTGCTGAACCACAGATCGATCTCGCCGTAAGCGTCGCGGGCGAGGGCGGCGACCTCGCGCACGTTGTTCTCCACGGAGATGTCCATCCGCGAGGCCGACCGCGTCGAGCTCCGCGCGGACACGTTCCACGCCCGCCGGACCGATATCGGTGACGACGACTTTCGCGCCCTCGGCGGCGAACCGGCGTGCGCACGCCTCTCCGAGACCGCTTCCCGTGCTGGTACGGCCGGGCGGGACGGGCGAGCTCCAGCCGGTCCTCGACGCGCTCCGGCCGCGCGCGATGATCAGCTTCGGTGAGATGTACGCCGACGGCAACGCCTTCGACGGAGGGTGGGTCGACGGGCTCGCCGCGCACATCGAGGTCCAGATCCGGCACCTGGTCGGCCGGGGCCACCGGGAGATCGCGCTGGCGCTGCCCGACGACGGTCCGCTCACCGGCGTCCACCGCCGCCACGTGACCGAGGTGGCCGCCATGCTGGGGATCCCCGCGCTCCGGCCCGTGCTCGTGCCGCCCGCCCGAGCCGGGGCTACCGCCGCGCTCCGCGCGTTGCTGGCCGAGCACCCGGACGTGACGGCCGTCGGCGCGTTCGGGGACGAGGCGGCACTGCGCGTCCTCGCGGCCGCCCACGACCTAGGCATTCCCGTGCCGGACCGGCTCGCCGTCATCGGCCTGGACGACAGCCCGCAAGCACAGCTGGCCGTACCGGCGCTGACGAGCGTGCACATCGACGCACCCGCCTACGGGCGCCGCGCGGCCCGGCAGGCGCTCGGGCTCCGGACCGACGACACGACACCCGAGCCTTCCCGCGTCGTGCTGCGGGAATCCACCTGATACCGAGAGTTCTGCAGGCGCCGGGTGCCCGGCTGGTGGGGCACCCGCGAGAGCCGGGAGCCGAAGCTAGGCGATCGCGGGCATGATTTCTTCGGCGACCCATTGGGTGTAGTCGAAGTACTCCTGGATGTGCTGGATCTGGGGAATGGGGACGGAACTGATCGTCACGCCCAGTTCGGAGAACCAGCCGAGGCGGTCGATGATCTCCTGCTTGGTCATGCCCGGCCGGGCGCGTGGGTCGTCCCGCACGGCATGCCCTTCCCCGACCCGCGAGGTGGCGAAACCGTAGAAGACTTCCGTCAGTCTGCCTGCGTAGTCGGGCTGGGATCTGATGAACTCCAGCCGGGCGGGAATGTCCTCGGGTTCGGTCAGGAACGGCCACCAGCCCGATGCGTAGCGGCCGACGCGCTTGAGCACGGGATCGGCGTCGCCGCCGAACCACACCGGCACGTGCGGAGACTGGACGGGCTTGGGTTCGAACGCCACATCGCGGAAGGAGACGTACCGGCCCTCGAACTGCGGCTCCTCCTTGGTCCACAACTCGATGATCGCCTGGATGTACTCCTCGCTCATCGCGCCGCGCTCGTGGAAGGGCACGCCGAGCAGGTCGAACTCTTCTTTCAGCCACCCGACCCCGAAGGTGACCGTGACCCGGCCGCCCGACAACCAGTCGATGCTGGACAGTGCCTTGGCCGTGACGATGGGGTGCTGCGCCGGCAGGATCGCGATGCAGGAGTTGACCCGGATCCGCTCGGTCGCCCCGGCCAGATATGCCATCGTCGGATAGGCGCTGAAATAGTGAGGGCCGGACAGTTCGAGGTGGGCCCGCGGAATGATGTGGTGCTCGGGTACGCTGATCATGGCGTAGCCCAGCTTCTCGGCCCACTTCGCCAGGCGTGTCTGGTCGGCGCCGGTCACCGCGGCCTCCCACGGTTGGCAGGTCGCCTTCAGCCGCAGCAGATGCGGCATCGCGAACCCCAACTTCACGTTGCCTCCTTTCGTCGCCGGTCGTGTTCACGGCACGAGGGCGGTGGCGTCGCGAAGCACCGCGGTAATCGGCTCGACCGAGCCCACGTGTCTCTCCCGCTTCACAACCCGGACGTTGAAGGCGGGCGCCCACGCCCTTCCGCCGTAGGGGCGGCCGGTCGGCGGCGCTGTGACGTTCACCCGACCTCCGCTCTCGAATATTGGATGAGATTAGCATTCTCCAAATTAAGAATGCTACTTCCGGCAAGGTGGCGTGCTCACCGCCCCGGTGGCGGCCTGGAGCGCCTACGTCCGCGCCGTCGACTGTTCAGGATCTGCGGAATGCTGGGTGATCGTTCTGCTTCCGCGTTCGAGGAGATGACATGGCCGGGCCTGTCGCCGACGTGTTGTTGCGCGCCACTCTGACCGGTGGGGAGGCGACGGCCTTCGACGCCTGGCGGGGGGAGGCGTTCGAGTCGTTCGGGGACGACCTGTGGGGCCTCCGGGAGCCCGCCATGATCGGTGCGCCGCCGGACGCTCTCGTCTCGGGCTCGTTCGGCATCGACCGCGAGCCCTGGACGGACGACCCCGACTCCCCGGAGCTGCCCCGCGTGATCGGCTACCGGCCCGCCGAGGTGATCAGCATCTATGCGATGGCCAATGGGGACGGCGACCACCTCGTCCTGGGCCGCCTGTGCCTGACGCTGGCCCGCCGATTCGATGCGCTCATCGACTTCTGCGGGGCCCTGATAGCGGGCCCCCTCCCGTCCGGCGTGCCCTACCTCGAACCCGACGCGGGACAGAGCGAGGTACTGCTGGCGTCCATCGATACCGCGATCGGCGCACTCCCCGGAACCCTGCACGGGCTGCGCTACCAGACGGCGCGGGAGACGCCCTGGGTGCAGCACATCGGCGACGCCGAGTTCCTCGCCGCCTGGCTGGAGCATCCCCGCTTCCGCATGATCAAGTAGCTGCCGGAGCGGTGATCGGCGTTTCGCGCCGTAAGGCAGCGGGCCTTACCTGCGGTGACGCCCATATCGGAGGACGACCGTCCCGGAGCTCACCTGGTCTCAGGTGGATTCGCGCGGCACGATCCGGGGGTCGAGCTTCGTGCTTTCGATGACCTCTCGGCCGCCGGAGAGCTCGGCCACGATGGCCATGGCCCGACGCTCGACCGCCTGGTCCATGTCGAAGGCGACCGTGGTGAGCGGGGGCGAGGTCAGGCGCGCCGTGGGGATGTCGTCGGCGCCGACGACCGCGATGTCCGCGGGGACGGCCAGGCCGTGTTCGCGCATCCCGGCCAGGACCGCGATCGCGGTCTCGTCGTTGAACGCGCACACACCCGTCACCGAGTGCTCGCGCCACTGCGCGACGGCGCGGGCCGCGCTGTCGGCGTCCAGGCTCGTGCCGAGTGCGAGGGGCGGGTGGACGCCGGCGTCGGTGCAGGCCGCGGCGACTCCCTGCAGGCGTTCCTCGGCCATGGGGAGCAGCCCCTCGTGGGCGGGCAGGGCGTAGCCGATGCGCCGGTGGCCGCGGGCGATGAGGTGTTCGGCCTGGACGCGGCCGACCGGATGCATCACCGGGGCGCCCGCGGGGAGGGACGGCAGGACCACGTGGGCTCCCGCCCGGTGCAGCGCCTGGACGGTGTCGGAGTCGAAGGCGTCGAAACCGACGACGGCGGAGGCGCCGACCGAGGCGCACACGTCGCCAGGGGGCGCCCGCGTACTCCGGCGAGGTGGGTGACCAGGGTGAGCCCGTGGTCGGCGAGCGCCGCGGCCAGTCCCTCGACGAAGCGGCTGATGCCCTGGCCGATGGGCAGGTCGGGAATGGACAGCAGGACGATGTCGCTGCGTCCGGCGGCCAGGGCGCGGGCGGAGGCGTGCGGACGGTAGTCCAGACGCCGCGCCGCGTCCAGGACACGGCGTCTGGTCTCCTCGGGGATCGACTGCCCCGGCCTGTTGTTGAGCACGAAGCTCACCGTGGTCTGGGACACTCCGGCGGCTCGTGCGACATCGGAGCTGGTGGGGCGTTGGCAGGTCGCGTCATGGTCTCTCGTCGCTGGGACGCCGATCTCTCCGACGTCGTCCCATGGTAGGACGTCCCGCTTCACGGCTGATCGCCCTCAGGCGTTATGCGCAGCCGGTGTCTCGCCGGTCACGGATCCTTCGTCTTGTGTGTTCCGAGGGACGGATCTACTCTACTAATTCGCATTACTAATGTGCATTAGCTCCTCTGCCCGGCCCACCCCAGGCCACCCCACAGGGAGTTCCATGTCCATCGCCCTCAAACCGCTCCGACGACGGCCCGGATGCTCGCCGCAACCAGGCGCTGCGGCCGTACTGCCGCTGACGGCGGCGTGCACCGACGGAGCGTCCGACGGGTCGCAGGGCACCGAGAAGCTCGCGATCGCCGTCCAGTCGGCCCCCGGCTCCTTCGAGCGCGTCCACAGCGAGCTGGTCTGCGCCGACCTCACCGCGGACCACACGGACACGACCGGCTACTACTCCACGCACTTCCCGCGGCCGCGCCCGCCGTTCGTCCGCGAGGCACCGGCCCACTTCCGCCGCGGTGCCAAGCACTACCTGTTCACCTTTGGCACCTCCGGCTACGTCCCCAACCCGAGCGAGGTCGCGGTCGCCGACACCTACCACGGCCCCTGGACGCTCCTGGGCGACGCGCACCCCGGCGACGGCACCGGCACGTCCTACCGGTCTCAGATCTCGAAGGACCTCTACATCGCGCTGGCCGACCGGTGGCTGCCGGACGTTCCGGCCGAGGTCTGCGCGCAGGTTCTGGAGCATCTGACGGCCGCCCCCGTCGCCCTCGGCGGGGAGCGTGCCCAGGCAGAACCCGGGACGAGCGAGGAGCGGGCGAAAGCGCGCGCGTCCCTCACGGACCCGAACACGTTGAACGCGGCCGGAAACCCCGGCGCGGGCCCGGCGACCCGAGAAAGACGAGCTCTCATGATCCGCAATTCGTTCAACGACGGCTGGCAGACCCGGCCGAAGGTCAACCCCTTCGCCGAACTGTCCGGCGCCTCCGCCGAGTACCGGCCGGTGACGCTGCCGCAGGACGCGATGATCGAACAGGACCGGGTCGCGCCGCAGGGTGCGGCCACCATGGAGAACGGGGCCGGGGCCTACTTCCCCGGCGGCGCGTTCGAATACCGCAAGACATTCTTCGTGCCGGAGGAGCACCGGGACGGGCGGATCTTCTTCGAGTTCGAAGGCGTCTACCGCGACGCGACCGTCCACATCAACGGCGACTACGCGGGGCAGCGCCCCTACGGCTACTCCCACTTCCACATCGACGCCGACCGGTTCCTCCGCTTCGGGCAGGACAACGAGATCCGGGTCGAAGCGCGCGCCCACCGCGACTCCCGCTGGTACACCGGCGCGGGAATCTACCGCGACGTCTGGATGCTCGTCGGCGGCACGGCGCGGTTCGCGCTCGACGGCGTCCGCGTCACCACGCCCGACATCGACCGCGACCGGGCCGTGGTGGAGGTCGCGGTCACGGTCGAGAACGACGCGCGGACGATCCGTACCCTCGACCTGGTCACCGAGATCCGGGACGCGACCGGCGCCGCCGTCGCCACCGACGTCTCGAAGGTCACGGTGCTTCCGGGCGAGCCGGCGACCGCCCGTCCGCGCCTGTACGTCTTCGACCCGGCGCTGTGGAGCACCGAGTCGCCGTCCCTCTACACCTGCCGGTCGAGCCTGCGGGAGGGAGCGGCGGAGGTCGACGCCGAGGAGGTCGTCTTCGGCGTCCGGACGCTGCAGCTCGATCCGCGGTACGGGGTGCGCGTCAACGGCCGGACGGTCAAGCTGCGCGGCGCGTGCGTCCACCACGACGACGGGGTGCTCGGCGCGGCCACGTTCGCCCGCGCCGAGGAACGGCGGGTGGAACTGCTGAAGGACGCGGGGTTCAACGCGATCCGCATGTCACACCATCCGATGAGCAAGGCGATGCTGGACGCCTGCGACCGGCTCGGCGTCCTGGTGATGGACGAGGCGTTCGACATGTGGACGTCGGGCAAGTCCGAGTTCGACTACAGCCTGCACTTCCCCGAGTGGTGGGAACGCGACATCGAGGCGATGGTCGCCAAGGACGTCAACCATCCCAGCGTCGTCATGTACTCGATCGGCAACGAGATCCCCGAGACCGGGTCGGCCGTCGGGGCCGTGTGGGGGCGCAGGCTCGCCGAGAAGGTCCGTGAGCTGGACGGCACCCGGTTCGTCACCAACGGCGTGAACAACATGCTGGCCGTGCTGCCCGAGGTTCTGAAGACGCGGCGAGCGGCCCGGGAAGAGGAGGCGCCCGGGCCCGGTGCCGAGGAGGCGGGCATCAACACCGTCATGGCCGACGCGGGCGACATAATGAACAGGGTCGCCGTCTCGGACCTGGTGACCGAGCGCACCGCCGAGACGTACTCCGTGCTGGACGTCGCCGGGATGAACTACTCCGAGAGCCGCTACGCGATGGACCGGGAACTTTCCCCAACCGGATCATCGTGGGCTCGGAGACCTTCCCCACCCGGATCGACGGCAACTGGAAGCTGGTCGAGCAGTACGACCACGTCATCGGCGACTTCACCTGGACCGGCTGGGACTACCTGGGCGAGGTCGGCCTCGGACGTCCGCAGTACCTCACACCCGAGTCGCCCCGGCCGTCCCACGTGGCGCCCTACCCCGGCCTGCTGGCCGGTTGCGGCGATCTGGACATCACCGGCCACCGGCGTCCCGTCTCCTACTACCGCCAGATCGTCTTCGGCCTGCGCCGCGCTCCCTACGTCGCCGTCCGGCGCCCGGAACACCACGGGAAGACCTGGGGCGGAAGCCCGTGGGCGTGGAGCGACACCGTTTCCAGTTGGACGTGGCCCGGTTTCGAAGGCTCGCCCATCACCGTCGAGGTCTACAGCGACGCGGACGAGGTGGAGCTCCTCGTCAACGGCGCCTCGCTCGGACGACGGCCCGCCGGAGCCGGACGGCGGTTCCGCGCCGAGTTCGAGACGGTCTACGCGCCGGGCGAACTGGTGGCCGTCGCCTACCGGAACGGCGCCGAGTCCGGACGCCACGTCCTGCGCACCGCCGAGGGGCCGCTGCGACTGCGCGTCGAGGCCGACCGTCCGGCCGTCACGACCGCCGACGGCGATCTGGCGTTCGTGACGTTCACGCTGACCGACGAATACGGAACGGTCCATCCGGCGGCCGACCGGACGGTGCGCGTGGACGTCTCCGGCGCGGGCGTCCTCGCCGGGTTCGGCAGCGCCGCCCCGGCGACCGAGGAACGGTTCGACGCGACCGAGCACACCACCTACGAGGGACGAGCGCTGGCCGTCCTGCGTCCGACCGGCCCAGGAAAGATCCGCCTGCTGGCCACCGCACCGGAATGCGAACCGGTCGAGATCGCGGTCGCCGTCGAATAACGGACGCGGCCGCCCAACGCTCCACCAGGCCCCCACCGAAAGACGACGATGATCGACCGACAGGCGGTGGTGCGCCGCCACACCGTGGAACTGGCGGAACCCGACCCCGCGCAGGCGCTGACGGTCGGCAACGGCGACTTCGCCTACACCGCCGACATCACCGGCATGCAGACCTTCACCGCCTTCCACGACCAGGCCGCCGCCCAAGCCGCGGGACGGACGGCGGTGAACACAGCGACGATGTCAACCTGGGGATGGCACTCGATGCCGAACCCCGACGGGTTCGTCCTCGACGACGCCATGTCGACCTACGAGTCCGCGCGCGGGCCCGTGCAGTACCCGTTCATGTTCGGCGTTGTCTTCAACACCACCTTCCTGGCGTTCTTCCTGGCCGGCCGCTTGGTACGTGAGCGTCGAGGAGGCCGCGGGCGCGGTCGCCGTCGTGGCCGGGGGCGGCATCTTCGCCACGATGCTCGGCGCCCTCGGCGGCGGTTTCCTGTCCGACCGGCTGCGCCGCCGCCGCGTCTTCGTCCTGGCGGGCGGGTGCGCGTTCGCCGCGGGGGCCACGGTCATGGCCTTCGCCGCGGGCCTGCCGCTCAACGTGGCCGGCGCGGTCCTGGGCAACCTGGGCCTCGGCCTGTTCGCGGCGGTCGACCAGGCGCTCATGCTGGACGTGCTGCCCGAACGGGAGACCGACGCGGGCCGCTTCACCGGCATCTACGGCTTCTCGACGTCGATGGCGCAGGGGCCGGCTCCCCTCGTCGCACCGCTCTTCCTGGCGGTCGGGGCGTCCCGCGGCGAGAAGAACTACACCCTGCTCTACCTCACGGCGGCGGCCCTCACCCTGCTCAGCGGCGTGGTGGTCGCCACCCGCATCAAGTCCGTCCGCTGATCGGGCCGACATCACCCGGAAGGATCCTCTGTGCAGAGCGACACGAACACGGCCGACGTCCTCACGGCCCTGACCCTGCCCGAGAAGGCCATGCTGCTTTCAGGCAGGAATGCCTGGGAGACCGCGGCCGTCGAACGCCGCGGGATTTCCCCGATCACGCTGACCGACGGCCCGCACGGCGTGCGGAAACTCCCTCCGGACGTCGAGGCGTTCGCCTTCGACGCGGGCGTCGCGGGCACGTGCTTCCCCACGGCGGCGGCCCTCGGTTCGTCCTGGGACGCGACCTGCTCGACCGGATCGGACGGGCGCTCGGCGCCGAAGCGCGAGCCGCCGGGGTCGCGGTGCTGCTGGGGCCGGGCGTCAACATCAAGAGGTCGCCCCTGTGCGGGCGCAACTTCGAGTACTTCTCCGAAGACCCGTGCCTGAGCGGACACCTGGGAGCGGCCTGGGTACGCGGCGTGCAGAGCAGGGGCGTGGGCGCCTCGGTGAAGCACTTCGCCGCCAACAACCAGGAGACCGACCGGATGCTCGTCAGCGCCGAAGTCGACGAGCGCACGCTCCGCGAGATCTACCTCGCCGCGTTCGAGCACATCGTCGCCACGGCCCGTCCATGGACGGTGATGGCGGCCTACAACCGGATCAACGGCGTCTCCGCGTCCGAGAACCACTGGCTGCTCACCGAGGTGCTGCGCGGGGAGTGGGGATTCGACGGCGCGGTGGTGTCGGACTGGGGCGCCGTCGCCGACCCGGTCGCCGCCGTCGCCGCCGGCCTCGACCTGGAGATGCCCACCACGAACGGTTCCAGCGCGGCACGGCTGGTCGAAGCGGTCGAATCCGGGCGGCTCGACGAGGCCGTGCTCGACCGTGCCGCCGCGCGCGTCCTGGAACTCCTCGACCGCGCGGAGCCGACCGCCCCGGCCGGGCCCGTCGACTTCGACCGTCACCACCTCCTCGCCAGGACGGCCGCCGCCGAGTCGGCCGTCCTGCTGAAGAACGACGACGCGGTCCTGCCGCTGGACCCCGCCGCCCGCATGAGCGTGGCGGTCATCGGCGAGTTCGCCCGCACGCCGCGCTTCCAGGGGGCGGGCAGCTCCCAGGTCAACCCCACCCGGGTCGACCGCGCCCTCGACGCCCTGACCGAGGCCGCCGGTGCGGACCTTCGCCTGTCATTCTCGCCCGGATTCACCCTGAGCGGGGACGACGACGTGACCCTGTTCGACGACGCGGTGTCCGCGGCCGCCGCGGCGGACGTCGCCGTCATGTTCCTCGGGCTGCCCGAGGGAGAGGAGAGCGAAGGTCTCGACCGAGAGCACATCGGCCTCCCCGACGTCCAGCTCCGCCTGCTGGAGGCCGTGGCGAGGACGGGACGCGACGTGGTGGTCGTCCTCGCTAACGGCGGAGCGGTCGAGGCCGCGTCCTGGCGGCACCACGCCGAGGCCGTGCTGGCGGGCTGGCTGAACGGCCAGGCGGGCGGCGGCGCGATCGCCGACCTGCTGTTCGGCCGCGCCAACCCGTGCGGCCGGCTGGCCGAGAGCATCCCGATGCGCCTGCAGGACAACCCGTCCTACCTGGACTTCCCCGGCGCCGACGGCACCGTCGCCTACGGCGAACGCATCTACGTCGGGTATCGCTACTACGACGCGCGAGAGATGAGCGTCGTCTACCCCTTCGGGCACGGCCTGTCCTACACCGCCTTCGCCTACTCCGGCCTGCACGCGACGGTCGAGGGACGCGGCGACGACGTCGCCGTCCGGGTGCGCCTCACCGTGACCAACACCGGATCGATGACCGGCAAGGAAGTGGTGCAGGTGTACGTCGGCGATGCCGAAAGCTCCGTCGACCGTCCCGTCCGGGAGCTCAAGGCGTTCACCAAGATCGAGCTCGCGCCCGGCGCGTCCGCGCCCGTCGAGTTCGAGCTGCACGCCCGCGACCTGTCCTTCTACCACCCCCTCCACAGCCGCTGGGTGCTGGAGGCGGGCGACTTCGAGATCGCCGTCGGTGCGTCGTCGCGCGACCTGCGGCTCACGGCCAGGTTCACGGTGGACGCTCCCGCGCTTCCCCGGCCGCTCCGGAGCGACTCGCCCGTCAAGGACTGGCTGGCCCACCCCGAGGGCGGCCCCGTCCTGCTCCGGACCCTGAGCACGATGAAGGGATCGGCCGTCGCCGCCGACCCCACCGTCCTGCGCATGGTCGAGTCCCTGCCGCTGAACCGCCTGATCGCGATGAGCGGAGACCGCATGGACACCACGGACGTCGACCGGCTGCTCGACCGCCTCGACCCGGCTTTCACGCGGGTCCGCACGGGCGGCGCCTGACTCGGTTCGTCCGGACGCCTTGCGTGTGTCGCGCCGTGCCCCCGGTACCGTCCGGGGGCACGACGCGCCGTCACGCGGCTAGGGTCGGCGGGCCGGTCACGGCTGGGTGAAGTCGTAGGCGGCGCTGATCGTCACCGAGGACGGGCACAGGAAGCCGCTGGTCCGGGTGGCGGGCTGGTCGGTGAAGGACGCGGTCCCGGGGATGTCGGTGGCGTTGTAGGTGCCGGTGAGGTCGCCCCGGTAGGTGCAGCCGATGGCGCTCATGGTGAAGCCGGTGAAGACGGCGGTGCCGTCGGCGATGCTGCCGGTCCAGGGCAGGCCGGTGGGGGTGACCTGGACGCCGCAGCCGTCGACGCCGGCCGCCGTGATGGTGAGGTCGCCGTCGCTGTCCACGGTGCCCGAGAGGGTGGAGTCGGTGCAGGTGGCGGGGATGCCGGCGTCGATGACCACGTCGCCGTTCAGGGTGGCGGTGAAGGGGCCCGGGGTCCAGGCGAGGGCGGGGGTGGCCGTCGCGGTGACGGTGAACGCGGCCGCGGCGAACGTCGCGGCGATGGCGGTGATCTTGGTGCGGTAGGACATGGGAGTCCTCTTTCCAAGGATGGGCGTTGGCGCCCGGGGGAGGGGGTCGCCAATTCGCGTATCGTCACACTCGGGAGGAGCCCGATACGAGAATCGGAGGTGGAAGCAGGAACCGCCTGTTCCGGGAAAAGGATGTTCCGGCCTCTATGGCAACGCGTCGCACATTGAACATAAGCATCGGACTTCGGCCCGTCAATACCTGTTCAGAAATCCCTTGATGATTCACGGGGCGCGCAACTTTAGGGCGCTATTAAATCGCGGACGCCGAAAAAGGTCCGCTTCCGTGTTCTTATTGCAGAGTTCGTTCCGTGAAGTGCGTATCGACGAGAGGGGCGATCAGATCAGGTAGATGACGAGCAGGGTGAGCCAGAGGACGGCGAGCCAGGCGTCGGTGGCGAGCCGAAGCGGGCGGGGGGCGTGGCGGACTTCCATGAAGTAGTGGATGATCAGGCGGCATTTGATGAGGCCGAGGACGACGATGGCGGCGACGAGCTCCTTGCCGACGGTCGTTCGGGCCTGGGATTCGCCGGGGGAAAGGAGCCAGGCGAGGACGGTCGTGGCCGACAGGGCCGCCCAGGCGACCAGGATCGCCCGCCTGTCACGTCGGGTCTGCGCGGTCACGGGTCACCTCATCAGGTAGAGGAGGGCGAAGATGACGACCCACAGCAGGTCGATCATGTGCCAGAACAGGACGCTCTGCTCGACGATGGCGGGTCGTCGCCTGTGGGGCGCGCGCAGCTCGCGTACCGCGATGCCCAGGGCGAGGAGACCGAACGCCACGTGGACGAGGTGGACGCCGGTGAGGACGTAGTAGAAGCTGAAGAACTCGTCATGGATCGTGTGGCCCTGGCTGAGCTTGGCGTACCACTCGTAGACCTTGACCAGGGAGAACAGGACGCCGCACGCGCCGGCGGTCACGAGCAGCCGCCGGGCGTCCCGCAACGCCTCTTCCCGGACGGCGAGCACGGCCAGGGCGGCGAACAGGGAACTGGTGAGCAGGATGACGGTGTTGACGACGCCGATGCCGACGTTCAGGTGCTGCTGGGAGGCGGTGAACTCTTCGGTGGACATGGCGCGGAAGACCATGTAGGTGACGAAGTAGCAGCCGAAGAAGAACAGGTCGCCAAGGACCATCACCCACATGTCCACGTCGCCGGGCAGACGCCGTTGCCGGGCCGGGGTGCGCGCGATGGTCATCGGGTGCCCTCCAGTTCGTAGAGGGCGGGGGTGTCCGCGGTTTCGCGACGGGCGGCTTTGCGGAGCAGGGCCAGGAAGCAGACGATCCACAGGCCGAAGATGACGATGGCGATGTAAAGGGTGATCGCGCCGTTCCAGGCGAAGGCGCCGGAATGGTACAGCCACATCTGGCTGGCGAGAAGTTCGGTGACGATCTGCCAGACGGTCACGTAGGCGAACCATTTGGGGAAGATCTTGTTCTTGTCGTAGATGATGGCGATGGCCAGGACGGTGTACGCGGCGGTGAAGCAGCCCAGAGACCCGTTGTAGGACAGCATCCCCAGGTCATAGAGCAGGTAGAGGATGTCAGGGGAGCGGTCGGGGCGGAACGACGCGGTCAGCCAGCAGACCAGCAGGACCTGGAACCCGGGGATGGCCCCCACGCCCATGGCGGCGATGTACGCGTAGGCGAGCATCCTGCCCGACGACATGCGCTTCATGAAGTAGCCGATGATGCCATTGGAGAACGCGGCGCCTCCGGCGATCACCAGCAGGAACACGAAGCCGACCTGGATGCCCAGTTGGTGCTTGTCGAACCACGCCTCGGCCTGCAGGGCGGTGACGTCCGGACGGGGCGGCGGGGTGGCCCGCCCGAGGAGGCAGATCCCGACCGTCAGGGCGGTGTAGAAGACCGAGAACGCCCAGTAGGCGAGCCACACCTCCCGCTTGCCCGCGCGGCGGTGTTCCGCGGGTCCGCCGGGGCCCTCCCGGGCAGGGGCGGCGGCCGTGTCCGTCATGACGTCACCCCCTCCTGCTCGGCCTGGCGGCGCAGCGCGGTGCGCACGACGAAGAACATCACCACGACGAAGAGCGCGAAGGCGCCGTTGCGCAGCCAGAACGACACCAGTCCGTCCCAGGCCAGCGGACCGTGGCGCACCACCGCCGCACCCGCCGAGGGCGCCATGGCCAGCGCGGTCGCCAGGGCGTAGTGCGCCACCCAGCGGGGGAAGATCGGCGCGCGGCGGTCGTCGGCGTAGACGGCGAGCGCCAGCAGGACGAACTGGGCGACCAGCATGCCGATCGGCGCGATGAAGATGATCCACGCCAGGTCGTTGAGCACCTGGATCAGTTCGTCGCCCCGTCCGGGCCGGAACGCGGCGACGGCGAAGAAGATGTTCGACAGCGCGAACAGCGTCGCGCCCGCCACGACGGAGGTCAGGTAGGAGAAGGCGTAGACGTGGCTCTCGCTGCGCATCCGCTGCATCTGCACCATGATCAGCACGAAGAACGGGACGATCAGGATGCCGAACAGGTTGAAGCCGACCTGGCTGAACTGGATCAGTCCGGTGTTGTCCCGGTAGAACGCGCCGACCTCGGCGGCGCTCATGTTCGGAGACATGGGCGGGAAGAAGCCAGGGAAGGCGACGAACAGCACCAGCAGGACGAGCGCGAGCACGGGCGCGGACCACAGGATCACCTGCTGGGCCCGCAGCGCCGAGAAGGCCGACTCCTCTTTTTCGGTGAGGACCTGCATACCTTCCTCTTCTCTTCAGATGGAAAGCACGTTCTCTTCACGCGTGAGGGGGCTTGTCACAGCTGGAGCATGCACGACTTCCTGACGATGGTCAATAATCTGGGTGCGCTAGGATCCGCTGCCATGGCACGAGTCACTCCCGGTTCGAAGGTTGACCATGGTCAGGGACGGGCGGTCCCGGTGCGCGCGCGTTCGCAGGCCAGCCGGGACGCGATCGTCCAGGCGGCACTCGCCCTCTGGCGCACCAAGGGCTTCGCCGACACCACCGTCACCGACATCTGCAAGGCCGCCGGTGTCTCCAAAGCACTGTTCTACGTCTACTTCGCCCGCCGGGAGGACGTGCTCATGGAGATCGAGATCTTCACCATGCGCGACGCCCATCGCGCCGCCCGGGCCGTCGCGGCGCGCCCCTACGAACTCGTCGACCTGATCCGCGCCGTCATCGACGTCCTGGAACGGGGCATGCGCCGCTACCCTCCGGACCTCGTCTTCGAAGCCGTCATCGAGACCTACCGGATCGAACAGCGCACTCTGACCGACGCCGGCGGCGACGCCGACCTCGCTTTCCTCTTCCGCGAACCTTTCGAGCAGGCCCGGCGCGACGGCCGACTGCCCCCGGACGTCGATGTGGAGCGCACCGCCCGGATCGCCCAGACCATGGTCGGGGACGGCATCAGGTCGTGGACCGCCCGACGATGCGAGCCGTCCCTGGCCGACGACCTCGCCAAGGAGATCAGCGTGCTGATCGGCGGAACCCCGGCGCCCTGAACAGGTTCGCGTCAGAGCAGCAGGAAGCCGATGAGCGGAAAGAGCCCACCGAGCAGAAGCACCGCTCCGATCAGGCTCGCCATGACCACCGCGAGACGCGCGGGTCCGGTGAGCACACTGGCGCTGTGCTCCGGATCGAGTGGATCGTAGGTGATCTCGATGCGGTCCGGTCCGGTACCGATGCGTTCGGCGTCCCTGTAATCCGACCTGTCGAGCCGTACTTCGCGTTCGCCGCCCTCGGCGTCGGTGAACTCGAACACCGTGCCGAGTTCACCGACCCGCGTCGCCACGACCGTGATGCCCCGGCGCCGCAGGACTCGACGCTTGCTCACCTCCGAGTTCACAAAGCCGAACAGGATCGCGCCCCCGAGCGTTGGCGCGGGGCTGCCCACGCCCCACAAGAGCGCCCATCCCGTCCCGCCGGCAACGATCATGAGGGTGAGCACGGCCACGTAGAACGCCGCGAACACGGCCGCCTTCAACGGCAGACCTCCCCGAACGCGCCGGGGCCGAGAACGAAGGTCGGCGACCACCTGCACCAGCGCTTCACCGTCTCGGCCGGTGGCCGCATCCTTTGCGGGCAGCGCACGGTTGACCACGTCCGCGAAGGTACTCACCGAAGCCTGGGAACCGCGGACGTTCAGGCGGTACACGGTGCTCGGCGAACCCCCGGCCGAGTGCAACGTGATCTCCACCGAACGCCGGTCACCGCCTGCCACGCGAACCATCTCTATGGCCTCGACCGGTATCCGCCTCCGAGTCCCGTCCTGGTCGAGAAGGAGCGCGTCCCCGTCCAGCCAGACCGCGTCAGAACGCCCGCGAAGGCGAATGGCGGGCATGGAGGCGGGAGGCCGTGTGGTCATGGGCGGACCTCCGGTGTGTCTAGAGGAGAAGAGACGGCCGAGGACGAACGCGGATCGGTGAGGCTACCGCAATGATCTTCCCTCGCCCCGCGCCTCGTGGTGACCGGAGGAAAGGAGGCAATCCGCAGCAGACCTAACGCGCCGAAGGATCAGCTCGAAGCCGCCGCCGAAGGTGAGGGCGATGGATGCGCGCCGAGCGGCACGGAACATCGAGCCCCGGTACATTCGCCCCGCCTGGTCGGGCGGCTGCCCATGGCGGCGCACCCGGTGATCACCTGACCGGGCTATCTCACCTCCGACGGCGCTTCGGCCGCCGGTGCTTGGAGGCGGGACGCTGTTGCGGTGGCTTCTTACGGGCAGGCTGTTGCTGGGGATTGCGGCCACGGGAGCTGTTGGGGGTGCGGCCGCGGACGATGCCGATCAGTTCCTCCATGAGGTCGGTCGTCACGGCCTCCAGCCAGGCCAGGCCGATCTGGGATTGAGGAGCATCGGTCACGGTTCGGTAGGTGAGGTCTTTGCGGTGGTGGAGGCGGGCCAGAGACTGCGGGAGCAGCAGGACGCCGGTTCCCGATGCCACCAACTCGATCGCGCCGGCGGTGCTCTCAGGACGGGTGAAGGCCGGTTGCCCGGGGCGCTCGTCCCAGGTCAGGACCTCGTCGAGCGGCTCGAACACGTCCTCGTCGGCGAGATCGGCGAGCTCCACTTCCTCCACCGCGGCCACCGCGTGATCCTTCGGCACCACGACCACGGTCGTCTCCAGGTACAGCGGGATCACATGGAGGCCCTCGCGGTCGACGGGCAGGCGCACGAACGCCGCGTCCACGCCACCGTTCCGCAGCAGGGGGACGACCTCGGTCGCCGGCATCTGCAGCAGGCGAAGCGGCACCTCCCGAACCCGCTCGGCCCACACCCCCGCCCACTTCCCGGGCGTCACGCCCGCACGTAGGCCAGCCGGAACTCAGCATCGGTCACTCCGCCACCCTAGTCACGTCCAGACAGTTCCCTCCCGCTGGCTACCCTTGAGGTCATGGGCACTTCCAAAGCAAAGACCCCGCAGACCATGAAATCCGCGACCGCGGCCAAGAAGCTGGGGATCCTGCTATCGGCAGCACCCGCCGAGTTCCAGGAAGGTCCTGTCTCCCGGGACGAGTTGAACGCGCTCCAAGCCGATCCGCCCACGTGGCTGGCGAACCTGCGCCGTGAGGGCCCCCACCCCCGCCAGGTCGTCGCCGCCAAGCTTCGCATCTCCGTCTCGGGTCTGGCCCGCGCCGGCATCACGGGCCCCCTCACCACAGCCGAGATCGAGAACCTGAAAGCCGAAAGGCCCGACTGGCTGGAGCGCGAGCAAGCCGTCCAAACCGAAGTTCGCAAAGAGGAACTCCGCCTCAAGCAGCAGCGCGCCAAGGCCTGACCCGCGGGACGCCCGGCCGCACGCACCGCTGTTCTCGATGTAGGCCGTATTGCTCAAGGCACCCTGCAAGGACGTGATTCACAGTGCCCGAAGGGCGCCTTTTAGAGGCTGAGATCCTGTGTTTCGCGGTCACGCCGCCCGCCGCGGTGGTTGAGGAGCAGGGCGAGGTTGTCGGCGGCGCCGGACCAGGGGGCGCGGGCGATGCCGTCCAGCAATAACAGGGAGAGCGGTCGCGGCTGGTCAGCGGGAAATTCGTCGGTGGTCGTCGCTACCGTCGCCAAGCATGACTGATGCGCATGTTGCTGAGGGGGCGACGGCTCTATGGAGTCGATCGAGCGGGGGGCCAGGCTGACAGATCCACGTTCAGGTGCTTATGATGGCCGAGATGAAGAACAACTCCTCGTATAGATCGGGGGAATCGTTCGCGCAAGGTGAGTGCTGATGGCACCCCACTTCGCGAACATTCCGGCCCATCTGCTGATGTGGCAGCGCGTGCGTGAGTACGCCGTACCACTGTCCATGATCGAGACTGCGACCGCACGGCGTGCGGTCGGTGACTGGGCGGGGGCCTGCGCTTCCGCTCGGGTCGACATCGATTTCGATCTGCGCGCCGTACGCGACCGCTACGGCACCGAGTTCGTCACCCGCCTCAGAGCGGATCTGCGTCGGCTGGCACCGGATCTGCTTCGCTGGCACATGCCCCGCATTGCTCCCCATGGGCGGATCCGACCCGGCCTGACCATCTCCCTCAGCCGTTACGGCGGTTCCGGCACCACGCCGTTGCAGTTGGTGGTGCGAACACCACCGGCTTGGGCGGACGCCGGTCAACGGATGTCCTTGGCCCTCTGGGACGAGCGCGGTGACGACGTACCGAGGCACCATCCGCACCCGCATCCCGCCCGGCGTTTCCGGCTCGACCTGCACCGGCATCTGTGGGACTCCAGCCGGTGCGGCGAACTGGCGTCGCGCTGCGGTGCGGACGCCGCGCCGGTCCCGGCACCGCTCGACCGGCCCGACCCGCTCGCCTGGCTGAACGGGCCGGTCCGGCCCGACCCCTCCGACGTCAACGATCACTCGTGGGCGTCGGCGCGGTGGGCCGCCGAGGCCGAGCTGTTGCTGGGGGCGGACGGCGACTCTGGCGGGGTCTTCACCGTGCGGCTCGGCGCACGGGACCGTAGGGCGTTCGAACTCGTCGCCCCCGATGACCACCACGTCCCGACGTTCCGGCCGCTTCGAGAGGCGCTGCCGCCTCAGGCGGTCGCGGCGCTGCCGGTGCTACCGGAGGCGGCGCCCGGGTCCTTCCGGATCTGGCGTTGCTGCGGGCCGGGCTGGTCGCCGCCGATCGGCTGCATCCACTTGTGGCCGAGGCGTTGTCGGCGTCCGGAGCAGAACCCGCGCCCGGGCCTGAGCATCAGCCCGGTGATCCCCACAGAGTGCAGTGCCGGGGCGAGGTCCACCGGATCGCCCTGCGGGACGGGGTGCTGACGGCGGTCGACCACGACCCGGCACAACTGCGCCGGGAAGAGCTGCTGGTGGCACTCGGTGGACCTGCGCTGCCGTGCCTTCGCGCGATCGACGCGGTGCACCGCGACCCGCAGGCGCTCCCCGCCGTCCGGGAGCGGCTCTGCCACGGCGATGTCTCCGGGGCGCTGGACGTGGTCGAAGGCCTGCTCGGTCCTGGTGCGGTCCTGCGCGACGGGCCGCTGCGCGAGACGCTGGAGTCGTCCGCGGCCCGCCGTCTCGACCACGGACTCTTCCGCTCCGGGCTGCGCCCCGTGCACCCTCCCGCAACGGGGCCCGCACGGCGCGGTCGGGCGCGACGCCGTACCAGTCCGGCACGGGCGAGCTGACCGTCCCGCAAAATCCTACGGCCCGGCCGCCCTACCGTCCTGCGGCCATGCCGTCCATTTCGAATACCCCCAGGTGATGCCCATGATCTCCACTGCCCTTCCGTCCACCTCGGTCCTGGCGACCGGGATGTCCGCCGACGCGTCCGGAACCGACGCGCAACTCGTTCTCGCCGACGACCTCTTGGCCCTGCTACGCGCCACCACAACCGAGGCACGCCCCGACGAGCAGCTCGAAGCGCTCACCCTGGCCGTGGCAGCCGACCTGCCCGTGCTGCTGTGGGGCGAACCGGGCATCGGCAAGACCGCGGCGCTGACGCAGCTCGCCGCCTCGCTCGACCTGCCGCTGACGACCGTGATCGCCAGCGTCCACGAGCCGACGGACTTCTCCGGGCTGCCCATCCTCGGCGACGACGCGGCGACGCAAGGAGTGCCCATGGCGCCGCCGCAGTGGGCCGTGGACCTCGTACGCGCCGGACGGGGATTGCTTTTCCTGGACGAACTGTCCACCGCCACTCCGGCCGTCCAGGCCGCGCTGCTCAGGGTCGTCCTGGAGCGGAGGGTCGGTGCGCTGCGACTGCGCCGGGCGTGCGGATCGTGGCCGCCGCCAACCCGCGGGCATCGGCGGCGGACGGATGGGAGCTGAGCCCGCCGCTGGCCAATCGGTTCGTGCACCTGTACTGGGTCCACGACCGGGACACGGTGGTGCGCGGGCTGGGCGGGGTCTGGCCCCGGGCGCAACTGCCCCGGCTGGTGCCGGAGAAGCTGCCGGAGGCGGTGGCGTACGCCCGGCGGGCGGTCTGCGGATTCCTGCAGGCACGGCCGACACTGATCCACCGGCTGCCGAGCACCGAGACACGCCGCGGCGGGGCCTGGCCTTCACCCCGGAGCTGGGAAGCCGCGCTGACACTGCTTGCCTTCGGTACGGCCGCGTCGGTCTCCCGGGAGGTGCTGGCGTCGCTGGTGCGGGGCGCGGTGGGGGACGGGCCGGGACTCGAACTTCTCGCCCACCTGGACCGGATGGACCTGCCGGACCCCGAGTCGCTGCTGGCCGACCCCGCATCCGCCGAGCTGCCGACGCGGGGAGATCTACGCCAGGCGACCTTGGAGGCGGTAGTGGCCGCCGTGGGTGCACGGCCACAGCGGGAGCGCTGGGAGGCGGGCTGGATGGTCCTGGTCCGGGCGTTGGAGACCGGTGCCGCGGACCTGCTGGTCGACCCGGCGAGGGTCTTGGCCTCGCTGCGGCGTGACGACTGGGAGGTGCCGGAGTCGGTGGAACGGCTGGCCGGAGTGATCGGTCTCGCCCGGCGGGCGGATCAGTCGGTACTGCGGGCCACGGGGACGGCCGACGCCGCGCGTACGGCCGGGGCGGGCCGATGACCAGGACCTCGAAATCTCCGACGGCCCGGCCCGCACCGCCGCGCCGAGTGCGGGCCGCCGTTCCGACACGCCCGACCGGCTCCGGCGAGCCGTACGGACCGTCCGGCCTCCCACTGGACCTGGACAAGTTGCTGGCCGCTCGACTGCACGCGGTGAAGGTCCGCCCCTATCTGGCGAGCGCGCTCTTCGCGCTGCACGTCGTGGCGGACCGTTCGGTACCGACGATGGCGGTGGACGCGCACTGGCGCTGCTACGTCTCTCCCGGTTTCGTCGCGCGCACCCCGGTGGAGGAGCTGGCGGGCGTCTGGGTGCACGAGGTCTCCCATCTGCTCCGAGACCATCACGGACGGGGCGAGCGGTACGCCGAAGACCACGGCGAGAACGGGCCGGGCGAGCGGCTGCGGCGCAACATCGCCGCCGACTTCGAGATCAACGACGACATCTACGGTGACGGTCTTCCCCGGCCCGCCGGGGCGGTCCTGCCGTCGATGCTGAGGCTGCCCGACGGGATGCTCATGGAGGAGTACCTGCGGACGACCTCTCTGTCCGGGCTCACGCCGGACCTGGCCTGGCTGGACTGCGGCAGCGGCGCCGACGGACAGGACCGTCCGTGGGAGTTGGGGCCCGATGGGGCGCACGGCCTGACCCGGCAGCAGCGGGACGCGGTGCGCTTCCGGGTCGCCGAGGGAATCAAGGGACGGCCGGGCGACGCGCCGGAAGGCTGGCGCCGCTGGGCGGACGAAGCGTTCCACCCGCCTCAGCCGTGGCGGCAGTTGCTGGGGGCGGCGGTCCGCTCGGCGGCGGGAGCCCCCGGGGCAGGAGAGGACCACAGCTACCGGCGCCCGTCCCGGCGCGCGGCCGCCGTCCCCGGTGTGCTCCTGCCGAGCCTGCGCCGTAAGCCGCCCCAGGTCTGCGTGGTGATCGACACGTCCGGATCGGTCAGCGATGCCGAACTGGGCAGCGCGCTGCTGGAGGTGGCGGCGATCACGCGGGCGGTGGGCGGCCGGCGCGACCTGGTGTCGGTGATCTCCTGCGACGCGGCGGCCCGGGTCGCCGTCCCGCTCTGCCGAGCCGAGAACCTCGAGCTGATCGGTGGCGGCGGAACGGATCTGCGCTCGGGGTTCACCCGCGCGCTCCGTTCTCGGCCCCGCCCGGACGTGATCGTCGCCCTGACCGACGGCCAGACCCCCTGGCCCGCCGAGCAGCCCCCTTGCCGCACCGTAGTGGGACTTTTTCCTCGCCCAGCGAGCGCGGTCGACGAGGAAGACCCCGACTATGCGCCGGACACCCCGCCGCATTGGGCCCGCGTTGTCACGATCAGCTGAGAAAGCGCGATGTGCGCGGCTCGATTTCAGGAAGGAACCGGTCGGCTCAGCGAGATCTCTGCGGACGAGCCCCGGCGAGCCGCCGCAGCAGCGACCGCTGCTTCACGATCTCGCCGCAGCCGCCGACGCTCCCCGATCTTGCCCCGGCGTGGTCAGTTCGGAGGCGACGGTAACAGGGCCCCGGCTATGCAGATCCGCCGTGGCGGCGAAGACGAACGACCTGGTTCAAAGGGGCGAACTGTCACCCATCGTCCGCCGGGTCAGCAGTTCTCCTGGTCGAGCCGCACCAGCAGGTGATCCACCGTGGCGACGAACCCTTCCAGGTCGGACGCCGGGATCCCGTCGAACAGCCGGGCCGCGCCCTGGTCGTACTCGCCGCGCAGGCCGCCCATGGTCGCGGTGCCCTTGTCGGTGAGCGCGACGAGCGTGGCCCGGCGGTCGTCCGGATGACGGCCGCGCGCCACGAACCCGTCGGCTTCCAGGGCGTCCACCAGCCCGGTCACGTTCCGCGGTGACACACCGATCGCGTCGGCCAGCGCCCGCTGCGTCATCGGCCCCCGCTCGTTGAGGTTCCACAGCACCGTCGCGCGGGCCCGCGACAGTCCCCGCGCGGCCATGCCCGCCTCCATGTACCGGTGGGTCACCACCGCCAGCGAGAACAGCTTCTCCAACGCCGCACCCGCAGGGGCGGCCTCCGCACCCAAAGATGCGGAACCATCATCATTGTGTAGTGACTTCACTATGTCGTAACCTCCGGAATGAGGGTAGCGCCCGCACCCTGGCGGGCAGAAGGAGGCGACAGCGATGAGCCGCACCACCGACCGGACCGTCCACAAGGCCGACAGGCGGGGACATCCGCTGTTCGCCCGGTTCTACGCCCGCGTCGCCCCGGCCATGGACGAAGGCGGCGTCACCGAACACCGCCGGACCCTGCTGGCCGACACCGGCGGGCGCGTCCTCGAAGTCGGTGCGGGCACCGGCGCGAACTTCCCCCACTACCCGCCCGGGGTCACTCAGGTCATCGCCGTCGAACCCGAACCGCACCTGCGGCGTCTGGCCGAGGCCGCCGCCGCGACCGCCCCGGTCCCGGTCACCGTCACCGACGGCGTCGCCGAACACCTGGCCGTGCCCGACCGCGCCGTCGACGCCGTGGTCGCCTGCCTGATGTTGTGCTCGGTCCGCGACCGCGACGCCGCCCTCGCCGAGATGCTGCGCGTGCTGCGGCCCGGCGGACGGCTGCACTTCTTCGAGCACGTCCGCGCCGGACAACCCGGACTGCGCCGCGCCCAGCGCGTCCTGGACGCCACGGTATGGCCGCGGCTCAACGGCGGCTGCCACCTCGCCACCGACACCGCCGCCGCGATCGACCGCGCCGGCTTCACCGACGTCCGGTCACGGAAGGTGAACTGGCCCGAAACCCGGCCGACACTCCCGTTCGCCCCGCACATCCTCGGCACCGCCGTCCGTCCCGAAGCATGACCACTGCCGCCCTCACTACCCTCGGCACCGCCGTGGCGACGGGCTCCGGCGGCGTGCCGGTGGGCGCGCAGGACTCATCTCAATTCGAAACAGGCCCTAACCGGGGGGCGAAAACGGCTCAAGTAGGGAGCAATGCTTGAGACCTGTGGATCGGTCGGGAAGGGGTGTACCTTCCCGGTGATCGTCTGAAGGTCTCACGCATGGCCGACACGCCAACGTCGGTCGGGACGGAACACCCATACTCACCGTAGTCCCAGACCCTGCCGACGGCGACCGTTCCGATGCTGTACCTGCACGGGCTTTCGTCAGGCGACCGCGTGCCCGCGCCGGGGCAGTTCCTCGGCTCGGGCAACGGCCCGTCGAGCTCGGTCATCACCAAGCTCACCGAGCAGTGGAAGGCCGACCGGCGCGGAATGCGCGCCCAGCCCTGGCGGTCGGCGGCCTAGGGTTCTGGGGCGCGCTACGGGAGGTGTTCCCGCAGGCCAGAGAACAACGCTGCTGGTTTCACAAGATCGGCAACGTGCTCGGTGCGATACCCGAGTCGGCGCACCCGGGAGGACAAGGACCACGCCCTGGCCACGGCGCGGGCGTTCGAGGCCGCCTACGGGCCCAAGTTCGGTAAGGTCGTCGACGACCTGGACGAACTGCCGGCGTTCTACGACTTCCCTGCCGAGCACCGGGGGCACCCGCGTACCACGAACCCGATCGAAAGCACCTTCGCCATGGTCAGGCACCAGACCAAGGTCACCAAGGAGCCCGGCTCACGTGCCGCCGACCCGGCCATGGCGTTCAAGCTCATCGAATCCGCCCAGACCCGCCGGCGGGCGGTGAACGCACCCCCTGGTCGCCCTCATCCGCGCAGGCGCACCGTTCACCAGCGGCAAGCTCGTCGAACGATCCGACGACCAAGCAGCCTGACCCAGCAGCCTACGGAAGGATCAAACGATGACCGCGACCATCGACAAAATCGCCTGGATCCACCTGGACAACGGCAAGATCCTCAGCACCCGTTCACACGGCAAGGACGTCTACTACATCCCCGGCGGCAAACGCGAAGAAGGCGAAACCGACCTTGACACCCTGATCAGAGAAATCGACGAAGAACTCGCCATCGCCATCGTCCCGACCACCGCCACGCACGTGGGCACCTTCCGTGCGCAAGCCCACGGCCACGCCGCCGGCATCACCGTGCAGATGACCTGCTACACCGCCGACCACCAGGGCGAGCCGACCCCCAGCAGTGAAATCGCAGAACTCGTCTGGCTCACCCACGCCGACCGCGACCGGGTATCCCCCGTCGACCAGATCATCTTCGACCACCTACATCAGGCCGGCCAACTCCACTGACACGAAAGACCCGATCCACAGGTATTGACTATTCCTCTGAAGTAGGGACGGGATCGGCAAGGCCGCAGCGAGGTCGCTCATGTTGCCTGCCGGGGCGGTGTGATCTAGGTAGCGTAGCGGCGCGTGACGCTTCCTCCGGCGGAGTACTACGCCAGCCTGCCCACGCATATCGCGGGCACGGGAGCGATCCTGCACGATCCGCAGGGACGGATCCTGCTCGTCCAGCCCTCCTACCGCACCGACACTTGGGAGATTCCCGGCGGCGCGATGGACGTTGGCGAATATCCCTGGGAGACCGCGCGGCGGGAGGTCAAGGAAGAACTCGGGCGCGGCCTTTCGCCCGGCCGCTTGCTCGTCGTCGACTGGGTGCCGCCCCAGCCCGACGGCCGCCCGGCCCTGGTGAACTTTTTGTTCGACGGCGGGCGGCTCACGCAGGCCGAGGCCGAGGAACTGCACCTGCAGCCCGAGGAGTTGATCGCGTGGCGGCTGGCGGGCCCCGCGGAATGGGGGCATTTGCTGGCCCCGCACATGGCGCGGCGCATCGCCGCATGCGCCGACGCGCTCAGCACCGGCAGTACCTTCTAACTGCAGCACGGCCGCCGTCTGACCGACGCCACAAGTTGACCTCTCGGGCAGGCGACGTCGCGTCCGGACACCTCAGGCGTTGGCGTTCGGTGAGGCGTTCGCCCACTGGGCGGCTTCCGTGCACTGTCGATGTCCGAGTGCTCTGCACGGCCGACCTGCACCGATGGATCGGATTGCAGCGGAGTACGGGTTGTCGTGCTGTCCGTGCTCCTGTGCGCGGTGGGGCGATCTCGTTCGTGCTCGTGTGCGCGCCCCGCCGATTCTGGCCTTGGTCGGGGTCCGTTTGGGACACCGAACGAGCCCCTGTCCGGCGCCAGCGTCAAGACAGCCGCCTTGCGGGAACGCCGTCTCATATAGGTAGTTCACAAAACTGTCCGGCGAAGGGGATCAAACGGTACGTTGGCCGGGTGGGTGAACTCATCGGCTACGGCAGATGCTCCACCGTCCCGAAAGACCGTGCCGCGCTCACCGAGCAGGGTTCAGGCGTGGGCGCGTCATGACCGCGGGACTGCGCGTCATCGAGTTCACCGTTCGACGGCGGCCCGGCTCGCAGGTCCGCGAGGTGGTACCCACGATCGACGGTCGGTTGCTGCTCGACCTGATCGACCGGTTCGAGGTCGGCTCGGGCATGCGGCCGGCCGGTGGTGCCTACGGCGGCATCATTCCCGCGTACTACCGGTACGGGCCGCTCGACGAGCACTTCCTGGGCAAGGCGAACCCCGGGCTCGGCCCCAAAACCGCGGTGCTGGGCTGCGAGTGCGGCGAAGTCGGCTGCTGGCCCCTCATGACCCGCATCACGCCGACCGGGAACCTCGTCGTATGGGACGGCTTTGAGCAGATTCACCTCCCGACCCGCGACTACACGGCGTTCGGGCCCTTCCTGTTCGACCGTGCGCAGTACGACCAGGCGCTCGACGCCCTGCTCCGCATCGACGTACTCGAGCGAGAAGACTGAGGTCAAACCCGACCGCTTGCAGAGACTTCTGCCCGAACGACGTTTGATGAGCGGAGGGCGCGCCTGGTGAGCTCATTGGTCTGGTCCGGGTCAGCGCCGACAATTAAAAGACCCGGCGGCGGCAGCATGATGACCTCGCCCCGATCTGTTGGAAGGTGTTCGCGCAGAGGATGAGCGGCAGACTGTCCACCGAGGATCGGCCCGCGCTGCCGGAGGCGCTGTCGTACATTCGCGACGGCGACATGTTGACCGTTCAGGAGGTCGACCGGCTCGGCCGTAATCTCCTGGAGGGCATCACGGCCGGGGAGCGCACCGAACGCTCGTTGATCCTGGTCCGCCGCGAGCGCGGGGAGTCCATCCGCACCAGCGCCGGAGGTGAAGGTCTCGGTCGGCGTCGCGCACAGGACCCTGACCGAACAGGCTTGGCCGCACACGGATTGATCGGGACCGGCGAGTGGGCCTGCGGGAGGCGTGAGTGGAAGCGTTGCGCGATGACGACCCGCGAAGCGCGGGACATACCGATTGGAGGCCCGCCTGGGTGGCGGCGGGATGGGACAGGTGTTTCTGGGGCGCTCCCCGGGCGAGCGGCCGGTAGTGATAAAAATGATCAGGCCGCACCTGCCCCGGGATCCGGAGTTCCAGCGCCGCTTCGCGCAGGAGGTCCGCGCGGCCGTCCCTGGAGAGCATGCTTGCGCGGCTGGCCGCCCCCATCGTCCCGCTGGGGACGCCGGGCCAGGGACTGGCCGTCAGCGACCTGGGGCTGCTTCCCGACGATCCAAGTGTTCGGGGTGGGTGTGAGGTCGTGCTCGACTACCTGCGCGAAAAGATCACCTATGAGAACGAGTAGTGGATGTTCGACGACGACGTGATCATGTTCGCTGTGGCAGGGCTGAAGCACGAAGACCCCCAGTGGATCCGGGCTCAGACCCAAACCTCTGCCTGGCCCCAAGATCTCATCTTCGACCTGTTGGTCATGCTGAGTGACCCCCCGGACAAGATCGAGACACTCTTTCCAGGCCGCAGACACGAACGCCACTTCGGGTTCTGGTTTCCGAACTCGCCGACACCACCTGCCGCAGCACAAGATTGACCGCCGTCCGGTTCAGCGGTGTGATGAGTAGCAATCCCTGAGTTCGCTGCGTTCTCCGTAGCCGCTGTAGTCCCAGGACCTGGGCTCCTTTGTGGAACAGGTGCCGAGACCGGCCATCGGACCATGGTTCTGGACTCCGCAGTGGTCACGTTGGCGGGATCCGCCGGGCGCAAGCCGTGTGGCCTCGGTCCGTTGATGAGCGGGGGAGGCCATAATGGGGGTGTGCCTTCAGTTCTCGTGATTGGTGTAGATCCCCATTCGGTTCCCGGGATGGACGGAGACTTGGTCCTATCCCTGCTCGACAAGGACTTGGAGCGTCTTCACGGAGAGGGCATCGAAGCCGTCTCGGCCCTGGTTCGGATTGACGAGCCGCCTGAGGCCGCCGTGGTCACGCCTTTGTCCGAACAGGAGTGGGATGTCGTTGTCATCGGCGGCGGCATTCGTAAGCCGGAGCCTCTCCTGGCCTTGTTCGAACAGGTCGTGAATCTTACTCGCCGATACGCTCCAGGCGCTGCGATCGCCTTCAACGCCAGCATCGACGACACCTACGAAGCCGCCAGACGCCGCCTGTGATGGCTGAACCGTGGGCCCGGCGGCGGATCTAGGAGCTTCGTGAGCGGATCGCCGAGTTGAGCGGGCTGTTGGAGGTCGCGCAGGACCGGCTGTCTCGGCTGGTGATCTCGCGGGAGGCGGTGCAGGAGGTCCTGGGCGAGACCGCCCGGCCGGTAGGGAAACCGTTGTCCGGGGCGGCCTGCGTGACCCGTCGAGGCGGCGGGCAACAGCGGCTTGAACAGCCCGATCGTCGCTGCCTCTGGAGGATCCTTCCGCGCGTGGTGGTCGTCGGCCTGTCGGCGAGTGTCACGGGTCGGACGGCCGGGACGAACCCGTTGAGGCGTGCGAAGACCGTGCCGAGATTGGTGCCCGCCGGTCGGTGCGGAGAAGTGGTTCATGACCGCTCCAAGATCGTCGGGATGAATGGAGCCGTGATCAAACCGACGTCACCCTGGGAAGGGGGCGGTCGAAACACGGCATGGTGGCAAGTGATCAACGAACTGATCGGGCAGCTACCTGCTTCATGTCCGCCGAAAGCGCTGTGGAGATGGTACTTCCGCAACTCGACCGGCTCGTCGCCTCGCGGTGACGAGTAGCGCTCAATGACGCGAAACGCTCACCTCGACCGGTGACGTAGGCGACCGTTGTCATTACTCTCTGTGTCCGGAGGTGGGTGATGAGTCCCGAGGCGGGAGAGACGGCGACGAAGCTTTTGAAGGACATCGTCGACGATGAGGTGCTCTGTTCCTACAAGGAACTGGTCGTGCGCGGGGGCTGCCCGAGCAGCGAGGCCGCCGAACTCCTCGGCGGCCCGCGGATGGTCGCGACGCTCACCGAGGCGGGGATGGCCTACGTTGAGCCCGCCGGCCCGGCTCTCGAACCGCGATTCGTCGCGGTCTCTCCCGAACTGGCCTTGCAGGGCAGTCTCGCCGCGCTCTCGCGCAGGCTCGTCGCGCGGCAGGAGCGGCTACTGGAGGGGCACCGCCGTATGGCTGAGGCACACCCGTTCCCAGGGGTTTTCGAGGCCGTCGAGAACCGGTCGGTTCGGGTCCTGACCGACCGGGCCGAGATCAGCGACGTCTCACGCGCGCTTCTCAGCACCGCGCGGCACCACTGGCTGACTCTCGAGAACTTCGTGATGGAACGGCCGCTGGAAGAGCTGGTCGCGATGCCGCCGCTGCCCACGTTCGAGAACGACGTCAAGTGCCGCTGCATCTACCAGGCGTCCTGCGCCGAATCGTCGGTCGGTGCGCGGATCATCGAGATCCACACGAAGGGCGGCGAGGAGGCTCGGATCCTTCCGCGGATCGTCATGAAGATGAAGCTCGCCGATGAGGCGGTGGCGCTGCTGCCGACCGGTGTCTCCGGGGCGCTGCTCGTGTGTTCTCCCCTCATCGTCGGGGGCCTGCGGCAGTACTTCGAGTTGCTGTGGGAGCGGGCGGTCCCGATCGGCGCGGAGCAGGCCGAACCGCCCTTGAGCGCCGTCCAGCAGAAGATCCTGCAACTTCTGGCAGAGGACATGACGGACGAGCGGATCGCGCGGCTGCTCGGCATCACGTCCACCAGCGTGGGCCGGCACGTCGCCGCCATCTGTAAGGAACTCGGGGCCGCCAGCCGTGTGGCCGCCGGTGCCGCAGCCGCCCGGCGCGGCTGGATCAAGTGATGTCCAGAGAGTGGAGAGTTCCGTGTCCGAGTACCTCGACTTCGTGCCCCGGGAACGCTTCCGTTCCACCCTGGCCGTTTCTCCGGACGGGACGGCGGTGGCGTACTCCAGCAACGCCGCCGGAACCTACGACCTTTGGACGATCCCCCTCGTAGGAGGACGGCCGCGTCGGCTCACGCACTTGACGAGTCAGGCGGTCTCGCAGATCGCCTGGTCGCCGGACGGCAAGAGCCTGGTGTTCACCGCCGACCGGGAAGGCGACGAGCAGTACCGGATCTACACGATCACCGCCGACGGCGAGGACCTCACCGAGCTCGGCTCCGGTCCCGACTGCCAGCGCGTCCTCGCCGACGACCCGTTCGACGCGGACGGACGGACCCTCATCTACGCGGCGAACGACCGCGACGCGACCGTCCAGGACATCATCGTCCGGGACCTGTCCGACGACTCCGAACGCCGCATCAGCCCGCCCACCGGCGTGATCTTCACCCCCGTGCGGATCTCTCCCGACGGACGGTGGCTGACGATCGCCGGTAGCCGCTCGAACACCGACGTCGCCGCGTATCTGATCGGTCTCGGCGACGACCGTTCCGATCCCGTATGCCTCACCGTCGAGAACGAGGGAGCCTTCTTTTCTCCGGGGCCATGGACGCCGGACTCGTCCGGTTTCTACTTGCTCACCGACCTGTGGGGTGAGTTCACCGCAGTCGGCCTGTACTCCCTCCGCGACGCATCGCTGAACCAGATCACCACCGACGACTGGGACGTCGAGTTGGTCGAATCCACCGACGACACGTTGCTGTGGGCGGTGAACGAGAACGGACGGTCGACCCTTCACGCACGCAGAAAGGGCGGCATCGCTCAACTCCCGGAGATCCCTCACGGCGTGGTCGACGTCCTGACGCCGGTGCCCTCCACCGGCCAGGTCGTCCTGCAGATCGACTCACCGTCCCGCCCCAAGGACATCGGGGTATTCGACCTCGGCACCGGCTTCCGGTACCTCACCGATACGCGTCCGCCCGCGCTCCGGACGTCCTCCGGCGTCGAGCCCGACATGGTCAGCTATCCCGCGTCCGACGGACGGAACGTGCGCGCACTCCTCTACCGTCCGACGACACCCGGACCGCACCCCGTGCTGCTGTCGATCCACGGCGGCCCCGAAGCGCAGGAACGTCCCCGATACGCGTACACGGGCCTGTACCAGCACCTCCTCGCCAACGGCGTAGCGATCTTCGCGCCCAATATCGCCGGCTCCACCGGCTACGGCCTCGCCCACCGCATGCTGATCTACCGCGACTGGGGCGGCGTCGACCTGGACGACCTCGACCACGCCGTCCGCCACCTGCAGTCGCTCCCCGGCCTCGACACCGACCGCATCGCCGTGATGGGCGCCTCCTACGGGGGATTCGCCGCGCTGTCCTGCCTCTCCCGCCTCCGCCACCACTGGACGGCCGGAGTGTCGATCTGCGGCCCCACGAACCTCCTCACCCTCGCCCAGGCATGCCCGCCGACCTGGAAGACGATGGTCGCCAGCGTCCTCGGCGACCCGGACACCGACGCCGAACACCTCCTCCGGCGCTCACCCGTCACCTACTCGGCCGCGATCGACGCACCGCTGTTCGTCGTCCAGGGAGCCCGCGACCCGCGCGTCCCGCAGGACGAGTCCGACCAGATCGTCTCGGCGGGCTGTTCCGCGTCCTGCAGTGCGTGCTGGACGGGCGCTCGTTCGTCCTGCTGCCCCGCTTCGAGGTCGCCGCGTGGGCGGCGGCCGTCCGTCGGCACCGGCCCAGACGGCGAGCCTGGTCCCGGCGGCGCTGCGCATGGTGCTGGCCTCCGACCTGACCCGCGACGACCTGGTGTCCCTGCTGTCGGTGGTGCCGGGGACGGCGCCGCTGGACCCCGCCGACGCAGACGCGTTCACCGCACGCTTCGGCGTGCCGGTGCTGCGCTCGTACGGGGCCACGGAGTTCTGCGGCGGCGTCGCCGGGTAGAACCTGGCCGACCATCGCCGGTACGCGGCGGCCAAGCGCGGCAGCGTCGGACCCGGGCTGCGGCCTGCGGGCGATCGGCCCGGACGGCGCGGAACCGCCCGCGGGGGAGGTCGGCGTGCTGGAGGTGCGCCCCGCCCAGTTCGGCGACGACGCGCCGTGGACGCGCACCACCGACCCGGCCCGCATCGACGCCGACGGTTTCCTCTACATCGTCGGACGTGCTGACCAGACCATCATCCGCGGCAGATTCAAGATCCACCCCGGGCACGTCGCGTCGGTCCTGGAACGGCACCCGTCGGTGCGGGCCGCCGCGGTCCTGGCCGTACCGGACGCGCGGCTCGGCGAGGTCCCGGTCGCGGTGGTCGAACCGCGCCCCGGACGGACGCCGCGCCGCGCGGACCTGCTCGATCACGCGAGTGG
The DNA here is from genome assembly GCF_001942465.1 of Actinomadura sp. CNU-125. GTDB lineage: Bacteria > Actinomycetota > Actinomycetes > Streptosporangiales > Streptosporangiaceae > Spirillospora. The sequence goes on from NZ_MKJY01000333.1 coordinate 46,925, forward strand.
CGAACTGGCTCGGTACGAGATTCCGGTGCGGGTCCTGTTTGTCGACGTCCTGCCCCGGACCGCGTCGGGCAAGGTCGACCTTTCGGCGGCGCGGAGACTCGCCGTTCCGGAGGAGGGCACCGAATGACCTTCCGGTCGGCCGCGACCGACGAGGTGTTCCGGGCGGAGCTGTGCGTGTGGCCGGCGGACGCGGTGGCCGCGCAGGGACCCCGCCGGGAGGTCATGCCGACTGGGCCGACCGGCGCGCCTACGACGCGTCCCGGCAGCGGCGCCTGTTCGACGCCGGATACGCCGGGATGGGGCGGCCGAAGGAGTACGGTGGCCGTTTCCCAAGCACGATCATGTTCACCTCCGGCAGCCGCGGTACGCGGAAGGGGATCGTGCACACCCACGGCAACGCGCTGCGGGCGGTCGCCGCCGGCCTGCCGGCCCGGTGAGCGGCTCTACATACCGATGCCGTTCTTCTGGATGGGCGGCTTCGGCGGTGGCCTTCTCACCGTGCTCGTCGTCGGCGCGACGCTGCCGACCGAGGCGATCCCGGTTTCCGAGCGGACGCTCGACCTGCTCGGCCGGGAACGCGCGACCCTGTTCCGGGGCTGGCCCGACCAGGCGCTGCGGCTGGCGTCCCATCCGGCCGCTGCCGAAGCGGACCTGTCGTCCCTGCGCCCCGGCAGCCTCGAAGCGATACTGGCGCCGGACCTGCGCAGTCGGCCCGGCGCGCGCGAACCTGTTCGGGATGACGGAGACCTTCGGTCCCTACTGCGGCGACCCGCTCGACCGCGACATGCCGCCCGGGACGTGGGGCAGCTGCGGCCACCGTGTACCCGTCGGAAGTCGAGTCCGCCCTGCGGACAGTCCCGGACGTCGAGCAGGCTTGCGTGACCGGCCTCGCGGAGGCGGATGGCGCCCCCGCGTCGCGGCGCCGGACGAGGCGGACGTACTGGAGGCGGTGCGGGCGCGGCTGAGCGCGTTCAAAGTGCCTTCCGTGCTGAGAATCCTGCCGCCCGGCGGTGACGTCCCGCGCATGGCCAGCGGGAAGGTGGACGAGGCGGGGCTCCAGCGCATGCTCGCGGACTGAGACGGGTCAGTGTCGTTCCGGGGAACGCCCTTCGCGCCCGGGGGAAGTAAACGTCATCGTCAGTCGGCCCGGGCGACCGCCGCGGCGCGGATCGTCGTGGATTCGGCCCAGGCCACCGTCTTGTCGCGGGCGATCGACAGATGTGCCGAGGCGACTTCCTCGGCACGTTCCCGGTCGCCCGCCTCGGTCGCCTCCAGCAGGCTCTCGTGTGCCCGCAGCGCCTCATGCCGCACGCGTGCGACATGGGCGCGTTCGCGTCGTCCGGGTGGGACCCCTCGGCCGCGGCGGGCCCCGGCGCCCCGCGACGGTCGCCGGGCGCATGGCGCCAGACCGAGGACTCGTGGGACGACCAGATGGTCTCGAGCGCGCCGATCACCACGATCATGGTGTCGCTGCCGCACAGCTCGACTACCGCCTCGTGGAACCGCCGCGCGTTGGACGACCCGGCCCTGTGCGACGGGCATATCGGTGCCCGGCGCGGCGCAGTCACCGCAGCGTGACCGGGAGGTGCTCGATGCCTGCGATGAAACTGGAGGTGATGCGGGAGACGTCGCCGTCGATGCTCAGCCGGGGATATCTGGTGAGCAGCTCGGTGAGCATGGTCGAGATCTCCAGCTTGGCCAGCCGGGAGCCGAGGCAGAAGTGCGGTCCGGTGCCGAACGCCAGATGGGGGTTCGGGTCACGGGACAGGTCCAGGGAATGCGGGTTGCTGAAGATCGCGGGGTCCCGGTTCGCGGCGCCGTACCACATCACGACCTTGTCGCCGGCGCGGATCCGCTGCCCGCCGAGCTCGATGTCCTTGGTCGTGGTGCGGCGGAACTGCATGACGGGGGAGACGTACCGCACGAGTTCGTCGGTGCCCGTGGCCAGTTGTTCGGGATTACGGGCGAGTTCGCCCCACAGGCCGTGTTCCTGGAGCGCCACGACCGCCCCGGAAAGTGAATTCCGGGTGGTCTCGTTGCCGGCGATGACGAGGAGGATCCAGAACATGCAGAATTCGTCGTCGGTGAGCCGTTCACCGTCGACCTCGGCGTTCGCTATCGCGGACATGATGTCGTCGGTGGGACGCCTGCGGCGGTCCGCGGCCACCCGCCTGCCGTAGTCGACGGCCTCGGCGAACATCTCTGCGGCCGTCGCCGCGTCGCCGGTCAGCTCGGCGTCCTCGAAGCCGATCATTCCGTCGGTCCAGCGGATGATGAGATGGCGGTCCTCCGGCGGCACCCCGAGCAGGTCCGCCAGTACCCGGGCCGGGAGCTCCTTCGCCACGGTCGCGACGAAGTCCACCGACCCGGCGTCGGCGAGGTCGTCGGCGATCTCGCCGGACCGCCGGTCCACGGCGGTGCGCAGCGCCTCGATCGCGCGCGGCGCGAACGCGGGCGAGATGATCTTGCGGAGCCGGGAATGCTCCGGCGGGTCCATGAAGAGCATCATCAGCCGCAGACCGGCCAGGGTCAGCTCGTCGGCGGTGAACATCTGGACGCCGCCCAGATAGTTCGAGTAGTCGGCGGGCCGCCGGGACATCTCGTGCACGAGCCCATGGCTCGTCACCGCCCAGAATCCGGGGGACGGCGGCGCGGGAAGCCCGCTCGACGACTCGCTCGCCCGGTTCGCGACCGGGCGCTCGTCCTGCCAGGCGACCGGTGCCTGCGCGCGGAGCGCGTCGAACGCCGCGTGCGGTGGCCCGGAGACGAAGGTGCGGGGGTCCGACAAATCGACGTCACACAAATCCGCGACCTGCGGGGCGTCCGGTGGGGCGGTCTGGGGCTGCTGAATCTCCTGCATTTCACGTCCAAGGGGTACGGGCCTGCGCGTCGTCGGGCCTGCGCGTTTTCGGGACGGTGCAGCCGACTTCGTCGGCGGTTTGACCATACACATCTTCTTTTGTGTCTTGTCAAGGACGGGCACTATCCTGGACCGCGTGCGGACACACGGATGGGGCGGGTCGCCGCCCGCCAGCGACGATGAGGCGGTCGCCCGGATCAAGGCCGCGACGCACGCGTGCGTCCAGAGCCTCGGCGGCGCCACCACGATCGCGCACGTGGCGACGGCCCTCGGGGTCAGCCGGCAGACCGTCTACCGTTACTTTCCGAGCACCGAGGCGATGCTGATGGCCGCTGCCATGGACGGCACCGGCGCCTTCCTGGCGAGACTGTCGCGCCGCCTCCGTGCCATCACCGGTCCGGGCGAAGTTCTGGTCGAATGCGTGGGCTACACGCTCCAGCAGGTTCCGCACGAGCCGTATCTGCGGCTGCTCCTGGACAACGCGAGCGGCGCCGCCCTGCTTCAGGGCGTCACCTCTGCCTCCGCGCGAGAGATCGGCTCGTCCTTGCTGGACCAGAGCGCGGTGGACTGGGACGCGTGCGGAATCGGTACCGAGCGGCGCGACGAACTGATCGAATGGACGCTGCGGGTCGTGCAGGTTCCTGCTCGACCCGGGCGATCCGGCCCGCTCACCGGCTGAACTCCGTGCCTATCTGCGGCGTTGGCTCGCCCCCGCTGTCGAAGTGGCCGCGGCCCCGGACGGGGGGCAGGCCATCACCTCGGCCTAGGGTCGTCCTCTCCCGGCCCGGCCGCTGGTGGCGTACCGCTTGACGAACAGGCCGATCGAACGCGGATCGTCGGCCTCGTTCGAGAGCGGAACCTGGAAGATCGTGAACGAGAGCAGGACACTTTCGAGCCACTCGCTCGCATCCCTGGTGTCCAGGTCCACACGGATCTCCCCGCAGTTACGGGCCGACTCTATGTAGGGCCGGAGGAACGCGTCGAGAAGCGCGTGCCGGGACTCGAAGTACCTGCACAGGGTCCCCCGCGCGACCCCGGCGGTACGGGCCACATCGGACATGCTCGGCCCATGGCCGGAACCCGTCGACGGCTGTATCGGGACGCGTGAAGTCGGAGGACGACGATGCGCTTCACATTCCATTACCCCGAGACGGCCGGGCCGGAGGGCGATGTCCTCGACGCCGCGTCACCGCGCGCGGCGGCGACCGGGCGCCTTTCGCCGGGGCTTGCCGGAGCCGTCACCGAGGTTCGTGAGCAGGCGACTGTGGCCGGACGCTCCCGCTCGTCACCCCGTGGAACGGGTACTACTGGACGGCCGGTGCGGAGGACGGGCGTCTGCGCGTCCAGGAGTGCGGGTCGTGCGCGAGGTGTCGGGGACGGCGATTCTGTTCGGCTTCACCGTCAGCCATCGGTTCGCGTTGCCCGGGCTGCCGTCCCCCGACATCGTTGCGCAGGTCGCGCTCGACGAGGGGCCGCGGGTCCGGCCGACCCCCCGGCCGGTGGACTGCGAAGAGACGGACCTGCGGCTCGGAATGCGGATGGAGGTGACGTTCGAGCAGGTCGAGGATGTCCGTCCGCCGGACGGCACCGTCCGGCCGCAAGTTCGAGGACGACGTCGTCCTGTCCGGCACCGGGCATGCATCGATCGGACGGCGGCAGCTGCGCGATCCGCTCGCCCTCACCGTGGAGGCGTGCCGGGCGGCGGTCGACGACGCGGGCCTGACGATGGACGACATCGAGCACGGCACGGGCGAGGGCGACGTGACGGCGCTGGAGGCGGCGCCGCGGATCCGGGCGGGCCGGTTCAACGGCGGCGGAGCGACGCGTTGTGGCCTGGGGGCCGGGCCTGCGGCTGGCTAACATCGGGGGAGCCGGACGGGACGGAGGGGTGTGTGGCCAACGGCAACGACGGCGGGGGCGGGAGCCCGCCCCGGGAGAAGCCGCATCGGATCGCCGACGAGCTGCGGGCGCTGATCGCGTCGGGCCAGCTGGGCGAGGGCGACCGGCTGGGCCGCGAGCCGGAGCTGGTCGAGCGGTTCGGGGTGTCGCGGCCGTCGCTGCGCGAGGCGCTGCGCATCCTGGAGGCCGAAGGCCTCGTCACCGTCGTGCGGGGGGTGCGGGGCGGCGTCGTCGTGCACGAGCCGGGCGAGCGGATGGCGGCCCGGACGGCCGCGCTGGTGCTGCAGGCCAACGACGTGCCGCTCGGTGACGTGTTCGAGGCCCGTGCGCTGCTCGAACCGCTCGCGGCCCGGATCGTCGCGGGGAGCCCCGGCCGGTGGGACGCGGTGGACGAGCTGCGCCCGGTGGTGGAGTGGCAGCGCTCGTGCCTCGACGACCCCGAGCGGTTCTACCGGGCCAGCGCCGTGTTCCACGAGCGGCTGGTGGAGTTGTCCGGCAATCGGACGATGAGTCTCGTGGCCGAGATGGTCACCGAGATCCTCTTCCGCACGGTCACGGCCGTCCGGTCGGACGGTCACACCGTCGGCTCGCTGTCGGGGCGGCGCCGCAGCATCCGGTCGCAGGAGCGTCTGCTGGCACTGATCGACGAGGGCGACGCGGAGGGCGCCGAGCGGCACTGGCGGGCGCACATGCAGGTCGCGAGACGGGTGCTGCTCGGCCACCTGGGCATGTCGCCCGTGGACGTGGAGCACCATGATCGGCCGGACGGCCGGGTATGATCAAGGTGAGAACCGGTATGCGCCGACGGATCGTCCGGCTGGGCCGGGTCGGAGACGGCGCCGGGGTGTTCTCTGCCCAACAGACCGGGACGGATCCAGGTGGTAGCCGACAAGCAGGATGAACGCCGTGCTCGGCGGAAGCCCCGGCAGATCGCCGACGAGGTCCGCGCCATGATCGTGAGCGGTCGGCTCGCGGAGGGCGAGTCGCTCGGCCGTGAGGCGGAACTGGTCGAGCGGTTCGGGGTGTCGCGGCCGTCGCTGCGCGAGGCGCTGCGCATCCTGGAGGCGGACGGGCTGGTCAGCGTGCTGCGCGGGGTGCGCGGCGGGGTCGTCGTGCACCGGCCCGACAAGCGGATGACGGCCCGCACCGGCTCGCTGGTGCTGCGTTCCCGCAACGTGTCCCTCGCCGACGCTTTCGAGGCCCGGTCGCTGCTCGAACCGCTCGCCGTGCGGACGCTCGCCGCCCGGCGCCACCGTCGGACGGCCATCGCCGAACTGGGGGTCCTGATCGACCGGCAGGAAGCGGCCATCGACGACCCGGAGTGCTTCGCCGTCGCCAACGCGCGTTTCCACGAGCGGCTGGCGGCGCTCGGCGGGAACCGGACCCTGGCCGTCATCATCGAGATGCTCAACGAGATCGTCGTCCGCTCGGTCGCGTCGGTGAGCGACAGCGGCGACGTGACGGGGTCGACGGCGATGCGGCGGCGCGGCTTGCGCTCCCAACGGCGGCTCCTGGAGCTCCTGGACGCGGGGGACCCCGCCGCCGAAGAGCACTGGCGGGCGCACATGGCCGTGGTCGGTCGCATCATGCTGGGGCAGGACGCATCGCGGGTGGTCGACCTGCTCGTCCGCGACGCCTGACCGTCGCGGGCGCCGCAAGCGCGGGGCGACAGGAGCGCGGGCCGGATGCCGCCAGGGAACACGCGTGGCCCCCGTCGCCCTGTCTTCGAGACTACGGCTCCGGGATCTCGAAATGCTCGTCGCGGAGTTGGAACGCCCGCTTCACGCCGTGTTCGGTACGGGCCTTCATAAAGTTGAACTCGTCGTCCTCGAACCGTAGGTTCGTGCCGAAAGCGTGGAAAAGGTAGCTCGCCACCTCTTCGCCTTGGTACGCCTGTGTCCGCTCGACCAGCCGGAACGCCTCCTTGGCCAGGACGATGCCGTCGGCGGGCATCCTGGACACCTTGCGCGCCCACCAGTCCGCGCGGTCCGCGACGCGGTCGTCGTCCAGGACCTCGGTGAAGACGCCCAGGTGCTCGACGTCCGACGCGGCGATCGTGTCGCCGGTGAGCAGCAGCCGCGGGGCGAGGACAGGCCCCAGCGAACATGTGCAGCGACCCCAGGGCGGGGCCGAGGAAACGCGTCGCGGGCATGCCGACCCGGGTGTCGCGCGCGACCACGGCGATGTCGGCCATGAGCGCCAACTCGAAGCCGCCGCCCAGGGCGTAGCCGCGGACCTCGGCGACCGTGGCCTTCGGGAACCCCATGAACTCGTGGTAGAAGCGGAAGGTCTTGCGGTCGACGGTCAGCCGCCGCCGCTGGCTCGGCCGTCGGCGGCTCTTGCCGCCGTTCTCTTCGGGGCCTTGGGCGCCGCGGGCCTTGTCTCCGTACCACGCGTAGGCGTTCCCCATGTCGGCCCCGGTACTGAACACCCCTCCGCGCCGCGCAGCAGGACGACCTTGACCGCGTCGTCCGTCGCGAGTTCGTCGAGGTGGTGGGCCAGGCGGAGGCGCATCTCGGCGTCGTAGGAGTTGCGTCGTGCGGGGTTGTTCAGCGTGATCCGCGCGACCCCCGTCTCCTCGTCACGTTCCAACAGGACTCGGTCGTCGGTCACGCGGTTCGTCCCTCCATATGCAGCGGACCCTTCGACTTTAGGCAATAACATCTAGATGTTTCTACCGTAAAAATTTAGCGCTTTAAGCATGGCAGAGCGTTTGGTGTGATGGCCGGCCTCCGACCTGGTAGGCGCGAGTCCGGACACGTTGACCGGGCCTTCGTGCGCGTCCGCCTCAGCGACGCCGGTTCCGGTCGGTGCCCGGGTTCACGGCCGCGGATCGTCCACGGCGGCGAGCCGCGATTTGAGTGCGCCGAGGTCGAGCTTGCCGCTCGACTTCAACGGCCCCTCGTCGTCGTGGAGGGATCGGCGGGTGGCCGGACGGGACGCGGACGGCGGCGGCCACGATCTGCCCCGGTCGGCGTCGTCGAGGCCGACGACGTGGGCGGTGAGCCCGGACGCGTCGAGGAAGGCGGCCTCGACCTCGCGCGGCGACACGTTCGCGCCCGCGGTTTGATCATCTCGCTGTGGCGGCCCTTGAAGTAATGGAAGCCGTCGTCGTCGACCGTGAACAGGTCGCCGCTGTGGTACCAGTCGTCGGCGTCGAAGGTGTCGCCGCGTTCGCGGCCGTAGTAGCCCTCCATCATGAAGGGGCCGCACAGCCACAGCTCGCCGGTCTCGCCGGGACCGCAGTCTGTGCCGGTGTCCGGGTCGACGATCCGGGTCTCGAAGCCCGGCGCAGGTCGTCCGAAGGAGCCGCGGCGGTGCTCCGGCTGGTCGGACTGGTCCTCGCTGAGCACGCAGACGCTGCCGGTTTCGGTGGTGCCGAGCATGTTGTGGCGCAGTTCGGGGTCGGCGGGCCGGATGTCGTCCGGCAGGTTCGGCCACAGGTTGCCGCGCCGGAGCGAGCGGAGGTCGCGGTCCGGGAACGACGGGTCCTTTGCCAGGTGCGCGACGGACGCCGCGAACCCGTTGGCCTGGGTCGGTCTCGTCCGTTCGAGCAGGTCGAGGACTTCGGCGGCGTCGGTGGAGTTGGAGCACACGTGCGGCGCGCCCGCCAGCATCGCGGCGAGCAGGCCGAAGGCGAACCCGCCGATCCAGAACGACCGTCCGGGAGCGGCATCGGCTCACGGGCCGACCAGTGGAGCAGCCGATGTCGGCTGCTCCACTGGTCCCCAGGACCGGGCTCGGCGGAACCGGGAGGTAGGGGTCATGGGCGGGGGCCGGTCACGGGGTGGGGGCGGTCAGACTCCGATCTGGGAGTACGTACCCGTACCGTCCTGCCTGCCGCTGGAGTACTGGCGGATGAACTCCCCGTCCGCGTACCGGTCGTGGCCCATCATGGAGCCGGTGTACTTGTTCTGGACGCCGATCTTGTCGGAGCCGGGTACGTCGCGGTAGATGTAGAACCGTTGGAGGTCGTCCTCCGTGCACGAGACCGTCATCAGGACCGCCCGTTCGGTGGCCGCGTTCTGCGCGGGGATGGTCGCGCACCCGCCGTTGCCCCAGTTCCACAGGGTCGCCTCGAGGACCCCGTTGTGCTCCGTCACGTTGCACAGCCGCCAGTTGTCCAGGTGGGCGCTGAAGATCGTCGAGGGCCGCAGGCGGACACCGTCGTTCGCCAGGAGCGGCGCGCCCCAGGACAGGGGCTTCCCGGGTACAGCGATCTTGTAGGCGGCGGAGCTGCAGTTGAGAGCGGCCCGCGCGCTTTGTCCGGTGGCCTTGGGCTGTTCGGTGGACGTGCCGGTGGGGCGCTGCGCGCGGCGGTCCTGGATCTGCTTCGCCGTCGGTGCCACCGCGCCCGCCGGGTGCTCGGCGTTCGCGGCGGGGGCGGCGCAGTCCAGCAGGGTCTGTGCCTCGGCCATGATGCTGTCGGCGGGCACCGTGTCCTCGCAGCGCACCGCCCCCTCTTCGAGGGTGGTGTAGGTGGTGTAGCTGCCGCTGTCGGGCCCCTCGATCCACTTCAGGGCATAGGTGCCGTCGTCCAGTTGGACACGGTTGCAGTTGAGGCTTCCGTAGGTGCCGGTGACTTTCTTCGTTCCCTTGTAGAGGCCGTAGTAGCCGGGCTCACGGAAGTTCCACGTGATCGATTGCGAAGTGTTGCTGGTGGAGGAGTAGTTCACCTGCACGTTCAGGCCCGCGCTCGCGCCGACCATGCCGAGGGCTTCGACGGCGAAACTGCCCTGGACGCTGCCGTTGAAGCCGACGGAGACCGAGATGGTCGTCTGGGTGCTGGTGGTGATGGTCTGGGTCCCGGTCGTGCCCTGGGTGACGTACCAGCCCTTGAAGTGGGTGATCGTCGGGGAGACTTCGACGCTCTTGATGATCGGGTGGCGCTTGCCGAGATCGGCCGAGGTACAGGCCTGGCCGGGTTCGGCCACCTGTTGGGCGGCGGGCTCGGCCGGTGCGGCGGCGGCCGGTGAGACCGCCGGTCCCATGGCGATGATCGCGCAGGTGGCCGAGGCGGCAACGGCGGTGAGTGTTCTGCCTGTGCGCCTGGTGGGTCTTGTGGAGCGCATCGTCGTCCTTCCCTCTTCTTACGGCTGGGCGGGCCCGGCCGGTGGTGGCAGCGGGGTCTGACAGACGATCATGTCTATATGACGCCGAAAAGAAAAGAGAGACCGCCCGTGAAACGCGTCAGACGCGTGCTGGCCGCGTTGGTTTCACTCGCCCTCGCCGGAGCCCTTCTCACCCTGGGCGCCTCGTCGGCCGCCGCCGCACCGGCCGAGAGCCGGGTGACTCCTCGCGGCCACGGCACATGCGCGGTCACCGCTCCCGGCTCCAGACTCCAGCGCCAGGGCGCGGCCTGGACCTGCCTCAAGGTGGCAGGACCCGACCCCGCCCCTGCCCGCGCCGCCGCCCCGGCGGACCTGTGCGCCGATCCCTCCGGTAACCGTGTCGTCTCCACGCGCCACGCGTACTGCACGCGGGAGAGCGTCAGGTACGCGCTCCTCGACGACAAGGGGCAGGAGATCGGCCACGCCCTGGTCGCTATCGTGGCCCCGGCCGACCTCAAAGCCGTCGCGGGTGCTCAGTGGCGCGAGGACATCAGCGTTTTCGTCGCCGATATGACGCCCAACATCCCCGGTGTGACGCTGGCCCTGAGTTCCACCTGCAGCGGTCAGTGCATCGCGGGAGCACCGGCGTGGGGCGGCGCACCCGTGGTGCTGCGCGCCAACGAGAAAAAGGAAGGCACCCTCACTTACAGCTCCACCGTCGCCAACGGAGCCATCTCGTTCATCCAGCCCACCTACCAGGTGCAGGGGGAAATCCTCGGCGCGACGCCCATACATGTCAGCGGAAGCTGGTACGGCCCCGAGGTGCGTTGTGATGCGGCGGTCGGCAACGGCCCCGGGTGCATCGTCATGGGCCATCTGGCCAACGTGACCTTGCGCAAATCCCTCTACGGCGCCGCCGCCGTCGCCTACGAGTGGGCACAGAAGAACCTCACGGCCAACAACTTCGGCACCGCCGACAAACCGCTCCTACGTGACGCCAACAAAACGAACGCGGAAAACAGGCGTAAGCAGTCCTGCACGATGGGCCCGCTGCCCTTCAGACCCGATCCCACGGTCATAAACGACTCTTGCGACGAGTTCCCCTTCGCCAGCTCCACGCAGGGCGGCACGAACGGTTCCCTGTGCGCGGAGATCATTCCCCGGCAGGTCAACGGCGTATGGAGCGTCAAACTCGTACGGGGCACCCTGGGTGCGCCCTGTATACGGGCCCACGTCCCCCTGAACGAGAACACGGGTGCGGGAGGCGAACTCGGCCGTGCAGTCGTGTCCGACCGCATCATCGACCACGAGTGGTACCAAGTGATCATCGTTCCGTAACCGCGACGAGCCGCGAGTCCTGGAGGAACGCGACGGACCTGACGCTGCATTGGGACGTGGCCGGTGTTCGCGGAACGATGGGTGCCGAGGCCGCGGGCTTCGTCGACCTGCCGCCGGTCCGTTCGTAGTGCGAGTGGTCACGCGATCGGGCCTTCCTGCCCGACCGCGTGACCACGGAGGTCGGCCGGTGGCGGCGGTGAGGGCGGGCAGGTAGCCACCGGCAGCCGGGCGCGGGTGAAACACCCGCCGCCCCGTTCACGCGGTTCGGGAGAGTCGGTGCGTTCGTGGAGGGCTCAACCCGCCCGGTACGCGCCGAACACGGACGGGACGAGAATGCCGGGATCGGCGGCGCACACTTCGCCGATGGCCCGGACGACCGGGCCGGCCACCGCGTACTGGATGGCCTTGGACTTCTCGGGCCGGCGACCGGGTCGAGGGCCTCCATGTTCAGCACCACCCGGGGAGCGCCCTCGATCTCGATCCGCCACCCGTCGTGGCCGCCGAACCCGGGCTGCTCGGGTCCGATTCGCCACAGGCACCGGACGGTGGCCAGCCGGGTGCCGTTCTCGTCGACCCCGCTCCACTGCCAGCGCACGGCGCACACGGTTCCCGCCGGGACGACCCCCGCGGGAACGGTGAGGTCGTCGGGCGTCGTGGCGACGGCGTGGTCGCTCACAACGGTCGCCACGGGCGGCCGGAGATCTTCCCTCGTCAGGCGGCCGGCCGGTGGGCGAGTCCGAGGTCGGCGCCTTTGGGTTCCTTGACCGCGCTGACGGCGGCCAGGGAGATCACGCAGAGCACCATGATGTACGCGCCGACGGAGTAGGCGCTTCCCGTGCTCTCCACCAGCGCCTTGGCGATGGTGGGGGCGAACGCCCCGCCGAGGATGGCGCCCAGGGCGTAGCCGATGGCGACGCCCGAGTAGCGCACCGAGGCGGGGAACATCTCGGCGTACATGGCCGACATGGGCCCGTACGACAGGCCGAGGCCGAAGGTCAGTACGACGATGGCGGTGGCGAAGAGCCAGATGTCGCGGGTCTCCATCAGCATGAAGAGGGGGATCATCCACACGAACACGGCGGCGTAGCCGATCTGGAAGGTGCGGACGCGGCCGATCCGGTCGGACAGCACCCCCGCGTACAGGGTGAAGGCCAGCCAGCCGAACGCGCCGGCGACGGTGCAGAGCAGGACCGACGGTCTGGAGTGGCCGAGCGACTCGGTGCCGTAGCCGATGAAGTAGGCGATGAGAAGGTAGCCCGCCGCGTTGTTGGCCACGAAGATCAGCGCGGTGAGCAGCACGTTCTTGCTGTCGCTGCGGACGAGGTCGCGCAGCGGCGCCGAGGACGTCCTGGTGCGCTCGCGCAGTTCGTGGAAGACGGGGCTCTCGTCCACGGCCCGCCGCACCAGGTACCCGATGATGATCAGGATCAGGGAGAGCAGGAACGGCACTCGCCATCCCCACGACTGGAACTGCTCCTTGGTGGTGAGCGTGCTCATGATCCACAGGACGCCGGTGGCGAGGATGAGGCCGATCGGCACGCCGATCTGCGGGAAAGAGCCGAACAGCCCGCGGCGGCCGCGCGGCGCGTGTTCCACCGACAGCAGGGCGGCGCCGCCCCATTCGCCGCCCGCGGAGAAGCCCTGCACGATGCGCAGGAGGACGAGGGCGACGGGCGCCGCGACGCCGATGCCGACGTAGGTCGGCAGCAGGCCGACGGCCGTGGTGGCCGTGCCCATGAGGAGCAGCGTCAGGACGAGCATGCGCTTGCGGCCCAGCCGGTCGCCGAACCGGCCGGCGATGATCGCGCCGAGCGGCCGGAAGAGGAAGCTGATGCCGATCGTGGACAGCGAGATGAGCGACGCCATGCCGGAGCCCTCTTCGTCCACCGGCGCGAAGAACAACGGCCCGAACACCAGGCTCGCGGCCTGGGCGTAGATGAAGAAGTCGTACCACTCGATGGTGGTGCCGGCGAGCGTGCCGGCGAGGACCTTGCGGTCATCACGCGTCATGGACCGGGCGTCGTGCGTCGCGGGTGGAGGTTGCGACAGTTCTTTCGTCACGGTGAACTCCGTTCCTTCTCCTCGGTTCTGGTGGCGCGTTCGAGCGCGACCAGAGCGGACTCGTAGGGGTGCCCGGTGGCGTGCTGGAGGCCGATCTCGCAGGGGCGGTTGCCGCTCAGGTAGGCGTCGGCCGTGAGCCGGGAGACCTCGGCGGCCTCCGCCCGGGTGGCGCTCTCGGTCAACTCGCGGTGCAGGAAGCCGCGGTCTCCGGCGAACCCGCAGCAGGTGGCGTTGATCGGCTCGACCGCCTCCGCCGCGAGCGCCGCCGCGACGGCGCGCAGGTCGCCGGTGTTGCCGAGGTGGTTCGTCGCGCAGGTCGGATGCAGGACGGCCCGTCCCAGACGGCGCGTGACGGTGAGCTTCGGCAGGAGGTCGGTGCGCGCCCAGGTGAGCGCGTCGACCACGGTCAGGGCCGCGTGCCGTGCACGGTTGCCGCCGGACAGCACGGCCGTCATCTCGCGAAGGACGCCCAGCGTGCAGGAACTGGAGTCCAGCACGACGGGCAGCCGCCCACCGTCGGTCCATCGCCACAGCCGTTCCACCAGGTCGTTGGCGGCGTAGGCGTGGGCGGCGCGGTGGCCCTTGCTGTTCCAGACGGTGCCGCAGCAGGTCCCGGCGACGCCGGGCGGCGTCCAGAGCACGACGCCCGCCCGTTCGGCGAGAGCGGGCAGCGCGGACGTCACGGTGGTGGCGTCCGCCGCGCCCGGTGGGGCGCCGAAGATCCGGTTGACGCAGGAGGGGACGTACACCGCCGCCGTTCCCGCCGGTCTCGGGCCGCGCCCGCGCCGCGCCGGCGCGGGGCCGGGCGTCGCGGCCAGCCATTCCGGGACCTGGGCCGTTCCCAGGACCCTGCGCGCCAGCAGGGTCGCCGCCCGGACGGACCGGTCGCCCGCGATGTCGGCCAGCGGCCGCGCCAGGCGCAGCAGGGTGCGCGTCAGCCGTTCCGCCGCGGACCAGTTCCGGGCGAGGGCCAGCGCGACCCGTTCGGCTCCGCCGCGGTGGCGCCGATGCCGCAGGTCCTTCATCGCCTGCCCGGTGTCGATGCCGACCGGGCACGCCGTGGCGCAGGACCCGTCGCCGGCGCAGGTCTCGACGGCCGCGTAGCCGTACTCCTTCTCCAGTTCGGCGTCCGAACCGCCCCGGCGGGCGATCTCCCGTTGCAGGACGATGCGCTGGCGCGGGGTAGTGGTCAGCTCCCGGCTCGGGCACACCGGCTCGCAGAAGCCGCATTCGATGCACGCGTCCAGCAGGGGGTCCACGGTCGGGAGGACCTTGAGGTCGCGCAGGTGGGAGCGGGGGTCGTCGGAGAACAGCACGCCGTCGCCGAGGATGCCGACGGGGTCGAAGGCGTGCTTGACCCGGCGCATCAGCGCGGTCAGCCGGGGGCCCCACTCGCGTTCGAGGAACGGGGCCATGTTGCGCCCCGTGCCGTGCTCGCCCTTGAGAGAGCCGTCGAACCGGTCCACCACGAGCGCGACGATCTCCTCCAGGCATCGGGCGTACCGGTCGACGTCGTCGGGCACGGCGGGGTCGAACACCATGGTGAAGTGCAGGTTTCCCGCCGAGGCGTGCCCGGCGACCGAGGCGTCGAACCGGTGGGCGGCGAGGATGCCGCGCAGCGCGACGGCCGCCTCGGCGATGCGCGGCGGCGGCACGCAGACGTCCTCGCCGAGCAGGATCGTGCCCGCCGGGCGGTTCGCGCCCAGTGCGGTGAGGAGACCTTTGCGCACGGCCCAGTAACCGTTGGCGACGCGGCGGTCCCGGGTGAACCCGCCGTGCAGGACGGCGCCGTCGACGATCTCGCGGGCCGCGTGCTCGAAGCGGTCGAGCGCGGCCTGGTCGGAGGTGCGGAACTCCACCAGCAGCCCGGCGTCGTCCTCGCCGATGTCGTGCATCCAGTCGGGGGCCCCGCCGATGGATCGGGTGGAACGCAGCGACAGGCCGTCCATCAGCTCCGCCGCTTTCGCGCCGAGGCCCATCAGCGCGGGCACGACCGCCGAAGCGGCGGCCAGGTCGGCGAAGTGGAGGAAGGCGGTCGTCTTCCAGCGCAGGTCGGGGACGGTACGGAAGCTGATCTCCTCCAGGAATCCCAGCGTCCCCTGGGAGCCGACGAGGAGCCCGCGGACGATCTGCGCCGGGGAGTCGCCGTCGAGGAAGGCGTCGAGCCGGTAGCCGTTGGTGTTCTTGATCGCGAACTTGCTCCGGATCCGCGCGGCGAGCTCCGGATCGGCGCGGATCTCGTCGCGGATCGCGCGGAGCCGGTCGACCAGCTCGGGTTCGTCCCGGGCGAGGCTCCGGTCGCGTCCGGCGCCGCGGTGTCGACCCGGGTGCCCGAGGGGAGCACGACCCGCAGGGACTCGACCGTCCGGTACGCGTTGGCGTGGACGCCGCTGGTCATGCCGCTGGAGTTGTTGGCCACCACTCCGCCCACGCACGCCGCCGCGCCGCTGGCCGGGTCGGGGCCGAGGACGCGCCCGTACCGGGCGAGCCGTGCGTTCGCGCGGCTCAGGACGACGCCGGGCGCGCTCCGCAGGATCCGGCCGTCCTCCTCCACCCGCGCGCGGTCGAAGTGCCGGCGTACGTCGAGCAGGATGTCGTCGCCCTGCGCCTGGCCGTTGAGGCTGGTCCCGGCGGCGCGCATGACCACGCTCGCGCCGGGTGCCCGACCACGCCATGCCCCACCACCTCACCGACGAGCTCTGGCGCGGCGACTCGGTGCGGCTCATCCGGCGCGACGGCTACCTGCCCCGGCTCGCCGTCGTGATCCGCGCCGGCGACACCGCCCTCGGGTCGCTGTGGGCGGTCTTCCCGGACGAGAAGTCGATCGGCGACTGCGAGGCCGTGCTCGCCACCGCGGCCAAGCTCGCCGCGCTGCACCTGCTCACGGTCCGCCGGCACATGGACGCCGAGCAGGACGGCCGCAACACCGCGCTCCAGACGGCCCTCCACCATCCCGGCCGCACCGACCACGCGCTGCCCCTGCCGGGGACGCTGCTCTGCCTGGCCGAGGCCGCGGACGCCGGCCACCGGCCCGACCACCGCGCGAGCCTGCTGCGCGCCCTCGGCCTGCTGGAGACCGACGCCCGGTCCCTCGGCCACGAGCCCACCGTCAGCATGCTCAACGAGCGGTTGTACGTGCTGCTCTCGGCGACGCCAACCGGCTCGGTGACCGTCTCCGCCCTGTCGACCCACTTCCACCGGCGGGCGACCCGCCTCCTGCACACGAACCTGCTGATCGTCCGCAGCGGGCCCGTCGACGACGCCGACGGGCTGCGCCGGGCACGCGACGACCTGGACCACGCCATCGGCCACCTGCGCGACGCGGGCGCCCGCCCGGGAAGCTACGCGGCGCGCGAGTTGCACGGCGAGATCGTCCGGCAGCGGCTGTTCCACGCCGTGCGTGCCGACCCGGGGCTGCGGACGGAGTTCGGTCGGGCCGTCGTCGCGCACGACCTCGCGAACGGCACCGCCTACCGGGCCACCCTGCTCTCCTACCTCAGGAATTTCGGAGACGTGCGAGCGGCGGGCGCAGAGCTGACGCTGCACGAGAACACCGTCCGCAAGCGGGTCGGGCGCGCGCAGAAACTGTTCGGCTTCTCCCTGCGGAACCCGACCCACCGCTTGCTGCTCGAACTGGAACTCGGAGCGGGGATTCCGAACACCGCACCCGGCGATCCGGAGGCGCCCGGCTGACCGCGGGCGACCCTCCGCACCGGCGGGAACGGAATCCTCATGGCTTCGGCGCCGCCGTGCGGCCTAGGGCGGGGCGAGGCGTCTACGGGAAGTGGCCGTTCACAAGATGGACAGGCCCAGAGCGTGGTCGAGTTGCCAGGCGGTCGAGACCAGGACCGCGGTGCACAGGCCGGCGCCGGTGAGGACGACGGGGCCGGTGACGGTGTTCTTGGCGGGCGCGCTGCCGAGGAGGGCCTGGACGCGCTGGACGACGCCGGAGTCGGTGAACGCGGGGAGGGACGGGGCGGACGGGCCGGACGGGTCGGCCGGCGAGCGGGCCAGGGCGACCTGCGCGATGGTGCGGGCGACGAGTCCGCGATCGCCGACGGCTTCGGCGGCGTCCTCGTCGGCCCAGCGTTCCAGGGCGAAGCGCAGGCGCGCGTTGAGGCGCCGCAGGAACGGGAGGGTGCCCGCGGCCAGCGCGCCGACGGCGAGGTAGTGGTGGTGGCGGTGGCGCAGGTGGGACGCCTCGTGGTGGAACACCGCCTGCAACTGGGTCCGGTCGAGGGTGTTCAGCAGGCCGCGGGAGACCAGGACACCGCCGCCGCGCCCGGGGACGGCCAGGGCCAGCGGGACGTCGGAGCCGACGATCGACTCCGGGGTGCGTTTGACGCGGCGGAGTTCGGCGGTCCAGCGGGACACGATGCGGACGGCGGCGGAGGCGCACAGGACGGTGAGGAGGAGGGCGGGAACGCCCAGTGCGGCGTGCACCGGACGGTCGTCGCCGAACAGCGCCCATTCGGGCAGCCGGTCGGCGGCCCGGGGGAACAGGGTCGCGGCGTAGTTGAGGCCGATGAACAGCAGGGTCCCGATGACGGTGGTCGCGGACATGACCGCGGCCGTGGCGAGCAGCCGTGCCGTCCAGGCCGGGTGGAGCGGCAGCGGGACGGCGTTCAGTGCGGCGCCGAGCGCGAGCGCCAGCGTGGCGGGCAGGCACGTCAGCCAGATCACGTGGGGTCTCCGGGAGGGCGGCGCGGTTCGGCGAGGACGTCGCGCAGCGCCCGTTCCTCGTCGGGAGTGAGGTCTTGCACGAACCGGCCGAGGACGCTGGACGGGTCGTTGGCGTGGCGCAGGTGGTCGCGCATCCGGTCGGCGACCAGCCTGGACTCGTCCACCGCCAGCCGGTAGCGGTAGTGCCGTCCGGCCCGCGCCCGCGTGACCATGTGTTTGGCGTGCAGCCGGAAAAGGATGGTGTTGACCGTGGTGTAGGCGGGGTCGCCGGGGATGCGGTCGCGTAGTTCGGCGGTGCTGACCGGGCCGTCCGCGGCGGCGAGCGCGGCCAGCACCTCGGCCTCCAGCCGTCCCAGCGGTCGTCGTGTCACCGGCCGCACCTCCCTCGTTGGCCGGGCGCCGTGCCCGTCCGGGAAGCCTATTCCCGCCCGGTCCCCGTGTGCGTCGTCGGCGCGCGCCCGCCACAGTCGCAACTACAAGTGTAATAGTATTGGGTGAGCGGAGAGCGCCGTCATCGATGTCGGCGTCGAGCGGACAAGGGAAGGCATCGTGGGGTTCAAGAAGATGATCGGGGCGTTCGGGGTGGGCGGCCCGAAGGTCGACACCGTGCTGACCGACCCTCGCCGCCGTCCCGGCGAAACGCTGGCGGGCGAGGTGCGCATCGCCGCGGCCGACTACGCCGTGGACGTCCAGAGGGTGACGCTGAGCCTGGTCGCCCGGGTCGAGATCGAGCACGGCGACGGCGAGGCGACCGGCGCGATGGAGTTCCACCGCGCGACGTGGCCGGCGCGTTCCGGCTCGAGGCCGAGGCCGACCGGACCGTCCCCTTCGAGCTGCCGGTGCCGTGGGAGGCCCCGATCACCGAGGTCTACGGGCGTCCGCTGCACGGCATGGCCGTGGGGGTGCGGACCGAGGTCGCCCTGGCGAAAGCCGTCGACAAGGGCGACCTCGACCCGATTGCGGTGCCGCCGCTGCCGTCGCAGGAGCGGGTCTTGGACGCCTTCGACCGGCTCGGCTTCGTCTTCAAGAGCGCCGACGTCGAGCACGGCCACATCCACGGCGTCGCCCAGCGATTGCCGTTCTACCAGGAGATCGAGTTCTTCGCGCCGCCTGCGTACGGTGGCCGGATCGGCGAGGTGGAACTGACCTTCGTCGCGGGCCCGGACGGTATGGCGGTGGTGCTGGAGGCCGACACGCGCACCGGCATGTTCGGCTCGTCGGACCAGGTCTTCCGCCTTCAGATCGGCCACCGGGAGGCGATGGCCCTCGACTGGACGACCGAACTCGGCCGCTGGCTGGACGACCTGGCCGGCGGAACGGCCGGACATCACTTCGGGCACGGGACGGGCTCGCACGAGTCCGGTCATGACGCGCACGGGCGTCACGGCGGTGGCGGCCCCGGGTGGGCGGGCGTCGCGGCCGGGGCGGCGGCGGGCGTCGCCGTCGGGGTGGCGGGCGGCATGATCGCCGACGAGGTCATCGAAGAGGTCTTCGAGGACGAGGACGAGGGCGACGAAGACTGACCGCCGGGCCGCTTCGCCCGCACGTCGTCCCGTCCAACTACACGTGTAATTTATCCGCCAGACGACACCGGCGAAGGTAGGTGGACAGGGGCGTCATGGGCGATTACTGGTTGAACATCGCGCTGGTCGTGGTGCTGGTGCTGCTGAACGCGGTGTTCGCCGGCAGCGAGATCGCGCTGATCTCCCTGCGCGAGGGGCAGATACGGCAGCTGGAGCGCCGCGGCGGAGCGACCGCACGAACGCTGGTGCGCCTGGCGCGCGACCCCAACCGCTTCCTCGCCACCATTCAGGTCGGGATCACCCTGGCGGGCTTTCTGGCGTCGGCGGCCGCGGCGGTGTCACTGGCCGAGCCGCTGGTGTCACCGCTGGGCTTCCTGGGCGGCGCCGCCGAACCGGTGGCGATCGCCCTGGTGACGGTGGTGCTGTCCTTCATCACCCTGGTCTTCGGGGAACTGGCGCCCAAGCGGCTGGCGATGCAGTTCGCCGAGCGTTGGGCGCTGCTGGTCGCGCGGCCGCTGGACGTGCTGTCGCTGGTGTCGCGCCCCGCGATCTGGGCGCTCGGCGCGTCCACCGACCTCGTGGTCCGGACGCTGGGCGGCGACCCCCGCGCCGACAAGGAACAGCTCAGCCCGGAGGAACTGCGGGACCTGGTGGCGGGCCACCGCGGGCTGACCGCCGAGCAGCGGCTGATCATCTCCGGTGCGCTGGAGATCCACGAACGGACGCTGCGGGAGGTGCTCCGCCCGCGCCGGGAGGTGTTCACTCTGCCGGACGACCGGCCGGCCGGGCAGGCGCGCACCGCACTGGCCGAATCGGGGCACTCCCGCGCCCCGGTCATCACGGCCGGCGAGCTGGACGATGTCGTCGGCATCGCGAACCTGCGCGACCTGACGACCGGCGACCCGACCGTCCCGGTCGCGGAACTGGCCCGCCCGGCCGTCGTCTTCCCCGACTCGGTCCGGGTGTCGGACGCCCTGCGCCGCTTCAAGGCGGAGCACCAGCAGCTCGCGCTGGTCGTGGACGAGCACGGCGGCGTCGAGGGCATCGTCACCCTGGAGGACCTGCTGGAGGAGATCGTCGGCGAGATCTACGACGAGACCGACCGCGACGTCATGGCCGTGCGGACGGAACCGGACGGGGCGCTGCTGGTCCCCGGAACCTTCCCTGTCCACGACCTCCCCGACCTCGGTGTGGACGTCGCCGAACCCCCGCCCGGCGACTACACCACCATCGCCGGTCTCGTCCTGGCGATGCTGCGGCGCGTCCCCGAACGACCCGGCGACCGCGTCGACGTCCCCGGCTGGAGCATCGAGGTCACCGAGATCGACCGGCACGCCATCACCGGCGTGCGGATGCGCCCGCCGCCGGGCGGCCCGGACCGGCGGCCGGCAAGGAGGGGACCGCTCGGGACGAGGGCCACCGAGACCGGTAGGACAAGCTCGACGACCGGTGCGCCGAGAACTGCACGGCGGTTGGAGCCACGTCCGGGAGAAGCGTGTACATATTCGGTCGGTGGCGACGGGACGACCGTGGGGTGGCCGGTACCGGCCCGGATCGGCATCGAAGCGATTTCGCGAGTTTCGTGTGTGATACTCCGGCAGATGAGTGATCGTTCCTATGCGGGAACGCAAACCGGAAGTCCGTTTCCCGGAACCGCCCCGAGCCCGCGCGGTCGCGTCCTCGAAAGCGTCCTGTTCCTGAGCGCTCTTTTCTTCGCCGCGCGGTCGGTCGTCGCGGCGGTGGGCGGCGATCCGCGCGCGGTCGTCGCGGCGGCGGGGCTGACCTTGTCGTTGCTGCTGACCGGACTGGCCGTGCGCGGTCGGCAGGCCGCCCTTCGCGATCGGGCGGCGTGGGTCTTTCCCGCGACGCTGCTGTTCTCCGGCGTCGCCATGATCGTGGACACCGGCCGTGCGGGCGCGGATTACGGAGGAGTGTACGCCGAGCTTCTCGGCCCCGCCCTGGTCGCCGCGGGCCTCGCCGGCGGCGTCCTCTACCGGTATACGCTCGCGCGCATGCACGCGCCGTCCGGCGGGTGGGTGCGGACGAACAGCGATTTCGCCGGGCCCGAACCGTGGATGCGCGCCCTTGGGACCGTGCTGCTGCTGGGCGCGTCCCACTTCGCCGTGCAGCTGGTCGGCGCGGTGCCGGACGGCGACTGGCGGCGGGTGCTGGCCGCCGTCGGCTACGGCACGGCGCTGCTGCTGGGCGGCCTCGGCCTGAACGGGCGGCAGGTCGGCCTGAGCATCCGGCTCGTCTGGCTGTTCCCCGCGACGATGTCGGTCCTGGGCCTGGCCATGATCATGAATCCGGACTACGGAGATCCCACCTGGAGCGGTGCCGCCGCGATCGGTACGGTCGTGGTGCAGTTCGGCTCCGGGATGGTGATCGCGGGCGTCGTCGGGTGCGTCCTGTACGTGTCCGCGGTGACCGGAAGGGCGCCCCGCCGCCACTGAGGAAACGGGGTCGCCTTCACGCACGCGATCACCGTCGATATCTCGCACCATGCCTTGCCGTTGGTCGCGCGGTGCAGTCGCCTTGGGCGACCCAATGCCTTCGAATGGAGTCAGCGTCGCCTTTGGTCGACGAAGATCTGCGGTACACCCGAGTGGATTTCGATCCATTCGGCGCCCTCGTCGCCGCGCGCCACGAGTAGAGCAGGTCGGGGGTGAAGAAGCCCATGTCCGGGCCGACGCGTCGCCTTCCGAAGACGAGTTCGCCGCGGAGGATGTAGTTCAGCTGGTAAGTGCCGTGGCGGTGGGGCTTGACGCGCTCGCCGGGCCGGGCCGTCTCGTGGAAGACGCAGAGCCGCGGAGAATGGACGAGCGTTCTGGTGACGAGATCCCGGCCGAGCAGGTCGAGGTAGCGTTCGGCGCCCGGGGCGTCCCCGAGCCGTTCGGCGTTGGTGTGTCCCGGTATTTCATTGACATCGAAGAAGAACTGTCGGGACGTATCGTGCTCGTTGCCGCCTGCGACGTCGTCGGTCACCTGTCCGCTTCCTTTCCTGCACGGCGTTTCGGTGCTTTGCCTTGCTGGTTTGCCGCCTGCGGTTCGACCATGGAACCGGAGGTCGCCTAGAGGGGCCGGGGCAGCACCGGCGCGGAACTGGTCGAACTCGACCACGAGCTCGGCCGCCTGCGAGAGGGATACCTCGCCGACGTCATCGCCGTTCCCGGAGACCCGACCCGAGACATCACCGTCGCTCAGGACGTGCGGTTCGTCATGAAGGAGGGACGCATCTACAAGGGCCCGTGAACGCAAGGCCGCGCCGACCCGAAGAACCGGGTACCGGAGCGGCCGGACGCGGCACCCGGCCCCGCGCCGTCGAACGGGCCGGCGTCGTCCGGCGGGGACGGTGTTCTGCGGGGAACCGGGGGAGGACGGGGGCCGTCTGTTCGATCATGAACATCCCGGACCTTCCCGAAGCCGCCGCCGATTCGCTGCCCCGCGTGCTCGTCGCGCCCGCCTGGACGCGCGCGTCCGAGAACTCCGGGCCCGTCATCGTGCCCGGCCTGACGGCCCCGCGCGAGGTCACGATCCACTGGACGGACGGCGCGCACGCCGCGTGGGCCGAAGCCGACATCAAGAAGTGGAGCGGCAGCTACGGTGTCCAGCCGGACTGGGACCGGATCTGGCGTCCCGGCGACTGGCGCGACAGCGGGGTCGTTCTCCCCCTGGTGTTCGCGCAGGCTCCCCTGGACGTGGCGGAACCGCTGCTCGCCGAGTGGGAGACCGGCGACACGCTCCGGGTCGGCAACGCGGTCAAGCGGACGGTGGTCCGGTTCGGGACGCGGGTGTACCCGCTGCTGCTGTCGGGCGCCGAGACCCACCCCCGCGCGTGGGGCGAGTTCCTCCTGCCGTTCCGCAGTCCCGAGGTCGCCGCGATGATGGCGGACTGGTTCGCCCGGACCAAGGCCATGCGCGGGGTCGGGGCCGCGTGGCTGGAATGGCACGGCACCGGCGCCGCCCGGCTGCTGGTGCCGCGCGCTCGGCGGGCCGGGCCCGGCCCGGCAGGCGGCCGAGGCCGCGCTGCGGCACATCGCCGCCGTCCGCGACGGCGAGACGGTGCTCGCGGCCGTCCGCGAGTACAGGCGACCGGGCCGCCGCGCTGGAGAAGTTCCTGGCCACCGACCCGCTCGACGTCGTCCCGCCGACCGTGCCCGCGACGCCCGGCTGGCTGGAGGCCGCCGCGCTCCCGCCCGTCGAACTGCGCGACCGGAGCGCCCGCCTGCCGGACGGCTCGGTCGCGCACGTGCTCACGATCCTGGCCCTGTCGCCGCCCGGCACCCCGCACGCGGGCCTGCGGGTCGTCCGCGAGACCTGCGATCCGGCGTCGCTGGCCGCGTTCTCCCGGGCGGTGTTCCGGGCGTGGCTGGCGAACGGGATGCCGGCACCGGCGAACTGGGCGTTCACCCAGCTCGGCCTGCTCGGCGACGACGAAGCCGCGCGCGAACTCACCCCCCTCCTGCGCAAGTGGCCGGGCGAGGGCGGGCACGCGCGCGCCGTCATCGGCCTGGACGTGCTCACCGCCATCGGTACCGACACCGCGCTGACCTGCCTCAACCAGATCGCGCAGCGGGTCCGGTACAAGGGGCTGAAGGCGCAGGCCCGGGAGCGGATCGACCGGATCGCCGAGCGGCGCGACCTCACCGCCGACCAGCTCGCCGACCGGCTCGTCCCCACGTTCGACCTGGACGGGGACGGCGCCCTCACCCTCGACTACGGGCCCCGGGCGTTCGCGGTCGTCTTCGACGAGACGCTCAGGCCGCAGGTCACCGACCAGGCGGGCAAGCTCCGCAAGGCGCTGCCCAAGCCCGGCGCGAAGGACGATCCCGAGCTGGCGCCCGCCGCGTACCAGCGGTTCTCGCGGCTGAAGAAGGACGTCCGCACCGTCGCGTCCGACCTGGTCCACCGGCTCGAACGCGCCATGGTCGACCGGCGCCGGTGGAGCGCGGAGGAGTTCGCCGACCAGTTCGCCGGCCATCCGCTGACGCGGCACCTCGCCCGCCGGCTCGTCTGGCTGGCCGGCACCGGCGGGGACGCGCGCACGTTCCGGCTCGCCGAGGACGGCACTCTCGCGGACGCCGCCGACGACGCGTTCGTCCTCCCCGGCGACGCCCGGATCGGCGTCGCGCACCCCATCGACCTGGGCGACGAGACCGCGGCGTGGGGGCAGGTCTTCGCCGATTACGAGATCCTGCAGCCGTTCCCGCAGCTCGGCCGGGAGGTCCACCGACTCACCGACGCGCAGGCGAAGGGCTTCCGGCTCGAACGGTTCGAGGGCCTGACCGTCCCGACCGGGGCGATCCTCGGCCTGACGAACCGGGGGTGGGAGCGCGGCGAGCCGCAGGAGGCGGGCATCGAGCACGCCTTCGTGCGTCCCTTGCCGGGGGACCGGTACGTGCTGCTCAACCTCGATCCCGGTTTCGTCGCGGCCGATTCGCACGCGTTCGACGAGCACACGATCGTGTACGCGTCCGTGTCGGGCGACCGGTACGGGCCGTGGTCCGGCGGCGAGGTCCGGTTCGGTGACCTCGACGAGGTCACGGCGTCCGAACTGCTCCGCGACCTGACCGTCCTGGAAGACGCCGCCAAGTCCTGAAACGGCGGTACGAAACGAACACGGCCGCCGGCACCCGCGCGTCCGCCGAAGCCGAACCGGCCTCCGGATCCCCGCCCGTTAATGATCTACATTGTAAAGGCCGCCGCCGCGGACGGACGTCAGCCGCGTAGCGAGACGTGCACGTCGCCGTCGCCCGGACGGACCGCGTCGAGCATCCCGCCCGGGATGCGGAACACCCGGCCGGGCGCCGCGGGCCAGGGCAGCCGCCGTTCGGCGAGGGTGCGGCCGTTCTGGGCGACCGTGACCCGGGGGAACGGCGCGTACTCGTCCGTCCAGGCCAGCAGGCGCCCGCGGGCCGGGCCGCGGTCGCCGGGACGGTACGCGGCGGGGGAGATCCAGCGCAGCGGTGCGGCGGCGACGATCCGTACTCCGTCGCCCGGGACGGTACGGCCCGCGAGGTGGTCGAGGACGGTGCGGGCCGCGTGGGCGCCGTCGAGGGCCGCGATGTCCGCGGTGTCCACGGGGTGCAGCATGTTGCCCGCCGCGAAGACCCCCGGACGGCTGGTGCGCAGCGCGCCGTCGACCGCGGGACCCAGGGTGCCGGGGGAGAGTTCGAGCCCGGCGGACCGGGCCAGTTCGTTGTCGGGGATCCAGTCCCCGGTGAACACGACCGTGTCGCAGGGAACGTTCCAGCGGCGGCCGCTGACGGCGTCCTCGATCTGCACGGCCTCGACGCGGCCCTTGCCGATGATCCGGGTGACGCGGGTGCGGGTGCGCAGCGGTACCCGCAGCCCGGCCCGGCCCGCGAGGGGGAGCAGCGCGTACGCCTCGCCGCGGGGCCGTTCCGTGGTCATCAGGACGGTCCGGCAGCCGGCCTCGCGCAGCGTCAGCACGGCCGACCAGCTGACCAGCTCGCTGCCGACGACGACGGCGCGGCGGCCCGGCCTGCGGTGGTGCAGGTGGACGAGGTTCTGCAGGTGGCCGGTGGTGTAGACGCCGTCCGGGCGGTCGCCGGGGACCAGCCGCGCGGTCCTCGGCCGTTCGCGGGCTCCGGTCGCCAGCACCACGGCGTCCGCGTGCACCTCGAACAGGCCGTCCGGTGCGGTGACCTCCAGGCCGCCGTCGGGGGACCAGCCGGTCACCATCGCGCCGGTGCGGATCTCGGCTCCGGCCCGTTCGGCTCCGCGCACCATGCGCCGCGCGTACGCGGGGCCGGTCAGGACCCGGTGCAGGTCGCGGAGGCCGAAGCCGGTGTGGCCGCAGTGCCGCGGGATGCCGCCGGCCTCCTGCTCGCGTTCGAGCACGAGGGTCGGGCCGGGGACGGACCGGGCGAGTTCCGCGGCCGTCCGCAGCCCGGCGGGTCCGCCGCCGACGATGGCCACCGCGGGCGTCAGCCGGGTGCGTGTCGTGCTCATCGCTTGCCTTCCTCGTCGGCGGCCCGCAGGGCCCGCTCCAGCATCCCGGTGACGTTCGCGCCGCAGTAGAAGCCCTGGCAGCGCCCGTTCATCGCGCGGGTACGGCGGCGCAGCCCGTCCATGTCGCGCGGCGGGATCGTGCTCGCGAGCGCGTCGCGGATCTCGCCGCGGGTGACCCGTTCGCAGAAGCACGCGATGCTGCCGTACTCGGGGTCGGCGGCGATGCGTCCGGCGTCGGTGTACGGGCGCGGGAACGCCTCGCCGATGTTGGGCATGCGCGGCGGGTCGGGGAGGTCGGTGCGTTCGCGCAGTTCCAGGCCCGCCTCGCCCAGCAGCCCCAGCAGGTGCGCGGCCACGGCCATGCCGGCCGTCAGGCCGGTGGACCGGATGCCGCCGGCGACCGCGTAGCGCTGCGCGGCGTCGACCTCGATCGTGTAGTCGGGGACGTCGGCGGCGGCGCGCAGTCCCGCGTACGTCGCGGTGACCTCCTCCCGGAGCAGGGACGGCATGATGCGCTCCCCGTGCCCGAGCAGGAACGCGTAGCCGTCCTCGGTGGTCGAGGTGTCGGTGCGGTCGGTCATGTCCTCGGCGGTGGGGCCGAGCATGACGTTGCCGTAGATGGTCGGGCTGATCAGGACGCCCTTGCCGAGCTTGGACGGCACGGGGAGCACGATCCGGTCCACGAGCGGGCGGGCCTGCTTGTCGTAGACGAGCAGTTCGCCGCGCCGTGGGTGCAGGTGGAACCGGTCGTATCCGAACATGGCGTCCAGTACGTCGCCGCCGAGCCCGGCCGCGTTCACCACCCAGCGTGCGCGCACGTCGCCGCGGTCGGTGTGCAGGACGGTCGCGTCCGGTCCGGGGGTGACGGACTCGACGCGGTGCGAGCGCAGCAGGCGGGTGCCGCGCCGGACCGCTTCGGTGGCCAGCGCGAGGGTGGTGGTCCAGGTGCAGATGATGGATTCGCCCGGGACCGTGAGGCCGCCGAGGGCGCCGGGGCCGAGCGTGGGCACCTGCCGGTACACCTCGTCCGGCCCGACGATCCCGGCGTCGGTGTATCCGTTCTTCTCGGCTTTCTCCTTCAGGCCGGGGAGCGCGGCGAGCTGCTCGTCGTCCCAGGCCACCAGGAGCGCGCCGGTCGGCTCGTAGGGGATGCCGGTGCGGTCGGCGTAGTCCTTGAGCAGGTGGTATCCCTCGGCGACGAGGCGTGCCTCCAGGGTGCCGGGGGTCGCGTCGAAGCCGGTGTGCAGGATCGCGGTGTTGGCTTTGCTGGTGCCGTCGCCGACGTCGGCGCGGGCGTCCAGCAGGACGACGTCGAGCCGGTGGGCCGAAAGGGCCCGCGCGATGGCCGAGCCCACGACCCCCGCGCCGATCACGGCGACGTCGGCGGCCGGTTCGGTTCGTGCTGTGGTCACTGTTTCTCCTTGCCGATCGCGGAGTTCTCGACGGCGGCGGTCCACCGCGCCCGGAACGCGGCGGCCTCGTCGGCGCCGATCCGCGGGGTGTAGCCGGTGGCGGGCGTCCAGTCGACGATCGCGTCGGCGGGCGGCAGCGCCGGGTCGACGGCGCTACGGGCGAACGCGACGGCTCCGAGCGCGGTCGCGTGTTCGGACGGGTACACCTCGACACGGGCCTGGAGCAGGTCGGCGACGGCCTGCATCAGGACCCGGCTGCGGGTGAGGCCGCCGTCGACGCGCAGCGTCGACAGTGCGATCCCCGTGTCGCGGGCCGTGCAGTCCGCCAGTTCGGCTACCTGGGCGGCGATGCCGTCCAGCACCGCCCTGACCAGGTGGCCGGAGGAGGTGGACAGCGTCATGCCGGTGAACGCGGCGGTGGCCTCCGGCGCCCACCACGGTGCCGACAGCCCGGCCAGCGCGGGTACGCACAGCACCCCGGCGGCGTCGGGCGCGGCGACCCGGTCGAGTTCCGGGGCGCCGTCCACCAGGCCGAGGTCCTGGATCCAGCGCACGGCCGACGCGGCGGTGGGGACCTGGCCGTCCAGGCAGTAGGACGTCTCGCCGCGCGCCCGCCAGGCCACCGAGGACGCCAGGCCCGTGCCGGACCGCACCGGCTCGGTGCCCATGTTGGCGAGCAGGAACGCGCCGGTGCCGAAGGTGCATTTGGCCGAGCCGGGGGTCAGGCAGCGCTGGGCGAGCAGCGCCGCCTGCTGGTCCACGACGAGGCCGCCGACCGGGGCGGGCGCACCGAACGCGGTGGTCTCGCCCACGATCTCGTCGCAGGCGGCGATCCGCGGGAGCGCCTCGTCGGTGAGGCCGAACACCGCCAGCAGGTCGGGGCTCCACGCGCCGGTGTCCAGGTCGGTGATCAGTGACCGGGACGCCGTCGCCGCGTCGGTGACGAACTCGCCGGTGAGCCGGTGCAGCAGCCAGCTGTCGGACGTGGTGACGACGCCGTCGCGGGTGAGCCGGTCCCGGATCCAGCGCATCTTCGGTGCGGAGAAGTACGGGTCCAGCACCAGGCCGGTGCGGTGGCGGACGGGTTCGGCCCATTCCGCGCGTTCGGCGCAGATCTGCGCGGATCTGCGGTCCTGCCACACGATCGCGGGGGTGAGCGGTTCGCCGGACGCGGGATCCCAGGCGAGGACGGTCTCGCCCTGGTTGGCGAGCGTCACGCAGTCGATCGGGGCGCCGGCCTCGCGGACCGCGCGCCGTCCGGACTCCAGGACCGAGTCGAGGAGTTCGCGGGGGTCCTGCTCGACGCCGCCGCCCGGCAGGTAGCGGGGCCGGACCGGCAGTTCCGCCACGCCGAGGACCCGGTCGGAGCCGTCCACCACCATCGCCTTGGTGCCGGACGTTCCCTGGTCGATGGCCAGTACGGTCGTCATGGCCGTTCCGCGGAGGTGTCGCCGGGACGCGCCGGCGCGTCGTCGTCCAGGACCTTGTCGATGTCGTGCAGGTCCGGCATGGTGAGCCCCTTGGTGCCGTGCCGAATCAGCAGGTACGCCAAGTAGACCGCACCGATCGCGGACATCACCGCGACGTACCGCCAAGGTTCGGCGAAGGACGCGTCACGGAAGATGAGCAGTTCGTAGACCAGCCAGATGACGGCCAGCACCAGTACCGGGACCTCCCAGCGGCCGAGCTGGAAGCCGCGGGAGGGCGGCAGGCTGCGGCGCTTGGCGATGTAGAGCGCGGTCGTCGCGGCGTAGATGATCGCCGGCAGCAGGGTCGCCGCCGAGAACAGCGAGAACAGCGCCTGGGTGGAGCGGGCGAACGTGGCGAGCAGGATCTGCGCGATCACGAACACCAGGACGGCGGCGTTCATCGGGGTACCGGTCGTGCCGTTGATCCGGCGCAGCAGTTGCCAGCCGGGGAAGCGCTTGTCCCGCGACATCGCCCAGACCAGCCGGGTGCCGCTGAGCAGGATCACCAGGCCGCACGAGAAGATCGAGACGACCACGAGGACCAGCAGGCCCTTGCCGACGTACGAGCCGAGCACCCGCGCGATCACGTCGGCGACCGGGGTGTCGGACCGCGCCAGCGCCGCGGGGTTCTCGGCGAGCGCGGTCACCGCGATCAGGAACAGCATGCCGAGGACGCCGAGGCCGACCACGGCCCGTGCCATCGCCCTGGGCACGACGCGCGCCGGGTCCTTGGTCTCCTCGGCCAGGTTCGCCGCGGACTCGAAACCGACGATGGTGAACGCGCCGAGCAGGAAGCCCATCGCCCACGGGCCCACCGAGGTCGCCCCGCCCAGGGAGAAGTAGCCTTCGGCCGGGACGTCGCCGCGGCTGAACAGCGTGCCGAAGTCCAGCTGGCCGGTGGCGGCGCCGACGGCGAACAGCAGCACGGTCAGCCCCACCATGCCGATCAGCTGGATGGTGACCGCGACGGTGTTGACCCGCTGCGTCGCCCGGGTCGAGATGGCGACCAGGATCGCCTGCAGGAGCACGACGACGCCGGTGATCACCCAGGCGTTCTGGTTGGTGCCCTCGTACTGGAACAGCACCGGCAGGATCGTCGCGGCGATCGTGTAGTCGACGGCGACGACCACCACCGCGAGGAACATGA
The DNA here is from genome assembly GCF_001942465.1 of Actinomadura sp. CNU-125. Lineage (GTDB taxonomy): Bacteria > Actinomycetota > Actinomycetes > Streptosporangiales > Streptosporangiaceae > Spirillospora. Next base: position 77,343 of record NZ_MKJY01000333.1, read on the forward strand.
AGGAGACCCAGCCCATGATCCAGCCCAGTACCGGGTTGGCCAGCCGCGACGTCCACTGGTAGGCGTAGCCGCTGACCGGGATGCGGGCGGCGAGCGAGCCGAAGATCAGCGCGACGCACAGCTGGCCGATCACCACCACCGGCCAGGTCCAGATGCCCATCGGTCCGGAGGACTGCAGCACCGAACCGTAGGCGGTGAAGATGCCGGTGGCGATCGACACGAATCCGAACGCCACCGCGAACGAGGCGTACCAGCCCAGCTCGCGCTTGACCTCCTGCTCGTACCCGAATTCTGAGAGGCCCTCGCCGGACGGTCTCCCGCCGTGGGCCGGTCCCGCCGCCGCGCCGTGCGGCGACGTGGAAGAATCGGACATCGGTCGTCTCCTTGCGTGTTCCATGAGGGTCGGCGATCAGGCCGGGTGACGTGGCAGCGTCGCCCGGCCGTCCTTGAGTTCAGTCGGTCACGGTGACGAGGGCGCCGGACCCCTCCAGCGCTTCGCGCAGTGCCGGGGACGGGGCCGTGTCGGTGATCAGCCCGTCGATCTCGTCCAGTCCGCAGACCCGGTGCGCCGCGACGCGGCCGAGCTTGCGGGAGTCGGCGAGGACGTACGAGCGCACCGTGTTCGCGATCATGATGCGGCGGCTCGCGACCTCGTCCAGGTGGTAGTCGGTCAGTCCCGCGGCCGGGTCCACCCCGCCGGAGCCGAGGAAGGCCACGTCCGCGTTCAGGTCGGCGAAGAACCGCGTGGCGGGCTCGCCCGCGCAGGCCAGGTCGCCCGCGCGCACTCGGCCCCCCGATACCAGCACCTCGACGCCGGGTCTTCCTGCCAGTTCCGCGGCGGCCAGCAGGGAGCAGGTCGCGACGATGCCGTGGTGGTCCTGGGGCAGCGCCCGTGCGACCTCCAGCGCGGTGGTCCCCACATCGATGATCAGGGTCTGCCCGGGCCGGACCAGCGCGGCGGCGGCGCGGCCGATGGCCGCCTTGGCCTCGTGGCCGGTGCCGGCCCGCTCGGCGAACGACGCTTCTTCGCCGGAGCCGCCGACGACGTCGGTCGCGCCGCCGTGCACCCGCACCAGCGAGCCGCGCCGTTCCAGCACGAGCAGGTCGCGGCGGACGGTCTCGGCAGAGACCCCGAGCAGCCCGGCGAGCTCCTCGGTCCTGACCACGGAGCGGTCGCGGAGCGCGTCGCAGATGCGGCGGTGCCGCTCAGCCGCGAGCACGACGACTGACCGTTTTTGTGGAAGATTGACCGAACATGTGGGAAAGTCTGGAGAAGGTTCGGGCTCAAGTCAAGAGGCGTGCAGGTCAAATGCCTAAAATCTTCGGCGCGGCAAGCCTCGGGCCGTCACGGAAGCGGGCAGGGGCGCGGGAAGCGGGGGAGGGGCCCGTCCCCGGCCGCGGCGGCCGCGCGGGCCGCGCGGCCGCCGCGAGTGTGGACGATCTCCGCGCGGCGGGCGCCCCGCCATGCTCAAATAGACGACTATGGCTGCTTCACTGCGACCCGACGAACCCGAACGGCCGGGACGGTACGGGCCGACGGGCCGTCCCGGGGAGGAGCCGGAGTTCGGCCCCTTGCCCCACGGCCGGATCCCCCCACGGCCCCGGCGGGTTCGCCCGGCACCCGTCAGGCCCGCCGCCGCACCCGTACATGCCGGCCCCCGGGCCGCGGGCGAACGCCGCGGCGGCGATGATCGCCGGCGTCCTGGCGCTGCTCACCGCCGGCATGCTCGCCTGTTACGCGCTCGTCAACCTCGGCTACGCCGTCGACGGGCCGGCCGGTCGCTGGACCGGCCTGCTCCTGCAGAACGTGCTCGGCGGCCTCATCGGCGCCGGGGCGCTGCTGGTCGCGGCGGGATTCACGTTCGCCCGCAGGATTCCCGGCGCGTGGACGCTGTGCGGGCTCTGCCTGCTCTACCTGGTGGCGACGCTCTTCGTGGCGCCGCTGCTGCGGGGCACGCCCCTCGGTGCTCAACTCCGATACGTCTTCGGCTTCGACGGGGGCGACGGCATCGCCATCGCCCTGGTGGTCGTCTTCGGGTTCCCGACGGCGATCGCGGCGGCGATCGCCGGAAGCGTGAAGTCGTACGGCCCCGGCAGGCGGTCGGCCTCGGCCCTTCCCGGCGTGCAAGGACCCGACCGGTACCTGCCCGGTCACCGTCCCCGGTGACCTGCCCGGGCACCGTTGAGACCGTCAGTGGCTTCCGGCGAGTTCGCCGGACAGGTCCCCGTGCATCTTGGCGCTCGGCTCGTTGAGGCCGATGATCTCGACGGTCTTGCCGCGCTGCTCGTACTTGGTGGTGACGGCGTCGAGGGCGGCGACGGTGGAGGCGTCCCAGATGTGGGCGTCGGTGAGGTCGACGGTGACGTGCTCGGGGTCGCCCGAATAGTCGAACCGGTGGACCAGGTCGTTGCTGGAGGCGAAGAACAGCTCGCCGGTGACCGCGTACACGACCCGTCCGCCGTCGGGGTCGGTGACGGACGAGACGTTGACCAGGTGCGCCACCCGCCGGGCGAAGATCACCATCGCGGTGATCGTGCCGACGACGACGCCGATGGCCAGGTTGTGGGTGGCCACGACGACCGCGACGGTGACGAGCATGACGAGGGTCTCGCCGATCGGCATGCGCTTGAGGGTGGCGGGCCGGATCGAGTGCCAGTCGAAGGTGCCGACCGACACCAGGATCATGACGGCGACGAGCGCGGCCATCGGGATGTCGGACACGACCGGGCCGAACACGATGCACAGCACCATCAGGAACGTTCCGGCCAGGAAGGTGGACAGCCGGGTGCGGGCGCCGTTCTTGACGTTGATCATCGTCTGGCCGATCATCGCGCAGCCGCCCATGCCGCCGAAGAATCCGGTGACGATGTTGGCGATGCCCTGGCCGATCGACTCGCGGGTCTTGTTGGAGCGGGTGTCGGTGATGTCGTCGACGAGCTTGGCGGTCATCAGCGACTCCATCAGCCCGACGAGCGCGAACGCCAGCGCGTAGGGGGCGATGAGCGTGAGGGTGTCGAGCGTGAACGGGACGTCCGGTAGGCCGAGGCCGGGCAGCGACGACGGCAGTTCGCCCTTGTCGCCGACGGTCGGGACCGCGATCCCGGCGGCGACCGTGATGACGGTCAGGGCGACGATCGACACCAGCGGCGCCGGGACGGCCTTGGTGATGCGGGGGAACAGCACCATCAGGGCGAGCCCCGCGGCGGCCAGCGGGTAGACCGGCCACGGCACGTCCCGCAGTTCGGGGACCTGCGCCATGAAGATCAGGATGGCGAGGGCGTTGACGAACCCGACCATCACCGAGCGCGGCACGAACCGCATCAGGCGGGCCACGCCCAGGCTCCCCAGGATGATCTGGAAGACCCCGCCCAGGATGACGGCGGCGATGAGATACCCGAGGCCGTGCTGGATCGACAGCGGCGCGACCACCAGGGCGATGGCGCCGGTCGCGGCGGAGATCATCGCGGGCCGCCCGCCGACGATCGCGATGGTGACGGCCATGGTGAACGAGGCGAACAACCCGATACTGGGATCGACCCCGGCGATGATCGAGAACGAGATCGCCTCGGGGATCAGCGCCAGCGCCACCACCAGGCCCGACAGCACCTCGACGCGGAGAAGTTTCGCGGTGATCGGACGGCTCGGTTTCATGCGGCTCGCCACGACGGCAGGCAGGGACAAAGCACTCCAGACACGATGTCGCGCGCACCGGTCACGGGTGCACGTCACAGTGAACGAAAGGCGGGCACGGACGGACCGGCCACGCCGCCGGGAAGAAGACGCGGGGGATCGGCCGCTCGACGCGTCGGTGCGTCAGGGGGAACGCGGGCGCGGACGTCGCATCAGGTCTGCGGCGTGCGCCGGCGCATGGCTCCCCCGAATCTCGGCCGATCGAAGGACTCGACGCCAGGAGGACGACGGCCCGGACGCGCGGAACTCTCCGCGCGCATCCCTACTCTAACGTCACAGAAGAGTCGTTGGTGCGGATCGAGACGGCGATCACAGTCGCGGCGGGCTCGTCTCAACGGGCGACGCCGGTCACGCCCGCGCCGGATCGGTGCGCGGCGGCCCCGATGCTTCGACGCCCCCGAGTACCCGTCCGGTGTCAGTCGGGGCCCCCGGCCGCGAGCATCGGCGTCACCGTGAGCCCGGGATGGTCGCGTTCGATGGCGCGGACGCGCCACTTGTCGGGGAACACCGCGACGAGCGCGCCGTCCAGGTCCCGGGTGAGCACCTCCACGCCGCGCTGGGCGGCCAGGACGGGCGCGGACTCCTTGTCGGTGAGCCGCGCGGTGGTGTAGTCGAGGCGCGTGAGGCCGACGGGCGCGCCGAACTCGTCGGCCATTCGGGCCGTGACGACCTCGAACTGCAGCGGCCCGACCGCGGCGAGCACCGGCGCGCCGTCCCCGCGCAGGTCGCTGCGCAGGACCTGCACCACGCCCTCGTTGTCGAGCTGGTCGATGCCGCGGCGGAACTGCTTGGCGCGGCCGTTGTCGTCGACGCGCGCGACCATGAAGTGCTCGGGAGCGAACGCGGGGATCGGCGGGAACACCACGGGGCGCGCGCTGTAGAGGGTGTCGCCGACCTTGACGCCGGCGGCGTTCGGCAGCCCGATCACGTCGCCGGGGTAGGCGGCGTCGATGGTGGAGCGGTCGCGGCCGAAGACCGTCTGCGCGTGCTTGGTGGTCAGCGGGCGTCCGGTGGCGGCGTGGGTGAGGGTCGTGCCGCGCTCGAACCGGCCCGAGCACACCCGGACGAACGCGAGCCGGTCGCGGTGCGCGCGGTCCATGCCCGCCTGCACCTTGAACACCTGCCCCGCGAACGGCGCCTCGACCGGACGGTCGGTGCCGTGTTCGTCCGCGCGGGGCGTGGGCGCCGGGGCGAGGCGGCGCACGGTCTCCAGCAGCGCCTCCACGCCGAAGTTGGGCAGCGCGGCGCCGAACAGCACGGGGGTGCAGGTCCCGGCGGCGAACGCGTCCATGTCGAGGGTCGCGCCGATCTCGTCGAGCAGCGCGAGCTCCTCGGTCGCGGTCGTCCAGGCGTCGCCTTCCTCGGCGGCGGCCCGTCCGGCGGGGACGCGTTCGGCCACGGCCCGCGTCGCGCCGCCGGGGGCGCGAAGGAACCGGGTGTAGGACCCGCCGTCCCGGTCGAGGAGCCCGCGGAAGTCGCCCGCGACTCCGACGGGCCAGTTCAGCGGCGCCGGTCGCAGGCCGATCCGCTGCTCGACCTCGTCCAGCAGTTCCAGGGGCTCGCGGCCCGGACGGTCCCACTTGTTCACGAACGTGATCACCGGGATCTTCCGGTGGCGGCAGACGTCGAACAGCTTCAGCGTCTGCGCCTCCAGGCCCTTGGCCGAGTCGAGCAGCATGATCGCGCCGTCGACGGCCGCCAGCACCCGGTAGGTGTCTTCGGAGAAGTCCGCGTGGCCCGGGGGTGTCGAGGAGGTTCAGCAGGGCTCCGCCGTACTCGAACCGCAGCACCGACGAGGTGATCGAGATGCCCCGCGAACGCTCCATGTCCATCCAGTCGGAGGTCACCCCGCGCCGTCCGGCCTTGCCGTGCACGGCCCCCGCCTGCCCGATCGCCGCCGCGTGCAGCGCGAGCGCCTCGGTGAGCGTCGACTTGCCCGCGTCCGGATGGCTGATCACCGCGAACGTCCGCCGCCGTGCCGCCTCCGCGATCACCTCGCCGCCTGAGCCCGTCCCCGTGCTCACCGCGGCGCCTTCCCGTGCGCCACCCGGCCCGCCCCCAGCCGGTGGCGTGCACCGCCGCCCGGCTCGTACGCGGCCCTGCGCGCCCCTGGGCGCGTCTCGTGCTGAAGCACCGCCGTCCCTCCGTTCCGTTTTCGCGGCCGGTACGCGATCGAGACCGGCCCTCCGGCGATCTGTGGCCGCTCGCACCCCGCCGCAAGCTCCTCGACCGGCGTCCTCGTCGGCTCGTCGGCCGTTCGGCGTCGGCCTCGGCGCAGGGGCGGAACGAGCCGGATGTTCGCGACGGCGCCCACCTCTAGTCTCACCCCACGTTAGAGTATCCTGGGCGTGGACCGGCCGGAGACACTTCGCCGATGACGGGCTGCGGCTCACCTCGGAGTCAATTCTGCCATTACGTTGGATCGGTGTTGTGCGGTGACCGCGCCTGCGGGCCCCGATACCCCGGACGACCCGCCGATCGACCGTAAGCGACCGCGGGGGGACACCGCGCCGACGTAATCTCCTTTAACGCGAGAGTACATTTCAGAGCCGGAGACGGCTTCTCCGACATCGCACGGGACGGATCGCAGTGGGCGCATTGTTCGAGGAACTCGACTGGCGGCCGACGCCCATGGGCGTCGTCAGCCTTCGGCGGCGGCGAGACCCCGCGCTGGGCGCGGAGGTCTACGAGATCAAGCTCGATGACGACTTCCTGATGTCGAGCCTGTGGACCGTCGGCGAGACCGAGCTCGCCCGTCTCGGCCTGGCGGCGTCTCCCGAGGCGGAGGACGGCGGCGGCCTCGACGTCCTCGTCGGGGGGCTGGGGCTCGGGCACACCGCCCTCGCCGCCCTCGACGACGCCCGGGTGCGCTCGCTCGTGGTGGTGGAGGCGCTCGGCGAGGTGATCGAGTGGCACCGCGCCGGGCTGGTCCCGCTGGGGGAGCGGCTCGCCTCCGACGCCCGCTGCCGGCTGGTGCAGGGCGATTTCTTCGCCCTCGCCGAGGCCGGGCTGGATCCGCAGACGCCCGGAGCCCGCTTCCACGCCGTCCTGCTCGACATCGACCATTCGCCGAGCCACGTCCTCGCTCCCGCCAACGCGGCGTTCTACCGGCCGGGACCGCTGCGGCGCCTGGCCGGGCAGCTTCGTCCCGGCGGCGTCTTCGCCCTCTGGTCGAACGACCCGCCGGACGACGCGTTCACCGCCCTGCTCGGTGAGGTGTTCGCCGAGGTGACCCCGCACGTCGTCGAGTTCCCCAACCCCGTCCAGGGCGGCACCTCGGCCAACACCGTCTACGTCGCGCGCACACCCGCCGGAAGCCGAGCCCCCGGGGCGTGAAGGTCCGCTCCCGCCCCGCCCACCTGTCCGAGGTGCCGACGGCACCATGCGCCGGGAGATGGGAAGCTTGACCCACGGTATGGATCACCCGTCCCCGGCCTGACGGGCCGGTGACGCGAGGAGGAACCCGATGGACGGCAGGCACATGCAGATCGGCGAGGTCGCCGACCGGACCGGTTTGAGCCTGCGCACCATCCGCCACTACGAGGACGTCGGCCTCGCGCTCCCCACCGCGCGCTCGCAGGGCGGCTTCCGCCTCTACACCGACGACGACGTCGCCCGCCTCCTGGTCATCAAGCGGATGAAGCCCCTCGACTTCACCCTCGAAGAGATGCGCGACCTCCTCGAGATCATCGACGAACTCCAGTCGCCCGGCACCGACGAGGACACCAGAGCCGACCTCGCCAAGCGCCTCGGCGTCTACCGCACGCTTGTCGAAGAACGCTGCGCGAAGATCCGTGCGCGCCTGTCCGACGCCGAACAGTTCTCCGCCGAACTCTCGGCGGAGCTCCGCAAGCACCGGGCCTGACCCCGCGCCGAACTCCTCGCCGAACTCCGCGCCGAACCCCTCGCCCCCGAGCGGACGGCGGCGCCGGAGGCATCGGGCTCCCGCCCGGTTTCACGGGGTGACGGGGGTGATGCCCTGGGGGGACGCGGGGTCTTCGGTCTTTTCGGTCGTGCGGCGGGGGAGGGCCAGGGCGAGAAGGACGCCGGCGAGTCCGACGGCTCCGCAGATGACGAAGGCCGTGGTGATTCCCGTGTCGCTGTAATAGGTCGTGCCGTCCACGACCTTGGCGATGTGCGAATCGTTCAGGACGGCGAAGACCAGCACGGGCAGGATCGCGGGGAAGATGTTGCCGGAGGTGGAGGCGATTCCTCCGGCCGTCGCCTGGAGCCGGGCGGGGACCGACTCGATCAGCAGGTTGGGGGTCGCGGCGTAGCCGATGCCGCAGCCGAAGCTGATCAGCGTGGCGAAGAGGGCGACCGGCGCCAGCCCGGTGTGGAGGACGCCCATCAGCAGGCAGCCCGCGGACGCCAGCAGCATGCCGGTGACCATCATCGTCCTGGAGGTCGTCCGCCGCCGGACGAGCGAGCCGACGGCGTAGCCGCCGAGCAGCATCGACAGGCCCACCGGCACCTGGACGACGGCGTAGCCGACGGAACCGGCGCCGAGGCCGTACTCGAGGCCGAGGTCGTCGGGCGTCATGACCATCATCGGGGTCAGCACGCTGAACGTCGCGACCAGTGCCCAGCAGAGGCCGGAGCTCAGGGTGGTGAAGGCCACGGTGCGTTCCGCGAGGACGCGCAGGTCGATGATCGGGTCCCGCACCAGCCGCGCGGAGACCAGCCACGCGACCGTCAGGCCCGCTCCGAGGATCGCGCAGCCGATCGTGCTGGCGGAGGACCAGCCCCATTCGGGGCCCAGGCTGACCGCGATGAGGATTCCGGCGAGGCCCGAGCCGAGGAGGACGGCGCCGAGAAGGTCGATCCGCGAAGTCAGCCGGACCGGCGACTCGTCGGTGGTGACGCGGATGAGTGCGGCCAGGACGACGAGGACGACCGCGCAGAACCAGAAGATGCCGCGGAAACCGAAGGCTTCGATGAGCATCCCGCCGAGAACGGGGGCAGGGATGGTGACCAGTCCCATGCCGGTCGTCGAGATGCTCACGGCCATCGCGACGCTCCGCTCGGGGTAGACGTCCCGGATGAGCGAGTAGACCAGGAACAGGCAGGGGCTGAGCAGGCCCGCCAGCGCCCAGCCGAAGACGAGGACTCCGAATGCCGGTGCCAGGGCGGCGACCAGGGAGCCGACCGCGGAGAGCGCCACGGACAGGACGAGGATCCGCCTTTTTCCGTGGGTATCGGCGAGCTTGCCCAGCAGCGGCGAGGCGACGGTCCCGATGAGAAGGAAGGACGTCAGCACCCACACGCCCTGGTTGGTCGAAAAGTGCGATGAGATGTCCGGAAGGGCGATCGAAATCATGACGTAACTGCAGCTCAGCAGCTCCAGTGCCGCGACCATCGACAGGAACGAGCACCACAGCCGTGGCGTCCACTTCTCGCCCCGGTCGGTAACATGCTGTTCGGCGGATTCGTCGTCCGCGTTGCGGGCTGGGTGAAATTTCATGGCACAGGGCCTTTCGCGAGGGCTTGCCGAACGAATCGATCTCGCCGCGCCGGACGCCGCCGTGCACCGGGGTGCGGCCGGCCGGCCATGTCCGGACGGCGCGGAGCGCCTGCCGCGCTCCGCACGGAGGTGGAACCTGTTGGCGCAGGTTCCACCCCCGGTGTCCATCTAGGCGCCCAGGTACGCGGTCGCCTTGAGTTCGATGCGGGCTCCCGGCACGCGCCCGCGCCCAGCCGGGCGGCGCCGACGGCGGTCCAGGCCGGGTAGGGCGCGACGACGTGCCGCTCCTTGACCGCGGTGAAGGCGGCGATGTCCGCGTCGAGGTCACGGTGGAAGGTGACCATGTCGACCACGTGCGGCATGTCGGCGCCGGCCGCGGCGAGCACCCGGCGCAGGTTCCGGAAGACCGCCTCGAACTGCTCGGCGGGGTCCGCCGGGATCGCGCCGTGCGCGTCGACGCCCAGCACCCCCGAGCAGAGGACGAAGTCCCCGGCCCGGACGGCGGGCGCGATGTGCCAGCCGTCGTACATCTCCCGCATCCCGTCCGGGACGATGGGCGTGTGGCTCATCCGCTGCCTCTCCGTCGTGTCTCTCGGTCGTGTCTCGGTCGTGTCTCTCGGTCGTGCGCCGGAGCCGGTCATCGCCGGGAGGCGAGCCATCCGGCGGTGTTCCAGCCCGGTTCGCCCCATTGGGCGCGGAACACCTCGTGGGGGATGCTGTCCTTCCACCGTCCGTGGACGGCGAGTTCGGCGGTCAGCCGCCCGATCTCGTCGGCGGCCATGGCTCCGCGCTCGCCCTCGACGGCGATGACGGTGCGTTCGTCCACGAGGTCGATGTAGGGGCGTTCGGTCGGGGTGGCCGAGACGAGGCAGGGCCGCGTCCGCGCGGGACCGAACTCCCGGCCGGGCATCAGGTCGCGCAGGACTGCGAGGGCCTCGCCGATGTCCTCTTGGCGGCCGCCGGTGCGGACCCAGGCGCCGATCTCCTCGGCGGTGTCCAGCGGGGTGTCCAGCAGGCTGCGGCCCGACACCTTCACGTACCACTCGCCGTCGGGATAGCGCAGCGGCGACATGACGATGCCGCCGAAGACCGTGCGCGCGTCGCGCTGCTTGAGGTACATCATGGCGGGCATGTCGAGCGCGTCCGGCCCGTCCACCGCGACGAGGACGACGGTCGCCCCGAAGGTCGGCATCAGCAGCGGGCGGGGCAGCAGGCCGGTGGCGTTGCTCGCGGCGCCGGTGGCCAGCACGACCCGCCCGGCCGTCCAGGACGCCCCCGAACGGGCGGTGACCCGGACCCCGTCGTGCGCCCGCTCCGTGCGCACGACCTCGTCGCGCACCAGGTCCGCGCCCGCCGCCGAGGTCGCCGCGGCGAGTTCGGCCCGCACCAGGCGGCGGGGGTTGAGGATGGCGGCGTCGCGCTGCACCACGGCGACGTGCCCCGGCTCGAACGTCACGGACGGGTACGCCTCGCGCAGCTCCGCCGCGTCCAGTTCGGACACCTCGACGCCGAGGTCGCGGGCGTTGGCGACCAGGATCCCCCGGTCGAACCAGTCCGCGGACGAGCCGCCGGCCGGCGCCTCGGGCATGACCGACACCGAGTGGGTCGGGACGGTGAACGTGACGCCGGTGCGCTCGCGCAACTCCGCGAACCGGCGGATCGAGCGCATCGCGAGCAGGGACGTCACGAGCGGAACCTCCAGGACGTGCGCGAGCCGCCCCTCGTCGTAATAGCCCGCCCACACGCCCCGATGGTCCTCGAAACCGGACGGTTCGTCCGGGCCCACCACCAGGACCGAGCGCCCGCGATCGGCGAGGTGCCGAGCCGTGGCGGACCCGATCGGCCCGGCCCCCACCACGATGACGTCGTACTGGCCCTGCATGCTGTTCTCCTCTTTCGTGTCGGAGCGCCCGCCGCCCGTCCGGCGTCCGCGTCCGACCGCCGCGGGAGCGCCGGCCCTGGCGTTCGAAGCGGGCACCATGTGGCGTCGACGGACTTGGGGCGGTGCGCTCGGGAAGGCCGCGGCGGGTACCGCGCCCGGGGGCGGAGAGCGAGACGGAAACGCGCGCCGGTGTGCGGACGGCATCGGCCGCACCGGAACGGCCGTGGAACGCGCCGGGGTCCGGGGCCCTGCGGCTCGACCACCGCCGGGCGTAGATCATGATGGGACCACGGCACCGCTAAAGTCAACAGCTAGACCCTTTTAGGGGAAGAGATGAGCGACGGCACCACCCGGCCCGCCGACCAGGAGCGCGCGACGCCGGTCGACGCCGCCGAGCCGCAACGCGAACGCGTCCGCACCGGCGGCCGCAGCGAACGGGTCCGGCACGCCGTCGCGCGGGCCGTCCTGGACCTGCTCGCCGAGCGCGTCGTCGACTTCGGCCCCAGCGAGGTCGCCGCCCGGGCGGACCTCAACCGCAAGACGATCTATCGCTGGTGGCCCACGTTCGCCGACCTGATCCGCGAGGGCCTCAACGCGCATTCGAGCGGCATCGAAGTCCCCGACACCGGCTCATGGGAGCGGGACCTCCACGAACTGGCGCACCGCCTCGCGCAGTTCTTCGCGAGCCCCGTCGAGGTCAGCACCAACGCGATCATCGCCTCGCGCCGCACACCCGAGCTGAGCACGCTCATCTTCGAGCACTTCGAACCGGTCCAGGAAGCCTGGCGCGCCGTCGTCGCCCGCGGCATCGCCCGCGGCGAGGTCCACCCGGACTGCACGCCGGAGGCGGTGATCAACATACTGGCGAGCCCGCTCATCCTCACCCCCCTCACGCTCCACCGGGCCGCGACGCGCCGCGAGGTCGACGCCCTCGTGGACCTGGTCCTGCGCGCGACCCGTCCCTGAGCCGCCGGGCCGGTCCCCGGACGCGACGCGGCCCCCGACCTCGCGAGGTCGGGGGCCGCGTGCGCGAGAACGAACGGAGGCGATTAGCGCCTGACGGCGGCGAACGCGTCGACGATGCCGCTGCCGTAGAACCCGTTGTCGCGCTTGGAGCCCTCGCAGGAGTGGGTGGCCACGACCTTCTCGAACGACCCGTCGGCCTGCTCGACGTACCGGGTGTAGGTGTAGGAGCCGCCGCGCGGGCACTTGGTCGCGTCCGCGGTGCCGGTCAGGATCGACCGGACGGCCGACGGGGCCATGGTGAGCCCCCCGTTCGCCCGGTCGCGCTCGCCGTACCGGCTGACGATCAGTGCCGCGACGCCCGCCGCGTGCGGCGAGGCCATCGAGGTGCCCTGGATCGACTGGTAGTACGCGCAGGTGCCGTCCTTGCAGCTGCGCACCACCCGCGGGGTGTTGGGCGTGCCGTCGGCGTTCAGCTCGCCCCGCTCGCGGGCGATCGACTCGGGGTAGGCGGCCCAGATGCCGGCCTTGTCGTCGAGCTTCCCGTCGGCGGTGTCGTACTTGTCGCCACCGGGCGCCGCGACCGCGGTGTAGCCCTTTCCGAAGCTGGAGTAGTACGCCTTGCGCTCGCTGATCCCGGTCGAGGAGACCGGGATGACGTGGTCGCCTTCCCCGGGGAGGGAGAGGCAGCTCGCCGGGATCGTGCGCTCGTAGGGCTGCTCGCCGGGCTCCGAGGCGAAGTCCGGGCTGGTCGCGTCGGTGTTGGTCTCGGTGTAGTCGATCGCCTCGTTGCCCGCGGCGGCGACGAGGGTGACGCCGTGCCGGTGCGCGAAGTTCAGCGCCCGGTTCGCCGCCTTGATGATCGTCTGCTGCTCGGCCTGGTCGGCCGGGGAGTCCGCGGGGTTGTTCGCGCAGTTGAACAGCCACGGGTCGATGTAGTAGCTCATGTTGACCACGTCGATGCCGTGCTTGCCCGCGTAGGTGAGCGCGTCCACCGTGGGCTGCAGGAAGAAGTAGCCGGAGTCCTGGCCCGCGCGCAGGTTGACGAGCGACACGTCGGGCGCGACGCCGGCCATGCCGAGACCGTTGCGGGGCGAGGCGATCGTCGACGCGACGTGGGTGCCGTGCTCGTTCTCGTCCACGTCCGCCGGGTCGTTGCAGGACTTGTCCGGCTCCTCGGCGCAGGGGCCGTCGACCTCGGCGCCGTTGGCGTCGACCGGGACATCGGTGGTGAAGTTGCGGCTCAGCGCCCGGTTGAAGTTGGGCGCGATGTCCGGGTGGGAGCCGTCGATGCCGGTGTCGATGACGCCGACCGTGACCCGTCGGTCACCGGGTTCGACCCGGTACGAGCCCTTGGCCGTGGCGCGGATCTGCTTCATGTCCCACTGCAGGTCCGCGAGGGGCTCCTCGCCCTTCTTCGCGCCCTTGACGGTGGTGGTGCCGGTGGTCTGGCCCCGGCCCTCCTTCTCGACGGCGAACTGCTCGGTGGCCTTCCCGGTCTTGGGGGCCCGGCCGATCACCCGGTTGGCGGCCGCGCCGTCCAGGGCGCTCTGCCGCCGGACCCGCGCCGCGAATCCGGTGTCGGCGGACCGGACGGTCGCCACGCCGACGTCGGTGTTCTCGCGGACGATCGTGCCTCCGGCCGCCTCGACGGCGGCGCGGGCATCGGGGAGCGAGACGCCGTCCTTGTAGAGGACCACGTACTCGGAGGCTTGGCCGGGAGCCCGGTCGGGCACGGCCGAAGCTGGGACCGCCAGCGCGGTCGTCATGGTGACGACGGCGCAGGCGGCGGTGAACAAGGTACGCCGCAACGCACAACCTCCTGGCAAAAGATGGCGATTCGCCCGAAATGCGAGCGAGCCAGGAGACGTTACGGCGGTGACTGTTGAGGCTTGCGTACGACTTTGTAACAAAACGGGGCAATTTCGGTTCGGGAGGTGGGGGCCGCGATTTTTCGCCCGTGCGGGCCGCAGGGCCCTTAACGGACTTTTCGCAGTTGAGAGCACAAAACCGGGAATGCGGAGCCGCCGGACGGCCGGACGCGAACCGTCGGAAGGCGCGGGCGTCGTGGGCCTGGCGGCATTGCCGGTGACTCCCGAGTCGGTTAGCTTCCGCCTAGAACCGCCCGTGGCGGCCCCGCCAGCATCGCCGTGAGGACCCATGACTCCCGACAGTCCCGTCCCGCCCCGCACCGGCGGGCGCCCGCGATGACGCGCATCCCCCATCGGGCCCGCGCCCGCAAGCGCGCCGCGCCCGCCTCGGAAGGCGGTACGGGGGGACGGGACGGCGGCGCGCCGGGCGGGCGCCTCGCGCTCGCGCTCCTCGCCACCTGCCAGCTCACGCTCGTGGTGGACGCCTCGATCGTGAACGTCGCGCTGCCGAGCATCCGGAGCGGCCTGGGATTCGGCGACGCGGGGCTGTCCTGGGTGGTCAACGCCTACACCCTCGCGTTCGGCGGGCTGCTCCTGCTCGGCGGACGCGCGGGGGACCTGCTCGGGCACCGGCGGGTGTTCATGGCGGGCGTCGGCCTGTTCACCGTCGCGTCCCTGGCCGGCGGGCTCGCCGCCACGCCGGGGCAGCTGCTGGCGGCGCGGGCGGCGCAGGGCGCCGGAGCCGCCCTCGCCGGGCCCGGAGCGCTCGCGCTCATCGCCACGACGTTCGAGGACGGGCCGCGCCGGAGCCGGGCGCTGGCCGTGTCCGCGATCGTCGGGAGCGCGGGCATGGTGGTCGGGCTCGTCCTCGGCGGGGTGCTGACGGCCTGGGCGTCCTGGCGCGCCGTCCTGTTCGTCAACGTTCCGGTCGGGGCCGCGATCGTCCTGCTCGCACCGCGCGCCGTCCGCGAGTCCCCGCGCCGGGAGGGCCGCTTCGATCTGGCCGGCGCGTTCGCCTGCACCGCCGGTTCGGCGCTCCTGGTGTACGGCTTCATCCGCGCCGCCGAGGGCGGCTGGTCCGCGGGCTGGACGCCGGGCGCCTTCGGCGTCGCCGTGCTGCTGCTCGCGCTGTTCCCGGTGATCGAGGCGCGGGCCCGGCAGCCCATCATGCCGCTGCGGCTGCTGCGCGACCGGGACCGGGTGGGCGCGCTCCTCATGCGGCTGCTGCTCACAGCGGCCATGGGCGGCATGCTGTTCTTCCTCACCCTCTACGTCCAGGGGGTGCTCGGGTACGGGCCGCTGGCGACCGGGTTCGGCTTCCTGCCGACGACGATCGCGCTCATCGCCGCCAGCCGGGCGGTGCCCCCGCTGCTGCCCCGGTACGGCCCGCGGCCGATCATGACGGCGGGCGCGGTGCTGTGCCTGGCGGGGATGGTGTGGCTGACGCAGGCCGCGCAGGGCAGCTCCTACGTCACGATGATCCTCGGCCCGGTGCTGCTGTTCGGCGCCGGCACCGGGCTGGTGTCGGTGGCGGCGACGTTCGTGGCGCTGGCGTCGGTGCCGCCGGGCGAGACCGGCGCCACGTCGGCGCTGCTGCAGAGCATGCAGCAGATCGGCGGCTCGCTCGGGCTCGCTGTCCTGGTCAGCGTGCACGACGCCGCCGCGGGCGGGGCCACCGGGCTGGACGGCATGCGCGGCGCGTTCACCGCGGGGGCGGTGTTCACCGCCGGGATGCTCCTGACGGCGCTGCTCGCCTTCCGCCGCCGCCCCGCGGGCCCCGCGCCCGGCTCACAGTGACTCGATGAGGCGCAGGGACGCCTTGATCTCCTCGTCGGTGGGGGCGATGTCGACGGTCTCCCCGGCGAGGTGGCTCTCGTAGGCGCCGAGGTCCAGCAGTCCGTGGCCGCTCAGCCCGGCCAGGACGACCCGTTCCGTCCGCTCCTCGCGGGCGCGGACCGCCTCGTCGATCGCGGCGGCCACGGCGTGGGCGGATTCGGGCGCGGGAACGATCCCCTCGGCCTTGGCGAACGCGGCGCCGCTCTCGAAGACGCGGGTCTGCGGGTACGAGGTCGCCTCCACCATGCCTTCGTGGTACATCGCGCTGACGATCGGGGCGGCGCCGTGGTACCGCAGTCCTCCGGCGTGGATGTGGTAGGCCGTGAACGTGTGCCCCAGGGTGTACATCTTCACGGCGGGGGTGACGCCGGAGTAGTCGGTGTAATCCATCATGTAGCCGCCCCGGGTCATCTTGGGGCAGGCGTCGGGCTCGACGGCCAGGAAGCGCGTGCCGGTCTTCTCCGTCAGCGACGCCCGGTAGAAGGGGGAAGGTCAGCCCGGCGAAGTTGCTGCCCGCCCCCATCGCCCCGATGACGACGTCGGGGAACTCGCCGGCCATCCCCATCTGGAGCAGCGCCTCCTCACCGATGACCGTCTGGTGCATGAGGACGTGGTTCTCCCCGCTGCCGATCGAGAACCGCGCTTCGGCCCGCGCGTTGGCGTACTCGATCGCCTCGGCGTTCGCGATCCCCAGGGTGCCGGGCGAGTCCGGCGCGGCGCGCAGCGCGGCCCTGCCGACCTCCGTCCTCGTGCTGGGACTCGGGACGACCTCGGCGCCGTTCAACCGCATCAGCGTGCCCCGGTAGGGCTTCTGCTCGTAGCTGGACCGCACCATGAAGACGGTGCAATCCATGCCGTACGGGTGGCAGGCCATCGCGAGCGCGGTTCCCCACTGGCCGGCGCCCGTCCCCGTCACCATCTCCCGGACGCCCGACCTGCCGTAGTAATACGCCTGCGCCAGCGCGGTGTTTATCTTGTGGCTCCCGGAAGGGCTGGTGCCTTCGTACTTGAAATAGATGTGCGCGGGGGTGTCGAGCGCCTTTTCCAGCCTGCACGCGCGGAAGAGCGGGGTCGGACGCCAGCGCCGGTATTCCTCCCGGACGGGCGCCGGAATCTCGATGAAGCGCTCGCGGCTGGTGCTCTGCCGGTACATCGAGAGGGGAAGCTGCGGGCGCAGCGGTGCTTCATCATGGCCGTTTCGCGATGGCTTCGGCCGCGCCGCGGGAACGTCGATCGGCAGATCCGCGAGGATGTTGTACCAATGCGTGGGCACCCGGTCCCGGTCGAGTTCGAAATTGTCGGGCATGTTACGCTCCGCCGCCCTCCGCGTCGACGATCCCGCTGATCATGTCCACGAGGCTGCCCACGTTGCGCAGTTCCGCGAGCATGACGTCCTCGTCGTCGATCTCGATGTCGAATTCTTTCTCGATCTCCACGAGGGTGTGCAGCAGGCTGAGCGAGTCCATGCCCACGGTCGGCGAGTAGAGCGAGACCTTATCGTCGAGTCGTTCGGGCGCGATTTTCAGATCGAGAACGCGGATCATAATGCTTTTGATCTGCGCCGCCAGGTCGATTTCGTTGGCACGATCCATGGCATGCACCTCGTTCACGGCGTCGGCCGGAGAGAAAAGTCGGCGGGAGTCGGCTCGGCAGTAATCGGCACCTGCGGAGATTTGGAGATCCGGCGGAGGCCCATGACCGGGGCGTTTACCGCGTCGATTGGTTGACGGTCCGTACCGTACGACAGGCGCCCGATGGGCGCAAGAGGACGTACGGAGTCGCGCACCGATCCCATTTGGCAAAAGTTGTCCTTCTCAAGATCGCCGCACGCGTGCACAATGGGCAACGTTCGGTGCGGCGCGGCGGGTTTGCCGTGGTCGGGCCATGTGGACCGGAGGTGACCGGCCGGCGATTCGGTATGTGGCGTGACATCCCGCTTGGGGGATTGGAGAGCCATGCGCTTCGAATGGGACGATGGCCAGGAGGAGTTGTACCGCGATTTCCGCAGGTTCGGTGAAGAAGCGCTGAGCAGGGATGTGGCCGAACGCGACGCGGCCGGAAAGTTCGGTCACGACGATTGGGCGCGGTGCGCCGAACGCGGCGTGCTCGGCCTGGTCCTGCCCCCCGAATACGGGGGAGCCGGGCACGATCTCGGCGGCTATGCGAGCGCGATGGAGGGACTCGGCCACGGCTGCCTCGACAACGGGCTCCTGATGGCGATGGGCGCTCACGTCCTGGCCGTCGAGCTGCCGGTCTGGAAGTTCGGCGACGAAGGCCAGCGCCGCAGGTACCTGCCCGGCCTCGCCGCCGGTCGGCTCATCGGCGCCAACGCGATGACCGAGCCGGCGAGCGGATCGGACGCGCTGTCGCTCGCGACCACCGCGGAGCGCGACGGCGGCTCCTACGTGCTGACCGGGCGCAAGCGCTACGTCACGAACGCCCCCCTCGCCGACGTGTTCGTCGTGTACGCGACCGTCGATCCGGAACTCGGATTCACCGGGGTGACCGCCTTCCTGGTGGAGCGGGGCGACGACGGCGTGTCGGTGAAGGAACAAGCGGAGAAGATGGGGCTGCGCACCGCCCGCTGGGGGGAGGTCGAACTGGACGCCTGCCGGATTCCCGCCTCGCGGAGACTCGGCGCCGAGCGGCAGGGGGCCGCGATATTCGCGCGGTCGATGGCCTGGGAACGGGCCCTTCTCCTGGCGCCGTGGCTCGGCGTGATGCGGCGCGAGATCGACGAATGCACGCGGTTCTCCCGGCGGCGCCGCCAGTTCGGCAAGCACATCGGGCATTTCCAGTCGATCTCCAACCGGATCGTCGACATGCGGATTCGCTGGGAGGTCTCCCGCATGCTCCTCCACCGCGCGCGGCCGAACTCGACGGCCCGGAAGCGACCATCTTTCCCGAGGTCGGCAAGCTGTACGTGAGCGAAGCCGCGGCGGAGATCTTCACCAGCGCGATGCAGGTGTACGGGGCCCTCGGCTACACCACCGGCGGACGCACCGAACGGAATCTCCGGGACGCCCTGGGCATGACGATCTCCTCGGGCACGTCCGACATGCAGCGCGTCATCATTTCCGGAAAGCTCGGCCTCGCCTGGCCGGACACCGAGGCGATCGGGGAGACGAGGTGAACGTACTCGGTGACCGGCTGAGCCGGTGGGCCGAAGAACGGCCGGACGCGTCCGCGGTGGAGTTCGGGAACGAGACGCTGACCTACGGTGAACTGGACCGGCACAGTTCGGCCCTGGCCCGCACACTGCGCGACAACGGAGTCGTCGCCGGTGACAGGGTCGGCCTCTGGCTCCACAAGTCGATCGAGTCGGTCATCGCCGTGCACGGCGTGCTGAAAACCGGCGCGGCGTACGTTCCCATCGACCCGAGCGCCCCCTTCAAAAGGGCGGCCCATATCCTCGCCCATTGCGAAGTCGCGTGCGTGATCGCCCAGGACGACCGGGTCGAATGGTTGCGGAGCAATTCGTCGTGCCCGATCGTCCGCGTGGGTCCGGCGTCGTCCGGAGGTCCCCCGGCGGACGCGTCCGTCATCGGCTGGGAGCGGGCGCTCGCCGCCGTTCCGCTGGAGGGCGCGCGCGGACCGGCCGCCGACCCCGACGGCCCGGCCTTCATCCTGCACACTTCGGGATCGAAGGGAGTCCCCAAAGGGGTCGTGCTGTCCCATGGCAACGCCGGGGCGTTCGTGGAATGGGCGGTCGGCGAATTCGGCCTGGGACCGGCCGACCGGGTCGCGAGCCATGCGCCCTTTCATTTCGACCTGTCCGTCCTGGACCTGTTCGCGACCTGCGCGGCGGGCGGCTGCGTGGTCCTGGTGCCGGAGAGCCACGTCGGGCTCGGCGGCGCCCTCAACAAGTTCGTCGCCGAGCGGCGCATCACCGTGTGGTACTCCGTCCCGGGCGCGCTGACCCGGATGCTCGCCGCGAAGAACAGCGGGCTGCCGGCCGGATCGTCGCTGCGGGCCGTCCTGTTCGCGGGCGAGCCGTTCCCGATCGCGCGGCTCCGGGAGCTGCACGCGCTCCTTCCGGGCGTGGAGCTCTACAACCTCTACGGCCCGACCGAGACGAACGTCTGCGTCTACCACCGCGTCCGGGAACCGGACGTCGCGGAGGGGCGTCGGGCGCCCGTCCCGATCGGGCGGGCCTGCCCGTACGCGACGACGTTCGTGGTCGACGGGGACGGGCGCCCGCTGCGGCACGCGCCGGGAGCGTACGGCGAGCTGTGCGTCGCCGGAGATTCGGTGATGCTCGGCTACTGGCGGGACGACGGGCTCACGGCGGCGAAGACGGCGCGGATCCCCCGGGACGGTGCCGAGCCGCTGGACGCGTACCGGACCGGTGACCTGGTGCGGGTCGACGACGACCTGAACTACGTGTTCTGCGGACGCGCGGACGACATGGTGAAGATCCGCGGGCACCGTGTCGAGATCGGCGAGATCGAGGCGGTCCTGGCGGCCGCGGACGGTGTCCGGGAGGCCGCCTGCGTCGCGGTCGACGACGGTTCCGGGGAGCGGATCCTCGAAGCGTACGTGGTGCCGGACGAGCGGCCGCTCGACGTCCCCGGGATACGCAGGCACTGCCTGAGCGAGGTCCCGCGCTACATGGTCCCGGCGCGGTTCCATGTCAGGACGGCGCTCCCGGTCACCGGCACCGGGAAGATCGACCGGAAGCGGCTGGGCGCGTCGCGCGCGGACGCGCGGGCGGATCCGCGCGAGGACGTGCGCGAGGACGTGCGCGAGGACGTGCGGGCGGATCCGCGATGAAAGTCCTGACGGAAACCTGGTGGAGCGCGTCGATCGGCCGGGAGAAGTCGGTGAACGTCGTCCTGCCGTCCAGGTATTCGGCGGTCGGCCGCGCGTTCCCGGTGCTGTACCTGCTGCACGGATTCGGCGGCAACCGGAACACCTGGCTGCGGTGCGAGGACCTCGCGACGGTCGTGGAATCGGCCGGGCTGATCGTGGTCCTTCCCGAGTCCGGGCGGTCGTGGTTCATCAACGACGCGCGGGGCAGGCGCTACGAGGAGTACCTCGTGCGCGAGGTCGTCGGCCGTGTCGACGGCGCGTACAACACCGCGGCGGGCCGGGACGGGCGGGGCATCGGCGGGTTCTCCATGGGCGGGGCCGCGGCCCTCTACCAGGCGTTGCGGCACGGTGAACTGTTCTCGGTCGTGTGCAGCAACGCCGGCGCCTTCGAGGCCCCCCTGCGGGACGGCGACCCGTACCGCCGGCTGCGGGAGGACCGGCGGCTGGCGATCCCCACCACCAGGGACCACGAGCGCGTGTGGGGCCCGCCCGGCAGCGGCACCCGGCACGAGTACGACCCGTACCGCGCGATCCGCGACCGGAACGAGAAGTACCCGATCGAGGTGCATTTCGATGTCGGCCTGGACGACTACCCCCGGATGATCGGCATGAACCGGAGAATGCGGGACGCGCTTTCGGCGCGTTCCGTCCCCCATCGGTACCGGGAGCGGCCCGGCGGCCACGACTGGGCGTTCGTGAACGCGGGTCTCCCCGAGCTCTTCGCGTTCGCGCGGAGCCGCCTCCTCTCCGCCTGACCCAGGCGCACCACGAAGAAGACAACGGAAGGAGCGCCCGTGTGCGGCATCACCGGATGGGTCGACTGGACGCTGGATCTGCGGGGGCAGGGCCCCGTCATCACGGGCATGACGCGGACGCAGGCGCCGCGGGGGCCCGACGACGAGGGAACGTGGCTGTCGCGGCACGCCGCGTTCGGGCACCGGCGGCTCGCCGTGATCGACGTCGAGGGAGGGCGGCAGCCGATGACCCGGAACGGGCCCGGCGGCCGTCCGGTCGTCATCACGTTCAGCGGCGAGATCTACAACTTCCGGGAGCTGCGCGCGGAGCTGCGCTCGGCGGGCTGGTCGTTCGGCACCCGCTCGGACACTGAGGTGCTGCTGACGGCCTACCTGCAGTGGGGCCCGGACCTCGTCACACGGCTCAACGGGATGTACGCGTTCGCCGTGTGGGACGAGCAGGCCCGGCGACTGCTGCTGGTGCGGGACCGGCTCGGCATCAAGCCGCTCTACTACGCGCGGGTCGGCGACGGGATCGTCTTCGGCTCGGAGCCCAAGGCGCTGCTCGCCCATCCGCGGCTGAAGGCCGAGGTGGACCTCGAAGGGCTCGCCGAGCTGCTCGCCGTTCCGCGCGCGAGGACGCCCGGCCACGCCGTCTACCGGGGAATGCGGGAGCTGAAGCCGGGCTGCCTCCTCGTCGCCGACGCCTCCGGATGCCGCGAGAGCCGGTACTGGCAGGTGGAGGCGCGCCCCCACACCAAGGACTTCCGCACGACGACGGCGGAGATCCGCTCCCTGCTCACCGACATCGTCGACCGCCAGATCGTCGCCGACGTGCCGGTCGGCACGCTGCTGTCCGGAGGGATCGACTCCAGCGCCATCACGGCCATGGCCGCCGGGAAGTTCACGGGGAAGCTGGCGAGCTACTCGGTGAGCGTCCCCGCGCCCGCCCGGCCGGGAAGCGACCTGTGGCGGCCGAGCCCGGACGAGCCGTACGCGCGGCTGGTCGCCGAACGGCTCGGCATCGAGCACTCGGTGGTCGAGGTCGGCACCGACGGGCTCGTCGAGGACATCGACCGCGGACTGCGCGCGCGCGACCTGCCCGGCTGGGGCGACCTCGACGTCTCGATGTACCACCTGTTCCGGGGCGTCCGCGCGAACTGCACGGTGGCGCTGTCGGGGGAGTCCGCCGACGAGATGTTCGGGGGCTACACCTGGCAGACGGACGAGCGGTACGTGCGGCACACGTCGTTCCCGTGGATGTACGGGCGCCGTCAGCCGGAGGTCCTCCTCCGCGAGGAGGTGCGGCGCGCGATCCGCCCGGAGGTCTACGAGGCCGACCGCTACCGGGAGGCGCTGGCGGAGGTGCCGCGCCTCGAAGGCGAGGACCGCGCCGGACGCAGGCAGCGGGAGGTGTTCCATCTCGGCCTCACCCGGTGGCTGGGCGCGCTGCTGGACCGCAAGGACCGGATGAGCATGGCCGTCGGCCTCGAAGTGCGGGTGCCCTTCGCCGACCACCGGCTCGCCGAGTACCTGTTCAACGTCCCCGCGGACCTGAAAACCGGCGCCGGGACGGGGAGCGGGGGGACCGGAGGCGGCGGGATGGAGAAGGCGCTGCTGCGCCGGGCGTGCGGGGACCTCCTGCCGGACGAGATCGTCAACAGGCCCAAGAGCGCCTATCCGGCGAGTCGGGACCCTGGATACGTCGAGACGTTGAAGGAACTCGTCATCGAGACGATCGACGACCCGAACGCGCCCCTGTTCGACCTCATGGACCGCGACAGGGTCCGCGAGGCGGTCACGTCCGGGCTGGACGCGCTGCCCGGCCCGATCACCGCCCGGACGTCCGCCATCGGGCTGTCCTACCTGCTCGAACTGGACCGGTGGCTTTCCCGGGTCCGGGTCGTGGCGTGACGCCCCCGGCCACGCTCCCGTCCCCGGCCGCGCTCGCGCCCACGGCCGCGCTCCCGCCCACGCCGCCGCCTCCGTCACTCCCGGGGGCGCCGCGCCGCTCGCGCGTAGCGCAGGCGCAGTTCCTCCTTGCGGGTCTTGCCCGTCGCGGTCGTCGGCAGGCCGTCGAGGAGTTCGAGGCGGCGAGGCCAGTACGCCTTGGTCATCCCGGCCTCGTCCAGCGCGCGCTGCAGTTCTTCGAGCGTGACGGGCGAGGCCCCGGCGACCGGCGTCACCACCGCGCAGATCGTCTCGTCCTCGTGCTCGTCCGGGAGCCCGATGACCGCGACGTCGCGCACCCCGGGATGCCGGCCGATGATCGACTCCAGGTCGGTGACCGGCGCGATGTTCGCGTTGCGCAGGATCATGTCCTTGGCCCGGCCGGTGATCCGGATGCCGCCGCGGCCGTCGGGCCGGGCCAGGTCGCCGGTGTCGAACCATCCGTCCTCGTCGAGGTCGGCGGCGTACAGCTCGTCGCGCCGGTAGTAGCCGAGGCACTGCGTCGGCCCCTTCACCCACAGCACGCCCTCGTCCCCGGTCTCCTCCGACACGGGGTCGATGCGCAGCCGCATGTCGGAGATGGGGCTCCCGTCGCTGTGCGCGGCCCAGTCCGCCGGGTCGTCCGGACGGGTGATCGTCACGGGCCCGTTCTCCGTCATCCCCCACAGCGAGTACAGCCGGAGACCGAAGACGTCTGCGGTCTCGTCGATGAAGTACGGCGGGATCGGCGCCGACCCGCTGACCAGCCAGGACAGGGCGGGCAGCGCGCGCGGCGCGGACCGCTGCTCGCGGATCAGGCTCAGCAGGTAGAAGGGCGCGCAGTAGAAGAACGTGACCCCGTGGGCGGCCATGAAGTCCAGGGCGTCGGCGGGTTCCTTGGCGTCCTGGAACGCCATGGTGGCGCCCAGTGCCAGCGGCATCAGCATTCCCTGCACGACGCCGGTGTAGTGCGTGTACAGCGCGGTGGTGTACATGACGAGCGTCTCGTCGAGTCCGAACGTCCCGGCCTCGCCCCGAACGGCGGCGTACAGGGTGTTCTGGCTGTGCAGGACGCCCTTGGGGTCGCTGGTCGTGCCCGAGGTGAACAGCACGAGGTACGGGTCGTCGGGGCCGAGCTCCCGCGCGTCGAGCAGGTGTCCGTGCCGCTCCTCCCAGGCCGTCCCGAAGAAGAACGACTCGAACTCGCCGGTGCCCTCCGGGCCCGGGCCGTCGGCGACGAACACGCGCTCCAGGGACGGCAGCTCCGCGGCGAACTCGGCGCCGAGCTCGCCCAGCCGGTCGCCGTTGTCCTCGGCCATGGTGACGAGGACGCGCGCCTCGGTGACGCGCAGCATGACGTCGAGCTCGCGGCGCCGGTAGGTCTTCATGAGCGGGCAGTACACGACCCCGGCCCGGATGCAGCCGAGGGTGAGCGCGGCGAGCTCCCACCTGTCGGTGAGCTGGGCCGCGAACACGTCCCCGGGGCGCAGCCCGAGTTCGACCAGCGCGCCCGCGCACCGGTCGGCCGCCGCGGCGAGCCGCTCGTAGTCGAGCCTGTGCTCCCGTCCGTCCGCCCGCCGCCGGGTGATCACCGCCGTTTTCCGCGGGGTGTCGCGCACATGCCGCCGGAGATCGTCGAGGAACGTCTCGTCCCGCCACCAGCCGCGCTCGCGGTGGCTCGCAGAGGTCGTGGTCATGGCTGCACTCCAGTTCTGCTCCGGCGGCGGGACGCGGTCGGCGGCGGAATCGGCGCGTGCCCGCCCGTCCTTCCGGAAACGTGTCGCGATCAGTTTCGTGCGCTTCGATAACTGCGGGCCGGACCGCACGGAATTCGCTCGACAGGAGGGGCGCGTCTCCTGGAGCGGCCGTTGTGGACCGGGTAACGATAACTCAGAAGTGTCCGGTCGCCCACCGCGGCCTCCTGCCGATGCGGGAAACGATTCTGACTGCGACGGAGATCAACATAACGTGTAACTCTTGGAACGTCACCACCTTCGGAGGTTCGAATGCGTTGCGGTGATCTATTTCTTTCCGGCCTCGCGTACCGGCTGCCGCCCGCCGTGGACGTGGACGCCGCGGTCGCGGCCGGCCGGTACGACCCGGACGACCGGCGGGCGGACGCGTACGCCTCCGTCACCGTCGCCGCGGCGGACGAGGCCCCGCCGGAGATGGCCGCCGCCGCGGGCCGCCTGGCGCTCCGCCGGTCCGGGACGCCGCCGTCCGGCGTGGCCCTCCTCCTGCACGCTTCGGCGTGGTTCCAGGGCATCGACTACTGGCCGGCCGCCGCGTACGTCCACCGCGAGGTCCTGGGCGACGAGGGCCGCCGCGCGCCGCGCTGGACGTCCGGCAGATGTGCGCGGGCGCGCTGGGGGCGATGGAACTGGCCGCCTCCTACCTCGCCGCCGACGCCTCCCGCGGCTCCGCCCTGGTCACGACCGCCGACCGCTACGCCGACCCCGGGTTCGACCGGTGGCGCGGCGACGTGCGCGGCATCGTGTACGGCGACGGAGGGGCCGCCGCGGTGCTCGGCCGGACGGGGTTCGCGCGGCTGCTGGCCGTCTCGACGGTCGTGGACACCGGGCTCGAAGGCATGTACCGCGGCGGGGAGGAGTTCGCCGCGGCGCCCGGCCGTCCGGTGGACGTGCGCGCCCGCCGCGCGGCGTTCGCCGCGGGCCGGGCGGACCGGCCGGCGGGCTCGGGCGGCCGGTCCGTGGGAGAGCGGACGGCCGCCGGTCTCGCCGACGCCGTCGGCGGGACGCTGGAGGAGGCGGGCCTCAAGCTCGACGACATCGACAGGTTCGTCTTCCCCAACGTCGGCCTGCACGTGCTGCGGACGCGGTACGCCGAGCCGCTCGGACTGGACGTCGAGCGCACCGCCTGGGACTGGGGCCGCCGCACCGGGCACGTCGGGGCGGCCGACCAGCTCACCGGACTGACGCACCTGGTGGAGACCGGACGCGCGGCGCCGGGGGACCGCGTCCTGCTCGCCGGGATCGGCGCGGGATTCGCCTGGTCGTGCGCCGTGGTCGAGATCATCGGCCGCCCCTCCTGGACCGCCTGACACCGCGACCGGCCGACCGGGCGTTTATGGCACAACGTCACAACAAGTGGAACCAATCATGTTCTTAACTTGATGATTCCACTCCGCGCAAGATCATGTTTCCATGTTCGAGATCGATGCGCACCCGTCCCCTCGGAGGGTTGTGATCGCCAGTGAAAGTGCTTTACATCACCGGTTGGTGCCGTAGTGGCAGCACGATGCTGGGCAATGTCCTGGCAGAGGTTCCAGGCATCGTTCATGTGGGCGAGTTACGATTCCTCTGGCGCAATGGAGTGCTCGGCACGGGAAGCAACCGGCAGTGCGGCTGCGGCGCCGATCACCGCGACTGCCCCTTCTGGTCCGAAGTGCTGGAAGAGGTCCGGCCGGCCGGACGGTCCCTCGAACGGCACGCGGCCGACGTGGTGGCCTGGCAGGACGAGTGCCGCACCCGGCACACCTGGCGGGTGCTGCGCGCCGCGCCGCGCAACGGGTGGCCGGGGACGCTCGCCGCGACGTACCGCGCCATCGCCCGCGTCTCCGGCGCGGAAGTCATCGTCGACAGTTCCAAGTTCGCCTCCGACGCCGCGCTGCTGTCCAGGCTGCCGGGCGTCGAGGGACGTTACGTCCACCTCATCCGCGATCCGCGCGCGGTCGCCTGGTCGTGGGCACGGCCCAAGGCGTACACCGGGCACCGCTCCCCGCTGAACAGCACGCTGCACTGGACCGGGTTCAACCTGGCCGCCGAGGCCGTCGGGCGGGCGCACCGGGAGGACTCGCTGCACATGCCGTACGAGGCCATGGCCGCCGGCCCGCGCGCCGCCGTGGACGCCGTTCTGGCGCTGCTCGGGCACGCCGGGCCCAACCCCGTCGGCGCGGACAAGACGGTCGAACTCGGCGGCAACCACACGGTCACCGGGAACCCGAACCGGTTCGCCCGCGGCCGGACCGTCATCGAGGAGGACCGCCGGTGGCGGGCCGGGCCGCCCGGCCCGCGGCACGCCGCGGCCACGCTCCTCTCGCTTCCGCTGCTCCACCGCTACGGCTACCCGAAGGAAACGACTTGGACCTGGGACTGAACGGAAAGGTGGCCCTGGTCGCGGGAGGCTCCGCGGGCATCGGTCTCGCGATCGCCCGTGACCTGGTCCGCGAGGGCGCCACGGTGTCGATCGCGGGCCGCGACCCCGGCCGCCTGGCCAAGGCCCGTGACGAACTCCTCGCCGAGCCGGACGCCGGTCCGGGGGCCGGGGTCGGCACCCGCGTACTGGACGTGCGCGACACCGCGGCGACGCGCGCCTGGGTCGACGACGTCGCCGCCGAGCACGGCGCGGTGCACATCGTGGTCGCCAACGCGGGCGGGCCGCCCGCCGGGCCCACCGGCGCGTTCGGCCCGGACGAGTACCGCGCCGCGGTCGAACTGGGCATGATCGCCCACATCGCGTTCGTCCAGGCCGCGCTGCCGCACCTGCGCCGGGCCGGCTGGGGACGGATCCTCCTGGTCACCAGCGAGACGATCCGCGAGATCATCCCGAAGTTCGCGCTGTCGGGCATCGTCCGGCCGGGACTGATCGGCTACGCCAAGACGCTCGTGCACGAGCTGGGCCCCGGGGACGTCACCGTGAACGTGCTCGCCCCCGGGTACACCGCGACGGACGCCCTGCTCGCCGACCTGACCGGCGACCCCGAGGCGGAGACCGCCCGGGTCGCCGCCGAGGCCGGCATCCCGCTCGGCCGGGTGGCCCGCCCCGAGGAGGTCGCCGCCGCGGGAACGTTCCTGCTGAGCGCCCGCGCGAGCTTCGTCACCGGAACCGTCCAGGTCGTCGACGGCGGCCGCTCCCTGGGGATGTGATCCATGTCGGACGTGCACATGCTGCTGGACGACCCCGAACTGACGCGGCGCAGCCCGGGGGAGGAGTTCGCCCTCGCCCACGCCCGGCACGGACCGGACGCGCGGGTCGAGCTGCGCGCGTCCATCAGCGACCTGTTCCCGCCCGCGAAGCGCCGCCCCCGCCTCACCGTCCGGCACCTGCTCCGCAAGGCCGTGGTGGACGCCGACGAGGTCGTCGTCTTCACCGAGCGGGCCGAGAACACCAAGCCGGACGACGCCGCCCCCGAGTGGGAGTTCGAGGTGGGCGCCGCGACGGTGCGGACGCAGCGGATCAGCGCGTCCGTCCCGGTGCCGGAGGAGATCCTCGCCGACCCGGCGGCGCTGGCCGCGTTCGTCGACTACCGCCTGCTCGTCCGGCTCGGCACGGCGGAGAACGACGTGCTGCTCAACGGGACCGGCCCGATCCGCGGCCTGCTCCGGAACCCGGGGCTGCGGCACCGCCCGTCCGAGCCGGGGGACGGCGGGTCGCCCGCCCGCGCGCTGCTGGCGACGGCGGCGCTGTGCGAGTGGTACGGCGGGTCGGCCGACGGGATCGTCGTGCACCCGGACGACTGGTGGCCGCTGATCGAGGACGGCGCGTTCCTCGAACGGCTCGCCGTCCAGGGCGTCAAGGTGAGCCGCACCCGCATGGTGCCGCCGGGCACGGCGCTCGTCGGCGACTTCACCGCCGCCGCGACGCTGCTGGACCGCCGCTCGTCGGTGCTCCGGCTGGACGGCGGCGCGCTGGTCGCCGAGATCCACGAGGGACTCGCCGTCCACCTGCCGGGGCACTTCGTGCTCGCCGCGCTGCCGGGCGGAGCCTGATGGGGGCGCCCGCGCCGGTGGACCTGGCGGCGACGGCCCACCGGGTCCGCGAGCACATCGTCGGGATGTGCGGCGGGCCGGAGGGCGGCCATCTCGGCGGGTCGATGTCGCTGGTGGAGATCCTCACCGTCCTCTACTTCGAGGTCATGCGGATCGACCCGCGCCGTCCCGCCGCGGCGGACCGGGACGTCC
Source organism: Actinomadura sp. CNU-125 (assembly GCF_001942465.1). Classification (GTDB taxonomy): domain Bacteria; phylum Actinomycetota; class Actinomycetes; order Streptosporangiales; family Streptosporangiaceae; genus Spirillospora. The sequence continues at coordinate 106,446 of NZ_MKJY01000333.1, forward strand.
TCGTCCTCGGCAAGGGGCACGGCGCCATGTGCCTGTACGGGGTGCTGGCCGAGCGCGGCTTCTTCCCCGTCGCGGAGCTGGCCGAGTACGCCCGGCCGGGCAGCAGGCTGATGGGCCATCCGGTCCGCGCCGTCCCGGGGGTGGAGATGCCCACCGGGTCGCTTGGGCACGGGCTCGCGCTCGCCAACGGGTTCGCGCTCGCCGACCGGGGCCGCCGCTGCTTCGCCGTCCTCGGCGACGGCGAGCTGCAGGAGGGCTCGGTGTGGGAGGCGGCCATGGCCTCCGCCGCGCTCGGGCTCGGCAACCTGACGGCCGTCATCGACCGGAACCGCCTGCAGATCACCGGCCCCACCGAGGACGCGATCGGCCTGGAGCCGCTCGCGGACCGTTGGCGGAGTTTCGGCTGGACGGTGCGGGAGGCGGACGGCCACGACTTCGCCGCCCTGCGCGAGGCGCTCGCCCGCGACGCGTCCGGGACGAACGGGAGCGCCGCGCGCCGCGGCGGGGCCCCGGTGGCCGTCATCGCCCACACGGTGAAGGGGCGCGGGCTCCCGTCGGTCGAGGCGAAGACCCGCAGTCACTACGCGAAGCTGAGCGGCCGCCAGGCCGACCGGTCCCTGGCCGTGCTGCGCACCGGCGCCGGAGGGAGGCCCCGTGACCGCCGACGCGACGGGACGTGCGGACCGCGCGAACGGTGCACGCGGCGCCCGTCCGGACGAGCGCCCGGGCGAGGGCCGGGCACCGGCCGTCCGGCCGCGGTCGGCGCGGGAGGCGTACCGCGACCTGCTGCCCGGGCTGATGCTCGCCGACGAGCGGCTCTACTGCCTCGACAGCGACACCGGGCTGTTCGACCGGGACGCCTTCGCCGCCGTGTCCGGCCGGTACCTCAACCTCGGCATCGCCGAGCACAACCTGATGGGGACGGCCGCGGGGCTCGCCGCGAGCGGCCGGATGCCGTTCGTCACCACGATGGCCACCTTCGCGGCCACCCGCGCGCTCGAATTCATCAAGATCGACATCGCGTACAACGCGCTGCCCGTCCGCATCGTGGCCACCCACGGCGGGCTGGCCGCCGGGCACCTGGGACCGACCCACCACGCGCTGGAGGACCTCGGCATCATGCGGATGCTGCCGGGCTTCACCGTGGTCGTCCCGGCCGACGCGCGGCAGGCGGAGGAGGCGGTCCGGCAGAGCCTGGCGCTGCCCGGGCCCGTCTACATCCGGCTCGGCCGCGGCGCCACCCCGGACCTGGACGGCGGACGGCCCGCGGCCGCCCCGTTCGAGATCGCCCCGTTCGAGATCGGCCGGGCCCAGTGGCTGCGGCCGCCCGGCGACGTGGCGATCATCGCGTGCGGGCCGCATCCGGTGCTGGCCGCGCTGCGCGCCGCGGACCTGCTGGACGCGCGCGGCGTGCGGGCGGCCGTGCTCAACGTGCACACGCCGCACCCGCTCGACGCGGACGCGGTCCTGGCGGCGGCCGCGGGCACCCGGGGCGTCGTCACCGTCGAGGAGCACTGGCGCACGGGCGGGCTCGGCGGCGCCGTCGCCGAGACGCTGGCCGAGCGCGCGCCCGTCCGGGTGGCGCGTATCGGCATGCCCGCCACGTTCGCCGAGCGGGCGGGCGACCAGGAGCACCTGCTCGACCGGTACGGCATCACGGCCGACGCGGCCGTCGCCGCGGCACTGAAGCTGTTCGGCGGAACCCATGGAGGTGGTACGGATGACCCTTGCCTGTCCCGAGTGTGAGGGCCCGGTGCGGCTCGCCGAGCCGGTCCGGATGAGCGAGATCGCCCAGTGCGCGGACTGCTCCAGCGAACTAGAGGTGATCGGCCTGGATCCGGTGACGCTCGAACTCGCCCCCGAGATCGAGGAGGACTGGGGAGAGTGAGGCCGGTGGCCGTGCTCGCCTCCCGCGTCCGGTACGAGGAGAAACGCATCTTCGCCGCCCTGGAGCGCCGCGGGGTCGCCTACGCGCACGTCGACACCCGCCGGTTCTGCGACGAACTCGGCGCCGAACCGGGCGGCGAACCGGGCGCCGGGCCGGCCGTGGGCGGCGGTTCCGGGTACGCGGCGGCGCTGAACCGGGAGATCTCCCACAGCCGCGCCCTGTACGCGTCGCTGCTGCTTGAGGCCCGCGGCGTCCCGACCGTCAACACCTCCGAGACCATCACCGTTTGCGGCGACAAGCTGCGGACCTCGCTGCTGCTGCGGCGCGCCGGGGTGCCCGTCCCGCGCACCGCGGTCGCGCTCGCCCCGGAGGCGGGCGCCGACGCCGCCGAACGGCTGGGCTTCCCGGTCGTGGTCAAGCCGCTGGCGGGTTCCTGGGGACGGCTGGTCGCGGCCGTCCACGACCGGGACCAGGCGGAGACCGTCCTGGAGCATCGGGCCGCCCTGCCGACGCCGCAGCAGCACATCGTCTACCTGCAGGAACTCGTCGACAAGCCGGGCCGTGACGTCCGGGTGATCGTGGCCGGGGACGAGGCGGTCGGCGCGACCTACCGCTACTCGGACGGCTGGCGGACCAACGCCGCCCGGGGCGCGCGGTCGGTGCCGTGCCCGCTCACCCCGGACCTGGCCGGGCCGGCGCGCGCGGCCGCCCGCGCCGTGGGCGGCGGCGTGCTGGGCGCGACCTGGTCGAAAGCCCCGGCGGGCCGCTCGTCCTGGAGGTGAACCACGCCGTCGAGTTCCGGGGGTTCCAGGACGCGCACGGCGACGCCGTCGACGTGGCCGACGCGATCGTCGCGCACCTACTGGACGCGGCGTCCCGCGACGGCGCGGGCCCCGAGCCGCCGACCGCGGCCGGGGCGACGGCGGGCGCGCGGCGCGGGGAGGCGACGTGATCCGCGTCGGCGTCATGGGCGCCGCCGGATACCTGGGCGGCGAACTGCTGCGGCTGCTGCTGGGGCACCCCGGGGCGACGGTCGCGCAGGCCGTCTCCACCCGCTTCCCGGGCCGCCGCGCCGACTCCGTCCACCCCAACCTGCGCGGCCAGACCGACCTGGTGTTCACGGCGCCGGACGAGCTGGACACCTGCGACGTGCTGCTGACCGCCACGCCGCACCGGGCCGCCATGACGCTGCTGCCCGAGGTGCGGGGACGGGCGGGCACGGTCATCGACCTCTCCGGGGACTTCCGGAACCCCGACCCCGCGGTGTACGAGCGGTACTACGGCGTCCCGCACGCCGCTCCCGAACTGCTCGGCGCGTTCGTCCCCGGCATCCCCGAGCTGTACCGCGCCGAGCTGGCCGGGGCCGACCTCATCAGCGTGCCGGGGTGCGCGGCCACCGCCGCGACCCTCGCCCTGCTCCCGCTGGCCGGGCTGGTCCGGCCGGACGTGCAGATCGACGCGCGCACGGGATCGAGCGGCTCCGGGGCGCGCGCCGGAGCCGCCAACCTGCACGCCGAGCGCAGCGGGGCGATGCGGGTGTTCGCCCCGGTGCGGCACCGGCACGAGGCGGAGGTGTCCCGGCTGACCGGACTGGACGCCCGGATGACAGCCACCGGGATCGAGGCCGTGCGCGGGGTGCAGGTCGTGTGCCACGCCACGGGGACGTCCGACGAGAAGACGCTCCGCCGCGCCTACCGCGAACGCTACGCGGACGAGCCGTTCGTCCGGGTCGTCGCCCACCGGACGGGCGCGCACCGGCTGCCCGATCCGAAGCTGCTGTCCGGGTCGAACTTCTGCGACGTCGGCTTCGCGGTGGACGGCGACCGGATCACCGCGATCGCGGCCCTGGACAACCTCGTGAAGGGTGGTGCGGGCGCCGCCGTGCAGTGCCTCAACATCCGCGCGGGCGAGCCCGAGACCCTGGGCCTGGGGTTCCCCGGCCTGCATCCCGTCTGATGGGCGTCACGGTGGTGAAGTGCGGCGGCGCGGTGCCGCCCGGGCCGGTGTGCGCGGACCTCGCCGGTCTCGCGGGCCGGGTCGTCCTCGTCCACGGCGGCGGCCCGGAGGTCGACGCGCTGGCGGGGGAGCTGGGCGTGCCCGCCCGCACCCTCGTGTCGCCGAGCGGCGTGACCAGCCGCCACACCGACCCCGCCATGCTGGAGGTGGTCACCCTCGCCCTCGCGGGACGGGTCAAGCCGCGGCTGCTGCGCGCCCTCGCGGCGTCCGGCGTCCCGGCGGCCGGGCTGACCGGCCTCGACGGCGGGCTGCTGCGGGCGCGGCGCAAACCCGCGCAGCGCACCGTCCGGGACGGCCGCACCGTGCTCGTCCGGGACGACCACAGCGGGCGCCTCACCGGCGTGCGGCCCCGGGTGCTGCGGGTGCTGCTCGACGCCGGGTTCGTCCCGGTGGTGTCGCCGCCCGCCCTGGGCGAGGACGGCTTGCCGGTGAACGTGGACGCCGACCGGGTCGCGGCGGCGGTGGCGGGCGCGCTCGGCGCCGAGCGGCTGGTCCTGCTGACCTGCGCCCCCGGCCTGCTGCGCGACGCGGCCGACGAGGCCACCGTGCTGGACCGCTGCGCGCTGGCCCCGGACGGTCCGGTGCCGTACGCGGCGAGCGGCGGAATGCACCGCAAGCTCATCGCCTCCCGCGAGGCCCTGCTCGCCGGCGTCCCCCGGGTCTCGGTCTGCGACGGGCGCGCGCCCCGTCCGGTCACCGCGGCCCTGGACGGCGCCGGCACGACCCTGGAGATCACATGATCACGCCCGTCGATCTGCTGCACGCCATGCTGGACATCCCGTCGCCGTCCGGCCGCGAGGACGAGCTGGCGCGCTTCCTCGAGAAGACGATGAACGACCTCGGCATGGCCGCGTACCGCGACGAGGCCGGCAACGTGATCGGCGACATCGGCACCGGGAGGGGGCCGGTGGTGATGCTGCTGAGCCACCTCGACACCGTCGACCGGCCGCTCCCGGCGCGCCGCGACGGCGACCGGCTGGTGGGCCGGGGCGCCGCGGACGCCAAGGGCCCGCTCGCGGCGATGATCAGCGCGGCGGCGGCGAGGCCGCGCCCCCGGCACGATCCGGGTCGCCGGGGCGGTCGAGGAGGAGCGGCTCTCGCGGGGCGGCGAGCACCTGGCGCGCACCGTCGCGCCGCCCGACGCGCTGCTGGTGGGGGAGCCGAGCGGCTGGTCGCGGGTCGTGCTGGGCTACAAGGGCAAGATCGACATCGGGTACCGGGTGACGCGCCCCGCGACGCACTCCACCAATCCCGTGCCGAAGGCCACCGAGGTCGCGGCGGGATTCTGGCGCGACCTGCTGGACGAGCTCGGCCCCGAAGCGGGCCACGGCGCGGGCCACGGCGCGTTCGGGACGCCCGCGGCGACCCTGCGCGGCGTCCGCGGCGACCTCACCGAGGCCGTGCTCGACATCGACTGCCGGGTCCCTCCCGGGTTCGACGTCGACGACCTGGTCGCGCGGCTGCGCGCGTGCGCGAACGGCGGCGAGATCACCGTCGTCCGGTACATCCCCGCCGTGCGCCGCGACCGGTCCGACCCGGTCGTCCGCGCGGTCACGACGGCGATCCGGCGGCACGGCGGCAGGCCGCGGCCGACCCTCAAGACCGGCACGTCCGACATGAACACCGTGGCCCCCCACTGGAACGTGCCGATGGCGACGTACGGCCCCGGCGACAGTTCCCTGGACCACGCCGACGACGAGCACATCGAGATCGGCGAGTACCTGCGGGGCGTCGACGTGCTCACCGCGACCCTCGACGAACTCGCCGCCGCGCTGTGATCCCGGACGGACGGCGCGATCCCGGCCGACGGGCCCTGCCCGGCCCGTCCGCTACTCGGAGGACACCATGCACCTGACCCACATCGTTCATCGGGCCCTGCAGCTCGCCCCGGACGAGCCGGTCACGGCCTACGGCGACCGGTTCCGCACGGCGCGCGAGCAGGCCGACCGGGTGGCCCGCCTCGCCGGAGCGCTGCGGGAGCGCGGGGTGCGCGACGGCGAACACGTGGGGATGCTCGCCCTCGGCTCGGACCGCTACATCGAGTTCTTCCTGGCCGTGGCGTGGGCGAACGGGGTGTTCCACCCGGTCAATCCCGCGTGGAGCACGGGAGAGATGATCTACGCGCTGGCCGAGTCCCGGACGGAGATCCTCTTCGTCGACGACGCGTTCCTCGATCGGCTGGCGGAGATCAGGGCGGCGTGCCCCGATCTGCGCGAGGTCGTCCACGTCGGCGACGGGCCGCCGCCGTCCGGAATGCCCGGATTCGAGGGGCTGATCGCGGGCACGGAACCGGTCGAGGACGCCCGCCGGGGCGGCGAGGCCCCGGCCGGCGTCGTCTACACCAGCGGGACGACCGGACGCGCCAAGGGCGTCGTGGTAAGCCACGCCGGGCTCGTCCACCAGGCGCTGATCCTCCCGGCGAGGGTCCCGTGCCACGGGAAAACCGGCGGGCGCATCCTGATCACGTCGAACTTCTCCTCCATCTCCATGCTGGTCACCTGGCTGATCCAGGGGATGTGGGGCGGGCTCACCGTCGTCCCGCGGACGACCGCCGTCGACGGGCTCGTCGACGCCATCGAACGCCACGGGGTCACCCACGCGCCGTTCGCGCCCGGCACGATGCAGCAGATCGTCGACCGTCCGGACATCGCGGCGCGCGACCTGTCCAGCGTGCTGAGCATCGCCTACGGCGCGGCGCCCATCACCGAGGCGCTGCTGACCAGGGTGATGAAGGCGTTCCCCAACGCCGCCTTCCACCAGTGGTACGGCATGAACGAGTTCGGTCTCGCCACGCTGCTGCCGCCGGAGGACCACCGCGCGGGCCGCAAGCTGCGGTCGGCCGGGCGGCCCGCGCTCGGCGCCGAGGTACGGCTCGTCGACGACGCGGGCGCGGACGTGCCGCGCGGCGGGGTCGGGGAGATCATCGTCCGCACCGGCGCGATGATGCTCGGCTACCTGAACAAGCCCGAGGAGACCGCGCGGACCGTCCGGGACGGGTGGGTCCGCACCGGCGACGGCGGATACCTGGACGACGACGGCTACGTCTTCATCGTCGACCGGATCAAGGACGTGATCAACGTGGACGGCTGGAACGTCTACTCCACCGAGGTGGAGCAGGCGATCGCGGCCCATCCCGCCGTGGCCGCCGTCGCGGTGATCGGCGTCCCCGACGACAAGCCGGGCGAGAAGGTGCACGCGGTCATCGTGCTCAAGCACGGCCGTACCGCGAGCGAGGAGGACATCCGGCGGCACTGCGAGCCGTTGATCGCCTGGAAGACTCCCACCAGTTGCGAGTTCGTCGACGCCCTCCCCCTGTCGACCACCGGGAAGGTCCTCAAACGCGAACTCCGCGAGCCGCACTGGGCGGGAATGGACCGCCAGGTCAACTGACCGCACCCCCAGGTCGTCCCCGGCAAGTACATCGGAACGTCCCGCTCCGGAGGTTTGATGTGTGGACCAAGAAATGCGTCCGCGAATTCGATCACATTGAGGCGGTGGCCCGGAACGGCGGGCGGGTCGTGACGCTGTTCAGCGGCGGGCTGGACAGTTTCTATCTGCTGTGGCGGCTCAGCCGCCACCCCGACCTGGAGGTGTACGCGCTGTCGGTCGGCCTGGGCGGCGACGCCGAGTACACCGACGGCGCCGCCGGGGCGGCGCGGCTCGGAGCCCGGCACGTGCTCGCCGACCACGCGACGGTCTTCGCCGACGAATTCGTGGCGCCCGCCATAGCCGCGCAGGCGTCCTATCTCGGCATGCACCCCGTCAGTTCCTCGCTGAGCCGCCCGCTGCTCGCGCGCGCGGCGGTGGAACTCGCCGGAGAGATCGGCGCGCGGGTCGTGCTGCACACCGCGAACAGGTCGCAGAACAGCCTGCGGAGGTTGAACACCTCGATCGCCGCGCTCGGCTTCGACGGGTATTTCGGCAGCCCGTACGAACTCGAGCGATCGGCCGCGACGACAAACGGGCCGCGCTGAAGGAGGCCGGCTTCCCGCATTTCGCGGACCGCTCGCACAGCGGGGATTCCAACCTGTGGTGCAGGGAGTTCGAGTCCGGCCTCCTGGACGACCCCGAATGGTTCCCGGTCCCCGAAGACCTCTACACCTGGACGTCCGCCGCGCCGCCGGAACGTCCGGAGAAGGTGGTGATCGACTTCGCGGGCGGCCGGCCGGTCGCCCTGGACGGGAAGCCGGCCGGGCTGTGCGAGCTGATCGGGGCGCTCAACCTCCGGGCGGGCCGCTACGGCCTCGGCCGCTATTCGGGCCTGGAGCACATCGACAGCGGCGAGAAGGTCCTGGAGGTCCGGGAGATGCCCGCCGCCTGCCTGCTGCTCCACGCCTACCGGCAACTGGAGAGCGCCACCGTGCCCGCCGAGACCATGCGGGAGAAGCTGTCACTGGAGCAGGCGTGGACCAGGGAGGCGATCGAGGGCCGCTGGTTCGGCTCCCTCCGGGCGGCCGCCCAGGCGTTCGTCATGAGCGTCGCCGAGCGGGTGACCGGCCGGATCACCTACCGGCTCGACCGGACCGGGATGACGGTGCTGTCGGTGGAGGCCCGCGACCCCCTCTACATCCGCGACCGCGACGCGTGGGAGCGCGACACGGCCCGGTCGTCCTGCCACTTCTCCACGGCCTGATGCCGCGGGGCGCGGCGACCGAATCCGACGTTCGAGGCGAACCATGGAGGTACGGGATGTCCGAGGAGTACCGGCGGCGCGGCTGGTGGCGGGACGAGACCTTCCTCGACGACCTGCGGCGGCACACGCGGGAACACCCGGGCAAGGCCGCGGTCGTCGCCCGCCGTACCGGCGCGGGGGACCGCACGCTCGACTACGCCGAGCTCGGCCTGCTGACCGACCGCTGCGCCGGGGCCCTGATCGAACTGGGCGTGCGCCCCGGCGACACCGTCGCCGTCCAGCTCACCAACGGCTGGGAACTGGCCGTGCTCGCGCTGGGCTGCCTGCGCGCCGGGGCGCGGATCTGCCCGCTCCTCCCGGTCTACCGGGAACGGGAGTTGGCGGCCTACCTCCGCCTGACGGAATCGCGGGTCTTCGTCACCCTCGCCGAGTTCGGCGGGGAGGCGCCGGGCGCGCTCGGCCTGCGGCTCGCCGCCGAACTGCCGTCGCTGGAACACGTCGTGGTGTCGGGCGAACGGAAAACCCCGGGCGTCCACGACCTGCACGAGTTCTTCTTCGACACCCCGTGGGAGAAGACGCGCGAGGCGGATCTCCGAGGCCGGGAACTCGGCCCGGACGAGCCGTACCTGATCCTCTTCACCTCGGGTACCACCGGTGAACCCAAGGGCGTCCTGCACAGCCAGAACACCCTGTACGCGCCGATCCGCGGCGAGGCCGAGGTCTTCGACCTGGACGGCACGGACATCGTGACCATGGTCGCGTCCTACACCCACTACACCGGGTTCGTGCGCGGGATGCTGCTGCCGCTCGCGCTCGGCGGCACCGCGGTCTTCCAGGACTCCACCGACGGCGCCGCCATGGCGGACCTCGTCGCGGATCACGAGGTCACCTACCTGTACGCCCCGCCGCACTTCCTGCGCCCCCTCGTGGACGCCCAGCGCGCCGAGCCGCGCGACCTCGGCGCGCTGCGCCGGGTGGTCGGCGGGTCCGCGCCGATCCCGGCACCGCTCGTCCGGGAGGCCGGCGAGGCGTTCGGGCGGCCGCTGTTCTCGCTGTGGGGCATGTCCGAGAACGGCGCGGTCACGATCAGCCGCCCGGACGACCCGGCGGACTGGGCGGCGCACAGCGACGGCAGCCCCATCGCCGACATGGAGTTCCGCATCGACCCGCTCCCCGGCCGGGAGGAGACCGGCGTGCTGTGGGTGCGCGGCCCCGCCCAATGCCTGGGCTACCTGCGGCGGGAGGAACTGTACGCGTCGTTCTGCGACGAGGACGGCTGGTTCGACACCGGCGATCTGGCCCGCCACGACGGGCGCGGCGGCATCCGCATCACCGGCCGCGCCAAGGACACCGTCTTCCGGAACGGGTTCTTCGTGCCGACCACCGAGATGGAGGAGATCCTCGCCCGGCACCCCGCCGTCGACGAGGCCGCGGTGATCGGGCTCCCGGTCCTCGGCGGCGCCGACCAGACGATCTGCGCGGTCGTCCGTCCCGCCCCGGCGGACGACCGGATCGGGCTGCGGGACGTACGGGCGCTGCTCCGCGACGCCGGGATGACCGCGTTCTTCTGGCCGGAACGGCTCGAATTCGTCGATGCCCTCCCCAGAGCGGCCGCCACCGGCAAGGTGCGCAAGGTGGAACTCCGAGAGAGATTCGTCTGACCGGGCCACGGTCCGCTCGTCGCCGCACGCGACCCAGGTCGGGAACGGAGCCCCGGAGGACTTCTGGGCACCGGTCCGTGAAGCGGCGAGGCCGCCGCGACTCGTCTCAGGCGGATCCGGCCTGCTCGCGCAGCGTGTTCTTGAGGACCATGCCGGACGCGTTGCGGGGGAGGGCTTCGACGATGCGCAGCCCGGTCGGCAGCTTGTACTTCGCCAGCGAGGCCGACGCCCACTCGCGGAGGTCGGCGATGTCGAGGGAGGCGGCGGTGTCGCGGAGGACGGCGAAGGCGATCGGCGTCTCGCCCCAGACGGGATCGGGACTGCCGACGAGCGCGACCTCGGCGACGTCGGGGTGGTCGGCGAGGACGTTCTCGACCTCGGCGCAGTAGATGTTCTCCCCGCCCGAAATGATCATGTCCTTGGCCCGGTCGACGATGGAGACGAATCCCTCCTCGTCCACGCGGACGAGGTCGCCGGAGTGGAACCAGCCGCCCCGGAATGCCTCGGCCGTCGCTTCCGGGTCGTTCCAGTAGCCGAGCATCATTCCGGGACCGCGGTAGACGATCTCGCCGACCTCCCCCGGCGCCACGTCCGCCATGTCCGCGTCGACCACGCGGACCGTGACGGTGGCGACGGGGCGGCCGACCGAGCCGAGCTTGCGGATCGCGTCCTTGCCGTGCAGGACGCAGGTGATCGGCGACATCTCGGTCTGGCCGAAGAACGCGACGTTCATCGCGGCGGGGAAGGTGTCGGCCATCCGGCGCAGCAGGACGTCGGTCGCGGGCGCGGCGCCCCAGCCGAGGACGCGCAGCCGTCCGAGGTCGCGGTCGGCGACGCCGGGCTCGCCGCACAGCGCCTGCCACTGGGTGGGGACGAGGAAGACGCTGGTGACGGCTTCGCTTTCGAGCACGTCCAAGATCTCGCCCGCGACGAACGGCCGGGTCGGATGGATCACGATGGTGCCGCCGACGAAGAGCAGGGGGGCGATCGTCCCGACCGCGGCGATGTGGAACAGCGGCGAGGCGATCAGGCCGACCTCGTCCTCGTCGACGTACTGGAAGCTGCGCATCAGCGTCAGCGCCTGCGCCTGCAGGTTGAGGTGGGTCAGTACCGCGCCCTTGGGACTTCCGGTGGTTCCGGACGTGTACATGATGAGTGCCGGAGCGTCCTCCGGGACGTCCGGCATCGGGGCGGCGGGCCGGGTCTCGCCGAGCAATGCGGAATAGGGTTCGAAGCCCTCGCAGCGGGCTCCGATGGCGACCGTCAGGGGGGCTTCGCCGCTCTCCTTCAAGGCGGCGGCGATGATCGGTGCCCCCAGTTCGTCCCCGACGGCGATCTTCGCGCCGGAGTCGGCGAGGATGTAGGCCGCCTCGGGACCGGTGAGACGGAAGTTGATCGGCACCGCGATCGCGCCGAGCAGGTTCGCGGCGAGGACGATCTCGACGAACTCGGGCCGGTTCCCCGTGACGAGCGCGACCCGGTCGCCGAACCCGACGCCGCGGGCCGAGAGCCCCTGCGCCAGCGCGTGGACGCGGTCCCGCAGCTGCACCCACGTCGTGGTCGACCCGTCGAACCGGATCGCCGCGCGGTCGCCGAGGGTCGCGGCGTGCCGCTCCAGATGGTTCGTCCAGTGCGATCGCCGGGCGAGATGGGGCTGGTCGGTGCGCTTGGTGTCCACGTGGAATGTCGCCTTTCGGGTGCGCTCCGGTCGTTCCTATCAGACGTTGCTCAGCGATCGACATGCGCCGTGACGACGGACATGGCGTGGTCGAACAGGGCGGCCAGCACGGCCTGCTTGTTCTCGTAGTGGTGGGAGCGCGGGCACCGTCACCCCGACCTCGCGCGCGATCGTCCGGACGCTGGTCGCGTCGAATCCGTGCTCGACGATGTGCGCGAGCGTCACCCGCAGGATCGGCGGCAGCGCCAGGGACGGGTAATGCCTCCAGCCGGTCTCGCCCGACGGCGTCGCCGCGACCGCATCCGCCGCGCGAAGGCACCGGGACGGCGAACGCGGCGATCATCAGGACGATCCGAAGGGCCGGGCCGCGCGTCGGCGGGTCATTCGGCCTCGGCCGCTTCCAGCACGGGGACGGAGGACGCTCGTCGGGCGGGCAGGGCGGAGGTGGTCAGGGTCACGGCCGCGGCGCCCGCGGTGATCAGGGCGTAGACCCACCAGGGCGCGTCGGGCCGGATGAACGAGCTGCCGGTGGCCAGGTGGATCAGGCCGACGGTGCCCACGGCGACGCCGAGGCCGAGCAGGGTGCCCAGGACGACGACGGTCGTGGCCTCCCAGCGCACGATGGCGCGGATCTGCCGGCCGGTGGTGCCGACGGCGCCGAGCAGCCCGAACTCGCGCCTGCGTTCGGTGACGCTCATCGACACGGTGGTGGCCGTGCCGAACAGGGCGAGGAGGAGCGTCATGGCGATGAACCCGTAGATGACGGTGGTGCCCTCGGCGAACGTCGCGGATGCCAGGCGCGCGTAACCCGTGCGGTCCAGCACCTCCGCGCCGGGAATGCCCGCGACGGCCCGTTCGCAGGCCCTGGTCGGCGAACAGGTGGGAGGGGTCGTGGTACGCGCCGGCGATGGTGAGCGTGATGTCGCCGTGCCTGCCGCGCACGACGATCCGCCCGCCGGGCTTGAGGCCGTGGGCCTCCATCACGGCGGAGGGCAGGCCGATCTCACCGGGCGCGAGCGCCGGGAGGCCGCCGCCCAGCTCCAGCACCTCGGGGAGGGTGTGCTGGTCGGCCCCCGTGACGGCCAGGTGCAGGGGGCCGGGCTTTTGGTCGGGGGTGCGGGGGCGCGGCGGCGGCGACACCAGCCTGACGTCGGTCGTGGTGAGGGCGGACGCCCGTGTCACGCCGGGGACGGGGGCGATTCTCCCGGCGAGGTCGCGGGGCAGCGGGCGTAGCCCGTCGGGGGTGCGGTCGGTGGTGGTCACCGCGTGGTCGGCTCGCATGACCTGCGTGCTCGCCTCGTCGAAGCGGTCGTTGGCCGAGATCGTGATGATGACGGCGGTGGCGGCCAGGGCGACGCCGAGCATCAGCGAGGAGGCGGCCGCCGACACCCGCTGCGGGCTGCGGGTGATGGTGGCCCGCGCGAGCCGTCCGGCCTCGCCGTTCAGCAGCGTTCCGAGACTTCCGACGAGCGCGCCGGCCGGATCAGGATGTCGGCGACCGTGCCGCTCAGCACCGCCCCGCCGAGCGAGGCGGGCAGGCCCAGCGCCAGGGCTTCCAGCCTGATCAGCGCTTTGATCTGCGCGGGCGTGGCGCCGATCGCGCCAAGCAGGGCGAGGCGGCGGGTGCGTTGGCGGAGCAGCCCGCCGAAGGCGCCGGCGACCACGAACAGCCCGACGAACGTCGCGACGCCGGTGAGCATGCCGATGCCGCCGCCGATCTCCGCGCCCCGTCCCGCCGGTCCGGCGGCCTGGGCGTCGCGGACCTCGCCCGCTACGCGGACGGTGGCGGCGCCGCCGAGGGTCCGTTCCAGTTCGTCGCGGAGCCGGTCGGCCGGGACGCCCGGCCGTGCCTTCACCCAGACGCTCTGCCACGTGCCGGCGGGGAGCCCGGCGGCGCGGCGCACCGTCTCGGGCGCCGCGAGCAGCAGGTCGCCCGAGGCGACGCGCCGCGCCCCCGCACGCTCACCACGCCCACGATCTTCATCGTCCGGGTGTGCCGCGGCAGCCCGACGGTGACGGTGTCGCCGGCATCGAGGCGTCCGGCCTCGGCGAGGTGCCGGGTGACGGCGACCTCGCCGTCGGCGGCGGCGCCGCCCGGACTCGGTCCGGTAGGGGCTCAAGCCGGGGGCGGCGACCCAGGGCCGCAGCA
>NZ_MKJY01000334.1 GCF_001942465.1 Actinomadura sp. CNU-125
AACCCGGACCCGGAAATCCTGCGCCGGCCGAAGGTGCAGGTCGACGGCGTTCCGAACACATGCCCGCGCTTTGCCGTCCGCGCTCCAGCGAACCCTGTTCGCCTGTTTGCGCAGGTCAACGGGATTTCGAACACGGCCACCTCGGTCGCGAACACTCTGTTCGCCGCCGATGTGTCCATCCGGTGTTCGCGCCATGAGCCATACCTGACGGCATCACCCGACCGGTGGCCCCAAGCAGCGACCGGTGACCCGCAAGGAGGCTCAGATGACCGACCACACCACCAGCCGCACAGCCCGCGCTCAGAGCATCGGCCACGCGCTCACCGTCGCCGAACGGTCTTTCCAGTTGCTCACCACCGGGCCGGACCCGCTGGCCATCGACGGGCGGACCACCACCGGCGGCCACCTGCCCCAACGGCCGATCGACCTGCACGAACTGCGGGAACTGCTGCTCGCCCCCGGCATCGACGACCCTGCCAAGGACGCCGTATGGACACAACTCGTCCGACGGGCCCGCAGCAGCGACCCGGCCTGGGTGATCGGCTGCGTCGGCGTGGCCATGCCCGGCCTGAAGAACGCCGCGGCCCGCATCGTGCGGACCACCCCGTCCCGGCACGCCGACGACATCGTCTCCGAACTGCTCACCGAGTTCGTCGCCCAGCTACCCCGCATCGACACCGACCGCCCCAACATCGCCGCGCGGCTGATCTTCTGGGCCCGCAAAGGCGCAATGCGAGCCCGCAGCCGCGAGCTGCACCCCACGGCCCGCGACCCCCGAGAACTGCCCGCACCACCGGCATCACACGAACCCGCCCCCGTCGAACTGCTGCTGCAAGCCGCACAGGCGAGCATCATCACCGCCGCCGACGCCGAGCTGATCATCGCCACCCGACTGGACGGCCTCACCATCCAGCACGTCGCCCGGCGGCAAGGAACAGCAACCAAGACGCTCTACAAACGGCGCCACCGCGCCGAAACACGGATGCTCGCCGCGATCCGCGACGGCGAACTGCGCGGGAGGCGTCCCTAGCGGGGAACACCTCGCATTCAGCCGCCATAAATACACCGTCCGGTATTAAGTTTACATCCCCGGCAAGTGCGGCAAACCGGCGTCGGATGGGGACGGCTTGGTCGTGCTTGTACGGTGATTTTCCTCGTCGGGATGGGCAAGATTATCGCCACGCCCCTAGCATCGCACCGCGCAGCGTCGGCGCCGGTGAATGGCCAACGCGTGCGAATGGCAGTCAGCGATCCGAGGAGGTCACCGTGTTCAGGTGTCGATCGACCGTCTCCAAGATCACCGTTCGAATGACCGTCGCGACCGCACTGCTATCGACTGGGTGCACTGGTGAAGGCGCCGCCGTTCCCTTGCCATCGGAGAGCGACCGACCGTCGGCTTCGGCACCGAACCCCGATGTCGAGGCGATCAAACATGCCTATGCTCAGTTTTTTGCGATTCTCGATCACGCTGACTCCTTGCCAGTGGATTCCCGAAAGCAGCAACTCGCGGCCCACATGACCGACCCGCAACTATCCCGGGTTCTTAAGCAAATCGAAGAAATGAAGACACAGGGAGTCACGTCATATGGCAAAACGGTCGGTTACGTGAAGAGTGTTCAAGTGGGTGACAATGAAGCGGTTGTGCTGGGCTGCCAGGACGGCAGCAAATCCGGGCTAATGAAATCTCACTCTCACAAGAAGATGAATCGGGGAGTGAAAGAGGAGAAAGTCAAGGCATACCTGTCCAAGGCCGCTGACGGGCGGTGGCGCGTCTCCAAGATGGTCTCTCTGGGCGAAGGCTGCTGACCGCCATGACGAGCACCACGCTGGCATTCGTCCTCGGCACGGCGGCTTCTTTGTCCTCAGTTGCGGCTGCACCACCGCCGCAGGACCCGGTGCCGCCGATCACCAACAGGTTCAACTACTTGTTCGGCGCGAAGGAAGACGGCAAGCCGGTCGGGCCAATGAACGGCTCTCAAGGTTCACCCGATCACGACGCCCCTCCGGACAGGGACGAGGTTCAGGCCCTGGCCCCCCACGAGTGCAAAACCGCGGGGAACGACGTTCAGGTTTGCGCCCCCGTACGGAGCGAGGGCCGGGGTCCGAGGGTGACGCCTGCGGATGTGGCAATGGCCGAATGGGCGCGGTTGCCCATACCCGCTCCGCAGGTGCGGACGGCTCCGCCGCGCCATAAGGGCGGTCTGGTGGGGGTGCCGGAGTGGTTCTGGGTGACGAACTGGAGGTCATTGAGCGGGCGGGCATCGGCCGGCGGAGTGTGGGTCGAGGTGACCGCCGTCCCGCAGCGGATGACGATCAAGCCGGGTGAGGGACGGCAGACGGTCCGGTGTCCGGGGCCGGGTGTGGCCTATGACCGGTCCAAGCCTGTGGCCGCACAGCGGACGGACTGCTCCTACACCTACCTGCGGTCATCGGCGCAGGAGCGGGGTGGCGCGTACCGGGTGCGGGTGACGGTCCTGTGGGGCGGGACTTGGCGGGGATCGGATGGTTCGGGCGGCGCACTGCCGCCGCTAAGCCGTTCGACGACGTTCCGGCTGCGCGTGGCCGAGGCGCAGGCACTCTATGGGCAGGGGAGACCATGAGAACGGACGGGAAGACGGCCGCGGCGCGGGTGCCGTCGAGCGGAGCCTCCAAGGGGCACGCCCGGACGACGTCGCCCGCATCGGGGCGTTTGGTGAGGCAGCGCCGTCCCGGCTGGACGGCGGCGGGGGCGATGCTGCTGGCGTTCGCGGTGCTGACGAACGTGTATCTGTTCCGTTCGTCCAGCGAGCGGGTAGCGGTCCTGCGGCTGGCCCGCGATGTGGCGGCGGGGCACAAGCTAGAGCGAGCCGACTTGGCCGTGGCCAGGGTGGCGGTGGACTCGGGTGTGCCGACGGTGCCGGAACGTCAACTTGAGGACGTCGTCGGCCGCCGCGCCGCGATCCACCTACGGGGAGGGACGCTGGTGGCGGCGTCGCAGCTCACGTCGGGGCGGACCCCGCAGCAGGGACAGGCGCTGGTGACCGTTCCGTTGAAGGCGGGCGAGGTTCCGCCGGGGTTGGGGCCCGGCTGGCGGGTGCGAGTGGTCTTCACGGTGGGTGAACAAGCACCGGCTGCCGGAACCGGTGCACAAGGCGGCCAGTCGGTCGTGCCGCGTGATGTCGAGGCGGTCGTCGATCAGGTGAGCGTCCCGGACGCTCAGGGGACCGTCAGCGCGTCGCTGCTGGTGGCCGATGCCGACAGCAGCATGGTGGCGCGGCGCGCGGCGGCCGGGCTCGTCGTGCTGGTGGTGACGGAGAGGCGGGGCTGAACGGTGGCGTTGTGCTGTCTGGTCTCGCCTGGTGGATCGCCAGGGGTGACGACGACCGCGTTGGGCCTGGCGCTGACGTGGCCGCGCCGGGTGCTGCTGGCCGAATGCGATCCGGCGGGACGTCGCGTCCTTCCTGGGTTCATGGCCGACCGGCTCCGCGAACCCGCCGGCCCGGGCATGCTCGGTCTCGCAACGCGGACTTCCCCGGCCTCGGGTACCGAGTTGCCGCTGGAGGAGTATGTGGTCCCGATCTCCGAAGACGGGCGTGTGGGCCTGTTGCACGGAGTTCGTGATCCTCGGAACGCTTCTCAGCTCGCGGGATTGTGGGAGCCACTGGCCAAAGCGTTCACGGCGCGCGACGGTGATGTGCTCGCGGACCTGGGACGTGTGGGCGGCGTGGAGACGCCGGTGGCGTTGCTCGATGCCTCCGACCTGGTGGTCATGGTCCTCAAGCCCACGTTGGCGCAGGTCGACGCGGCGACGCCTCGCCTTGAGGTGCTGCGCGGTCTGGCACCCGACCGGTTGGCGTTGTGTCTGGTGCCGGACGGCCCGTACAGCGCAGCGGAGGTCGAGCGCGTGCTGAGGCTTCCGGTGCTGGGCGAGCCCGCGTTCTCTCCCGGTGATGCGCGGGTGTTGTCGGACGGTGCGAGGCCGCGGATGACGTTCCGGACGTCGTTGCTGATGCGCTCGCTGGAGTCCCTCGGACGCCGCGTCCGCACCGCCATCACTGAACCGGTGGTGGCTGAAGCGGAACAGGTTCCCCGGCCACGGGTGCCGATTCGAGCGGCCGGGAAGGTGCGGCGATGAAGCAAACAGGATGGGCGCCTTCGCCCCCATCGCGGCCCGAAACCGTCGTTGTCCCGCGCGCTTCCAGCGTGGACGGATGGGCCGCCGTGCGCGAGGTGTCGTCGCAGCTCGCGGACGTCCTGACCGACGACGTGGACCGGGCGCGCGCGTGGCATCTGATCGAGGCGCAGGTGCAGGTGTGGGCGCACGAGCAGATGTCGGCGGGGCGGACGGTTCCGGTCGAGGTGCAGCGGCAGGTGGCGCGGCTGGTGTTCGATCGCCGGTTCGGGCTCGGGCCGTTGCAGCCGTTCCTGGACAGCGCGGACGTGGAAAACATCGTCGTCAACGGCTGCCGCGAAACGTGGGTGACCTACACCAGCGGGGTGAAGGAAGCGGGTCCCGCCGTCGCAGAAACCGACGAGGATCTCATCGAATGGGTGCAGTTGCTCGCGCGGCGCGGCAACACCGGCCGGGAGTTCTCGCACGCGTCCCCGCTACTGGACGTTGCCCTGCCGGGCGGGGTGCGGCTGGCGGTCGTGGGGTGGGTGTCGCGGCGTCCGCATCTGGCGATCCGGGTTCACCGTCTGGTCGACATCACGCTGGAGCAGCTCACCGACCGCGGAACCCTGTCGCCGCCGCTGCGGGAGTTCTTGTCGGCGGCGGTGCGGGCGCGTCGAAACATCATCGTGTGCGGGGAGGTCAACACCGGCAAGACCACGTTGGTGCGGGCGCTCGCGGGTGAAGTTCCCGCGACCGAGCGGCTGATCACGCTGGAGAGCGACTTCGAGCTGTTCCTGGACGACCCGTCCCTGGCGCATCGGCACCCGGACGTGGTCGCGATGGAGGC
>NZ_MKJY01000335.1 GCF_001942465.1 Actinomadura sp. CNU-125
CGGGCGCGGTGCTGCCGCTGCACCGCCGGGGCGGAGCCGCCCGGCCCGGCGGTGCGGCGGCTGCTGGCCGTCGGCCACACCTCCGGCACCGACCTGGCGCACGGGCTGCTCGCCGGATGCCGCGCGGCGATCTCGCTGACCGGTCCGCGCTGGCTGAACCGGGCGGGCTGAACCGGGCCGGTCGAACCGGGCCGACGGAACCGGACCGGCGCGCCGGGCGGGCGCCGTGTGCGGGGCTTGCGCTGGGGTAACGTCCGGGTATGACCGAAATGATCACCGGGGCGCAGTACGCGCTCGCCGCCGGGCCGTACCGGGCCGTCGTCACCGAGTCGGGCGCGAGCCTGCGGGAGCTGGCCCTGCGCACCGGCGACGGGGACGAGCGGCCGCTCGTGCTGACCCACGGCGCGGACGAGCCGGCCCCGGCGGCGTTCGGCAACCTGCTGGTCCCGTGGCCGAACCGCGTCGACCGCGGCCGGTACGAGTACGGCGGGAAGCCGTACCGGCTCGATCTGTCCGAGCCGGAGAACGACTGCGCGATCCACGGGCTCGTCCGGTGGTCGCCCTGGACGGCCGCCGAGCACGAACCGCACCGGGTGCGGCTGACGCACCGGCTGCTCGGGTCGGGCGGCTACCCGTTCCGCCTCGACCTCGAAGCCGAGTACGTCCTGGACGCCGAGGCGGGCCTGACCGTCCGGATGAGCGCGCACAACCCGGGGACGGTCGCCGCCCCCTACGGGCACGGCGCCCACCCGTACCTCACCGTCGGCGAGCCGCTCGACCGCTGCACCGTGACGCTCGACGCGGCCCGGTACGTCCCGGTCGACGACCGGATGATCCCGTTCGGGCCCGCGAAGGACGTCGCGGGCACCCACTGGGACCTGCGCGGGGGACCCGAACTCGGCGACCGGAAGATCGACACCGCCTACACCGGTCTCGCGCGGGACTCCGCCGGGCGCTGCTGGGCGACGCTCGGCGGCGGCGGCCGGTCGGTGCGGCTCTGGTCCGACGAGAGGCACCCCTGGTTGCAGATCTACACCGGCGACCACGCGCCCGAGCCGCGCGCCGGGCTCGGCGTCGAGCCGATGACCTGCCCGCCGAACGCGTTCGCGTCCGGCGAGGGGGTGATCGATCTCGCGCCCGGCGCCACATTCTCCGGATCTTGGGGGATCATGGCCGGGTGAACCTCAGCTCCGCCTCGCTCGATGACCTGTCCGCCCGCATCACCGCCGTCCGCGACGAGCACCGCGAACGCCTGCCCGGCGGCGCCGACGGGCGCACGCCGGTGCACACCGTGCACGTCCCCGCCGACCGGTTCGCCGCCTCGACGCCCGCCGACTTCGGCGCCGAGGCGCTGCGCCTGCTCAACACCCACACCCCCGGCGACGGGTCGTTCGGCGCCGCGTTCGGCCTCGACCCGGAGGTCGCGGGACGGGTCCGCGAACGCGTCGCCGCCAAGCTCGCCGCCGAACCGCTCGAAGACGTCCGGATCGACTTCGGGGACGGCTACGGCACCCGCCCCGACGCCGAGGAGGACGCGCACGTCGCCCGGGTCGTCGAGGCCGTGGCCGCCGCGTACGAGGTGAAGGGGCTCCCCCACTACTGGGGGCTGCGGGTCAAGTCGTTCGCCGACGGCGGTCACGAGCGGGCGATGCGGACGATCGACGGGTTCCTCACCGCGCTGCGCGACCGGCTCGGGCGGCTGCCCGGCGGGTTCACGATCACGTTCCCGAAGGTGATCGCCGCCGAGCACGTCGCGCTGTTCACCGAGTACCTGGAGCGGCTGGAGACGTCCCTCGGGCTGCCCGCCGGGATCCTGCGGTTCGACGTCCAGCTGGAGACGCCCGAGTCGTTCTTCGACGGCGAGGGGCGGGTCGCCGCGCCCGCGATCGTCCGGGCGGCCGCGGGCCGGCTGACCGGCGCGCACTTCGAGGTGGCCGGCCACACCGCCGCCATCGGGCTGCCCCCGGACGAGCAGCGCCTCGACCATCCGGCCTGCGACTTCGCCCGGCACGTCATGCAGGTCGGGTTCGCCGGAAGCGGGGTGCGGCTGTCGGACGGCGCCACCGGCGCCGTCCCGCGCGACGACGGCCCCGACGAGGTCAACGCCGCGTGGGCGGTGCACGCCGCGGACGTCCGGCACTCGCTGCGGCACGGCTTCCACCAGGGCTGGGACCTGCACCCCGCGCACCTGCCCAGCCGCTACGCCGTCGTGTACGGCTACCACCTGACGGGCCTGGACGACGTCATCGCGCAGGTGCGCGCGTGGCGGGAAAGGTCCGGGGGGCGCGACGAACCGGCGGCGATCCGGCCGCTGACCGACCGGCTCCGCCGCGCCGTCGACTGCGGTGCCATCGACGAGTCCGCCGTCCCGCCGCTCGGCTAACCGGCGGTGGTCCCGCGCTCGGCCGACCGCGGCGGGGCCGCCCGCCACAGGTGGCCGATCACGTTGAGGACGCCGCGGAGTTCCGTCTCCTCGTAGGCGAAGTGGGCGTCGAGTTCGGCCGTCATGCGGTCCAGTTCCGCGCGGACGTGCCCGGGGTCGCGGGAGCCCGCGTCCTCGACCAGTTCGGCCAGGGCGCGGCGCGTTCCGGAGATGCGGGCGTGCTCGTCGCGGAGCCGGTCGATGACGGGCGCGAGGCCCGGGAAGCGTGCGGCGAGGCCGGGGAAGCCCTGCGTCTCCTCGCCGTCGTGGTGCTCGCCGAGGACGTCGCAGAACGCGACGCAGTGCTCGCGCAGTTGCCGGCCGAGGTCGGGGGCGGGCGGGGTGCGGCCGTCCAGCACGGCGAGCACCTCCGTGCGCAGCTCCGCCATCCGCCCGCGCAGATCTTCGTGGATCTTCACTAGCTCGTCGCCGACGGCCCGCCCGCGTCCCTGCTCGGACGCGCGGTGCAGCGCGACGACCGGGATCGGCCGGTCGGTCTGCCGCTGGTACTCGGCGTAGGGCGGGACCCGCTCGCCCTGCAGCGTGTAGAGGCGGTCGCGCTCGGCGCCCTCGACGGGTATCGCGACGCCGTCGAACGCCTCGGTGCCGATCTCCACGGTGACGCGCGGGTCGGCGCGGACGTTGCGGTACCACGCCGGGTCGTTCGGCGCCCCGGCGTTGGAGGCGAACACGAACAGCAGGCCGTCCTCCGCCATGTACCCGAGCGGCGTCACGTGCCGCGCGCCGCTCTTGGCGCCGGTACTGGTCATCAGCAGCAGGTCGGCGCCCTCGAAGGGACCGCCGACCCGGCCGCCGTTCGCCCGGAACTCCTCGATGATCGGCCGGTTCCAGTCGTTCACCGCACGGACTCCTATCCTGTCGACGGCAGAGATACTTTGCTTTGCGAGCAAAGATATTTATAGGGCAAAACTATTTTGGAAGCATAGGTATGTCAACCGAGGAGAGCACGGGCCCCGAGCTCGACGACGGCGTGCGCACGATGCTCCTGCTGATGCCGCGCCTGGTCGGCATCACCAAACGGATCAAGGTGCCGCCCGAACTGGCCGGCTTCGACCTGGCGCCGCGGCACCTGTCGCTGCTGGCCTACCTGCTGTTCGACGGCCCGATGGGCGTCAACGCGCTCGCGGAGCGGCTCGACGTGACCCCCGCGACCGTGAGCCTCATGGTCGGCGACCTCAGCCGGCAGGGCATCCTCGGCCGCCGCGAGGACCCCGACGACCGGCGCCGCACCATCGTCAGCGTCACCGCGGAACACCTCCCGGCGATCAACGGCTGGCTGGGGCAGAGCGCCGGCGCCTGGCGCACCGCGCTCGCGCCCCTCTCCCCCGCACAGCGCCGGATGTTCATCGACACCCTGCTGACCTACGAGGAGGCGGTCACCCGGCCCCGCGCCGAATGAACGCCGCCAGGTCGTCCGGCGTGTCGATGTCGTCGGGCAGCGCGACGCCGTCGCACGGCACGGGCGTCACGAGGTCGGGGCGGGAACGCAGGAACGCCCGCGCTCCCCGGTCGCCCACCGCCGACCGGGCGGCCGCCGCGACATGCTCGGCCGCCAGCAGAACCGGGTTGCGCGGCGCGCCCCCGTAGGTCGCCGCCGACGATCCGCGCGCCGTCCTCGTACGCGGCGATCAGCCGGCCGGCCGCCTCCGCCGTCACCCCGGGCTGGTCGGCGAGCGCCACCAGCACCGCCGGGCAGCCGGGCGGCAGCGCGGCCAGCCCGGCCCGCAGCGACGACCCCATGCCCTCCCGCCAGTCCGGGTTCGGCACGACGACCGCACCGGCCGCCTCCAGCGGAGCGGCGCCCGACACCACGAGCACCGGCGCGCAGCCCGCGTCGCGCAGCATCCGCACGCCCCGGTCGACGAGCCGCTCGCCGTCCAGTTCCAGCAGCGCCTTCGGACGGCCGAACCGGCGTCCCTCCCCGGCCGCGAGCAGCAGCCCGGCCGGGGGCGCCTCACCGGCCGTCATCGTGCGGCCCGTGGATCCGGCCGCCGGTCTCGGTCAGCGGCCGCCCCGACCCGCCCCAGCGCAGCTGCACCAGCTCCGCCGCGATCGACACCGCCGTCTCCTCCGGCGTCCGGGCGCCGAGGTCCAGCCCGATCGGCGAGCGCAGCCGCGCCAGCTCGTCCTCGCCCAGCCCGGCCTCGCGCAGCCGCGCCAGCCGGTCGTCGTGCGTGCGCCGCGACCCCATCGCCCCGACGTACCCCGCCTCCGTGCGCAGCGCGATCTCCAGCAGCGGCACGTCGAACTTCGGGTCGTGCGTCAGGACGCAGATCGCCGTGCGCTCGTCCACGGTCTCCTCCGCGAGGTACCGGTGCGGCCACCGGACGATCACCTCGTCGGCGTCCGGGAACCGCTTCGGCGTCGCGAACACCGGACGCGCGTCGCACACCGTCACCCGGTACCCGAGGAACCGGCCGATCCGCGCGACCGCCGCCGCGAAGTCGATCGCGCCGAACACCAGCAGCCGCGGCGGCGGCGCGAACGCGTGGACGAA
>NZ_MKJY01000336.1 GCF_001942465.1 Actinomadura sp. CNU-125
CGTACGACATGGCCGCGGCCGAGCCGCGCACCGGACGTCCCGAAGCAGCGGCACGGCGCGGTCTCGCCGCGCCGCAGCGCCCCCAGGATCGCGGCCGTGAACCCGGCCAGCAGCAGGACGGCGACCGCGAACCCGGCCGGGGCCGTGCCGGGCACGGCGAGCAGCACCGGGACGGCCGCCTCGCCCGCGACGACCGTACCGGCCAGCACACGAGGCGGACCGGCCGGTACGAGCCTGCGGACGTCGGCGGCGAACTCCGCGTACGCGGCCGCCGAACGCGCCTTGCTCACCGCCGAGACGGTGAAGACGACGGCCACCAGCGACTGGAGGCCGACGAGGAGGGGAACCATCGGGGGTGCGCCGTCAGCAGGCGCCGGACGCCGTGCACGAGTAGCAGTGGTCGGGCACGCCCGAGCAGCCGTACATGCACTTCTTCCGGTAGATCACCCCTCGCGAGCAGTAGCACACGTACCACCGGTAGGAGCAGTTCGCGGCCGACGCCTCGGCCTTCGGCGCCACCGTCGCGAGCATCCGGTCGGCCAGTCGTCCCAGCATCGTCGTACCTCCGTGCGATCGGGCGGGATCTCGGTACCGGAAGCTAGGCGCGGGCCGCACAAAACCGATACACGCGCGATACATCGTCCGGGCCTCCCGGGGCGGGGCGGAGAGGTCGCGTCGCAGGTCAGGCGTGTGATATTGCCAGTGCGATGGAGAACCCAGCGTCGCCCCGGTTCACGTTGCACCACCTGGAGGTCCTCGTCGCGGTCGCCGAGACCGGGACGATCAGCGCGGCCGCCGAGCGCCTGCACATGTCCGCGTCCGCGGTCTCGTCGGCGGTCACCGAGCTGGAGAGCAGGCTCGGGACGACGCTGACCGTCCGGCGCCGCGCGAAGGGGGTGCGGCTGACCGCGACGGGCGCCGCCGTGCTCGTCCAGGCCCGGCTGATCCTGCACCACGCGTCGGAGCTGCAACTCGGGACGGCCGGGGGCGGGCCGGTCGCCGGGCCGCTGCGGCTCGGCTGCTACCCGTCGCTGGCGCCGACGGTGCTGCCGAGCCTCGTCACCGAGTTCGTCGCCGCGAACCCCGGCGTCTCCATCGACTTCCGCGAGGGCGACCAGGACGCCCTGCACCGCTGGATGGCCGGGGGCGACCTCGACCTGGCCATCGCCTACGACCTGGAGATCCCCGCGCAGTGGCAGGTCACCCGGCTGGGGTGCCGGACGCAGCAGCTGGTGCTTCCGGCGGACCACCGGCTGGCCCGGACGGACGGGCCGGTGGCGCTCGCGGACCTGGCGGAGCAGCCGATGGTCCTGCTGGACAGCCCGCCGAGCGTCCACGGCATCTTCGCGGTCTGCGCGCGGGCGGGCTTCACGCCGCGGATCGCCTACCGGACGCCGAGCTACGAGACGGCGCGGTCCCTCGTGGGCCGCGGGGTGGGCTGGTCGCTGCTGCTGCAGCGGCCCCCGGAGGACGTGACCTACGAGGGGTTCCGGCTTGCGGTGCGGACGATCATCGAGCCGGTGCCCGACCCGGTGGACGTCGTGATCGTGCACCTGGCGCAGAACCCGCTCGGACGGGTCGCGAGCGCGTTCGTCGAGCACGCCGTGGAAGCCGCGGCGTCGGCCCCCTGGAATTGCGACCCGGTCGTAAATATGGCGCGATAATTTGCGCTTTTCGGACCTGTCACATCTCTGCATGCTGGTCGGAACGCACGCCGGGGACGAACCGGCGGCACGTCCCCTCAACAGCGGCGATGCCAAGAGAGCAGGTTCGGATGTCCTCCACGAACGCGGACAGGGCCGCCGTCCCCGGCGCCCCGGGCGGCGCGCCGGCGGCGCCGGGTGCGGCGCCCGGCAAGATGCCCGGCGCGGCGAAGCGCGCGGTCATGGGCAGCTTCGTCGGCAGCACCATCGAGTGGTACGACTTCTTCATCTTCGGGACGGCCGCGTCGCTGGTGTTCGGCCCGCAGTTCTTCCCGAGCGAGTCCGCCGTCGCGTCCACGCTGGCGGCCTTCGCGACGTTCGCGGTCGGCTTCATCGCCCGTCCCGTCGGCGGGGTGCTGATGGGCCACTTCGGCGACCGGATCGGCCGCAAGTCCATGCTGGTGCTGTCGCTCGGCCTGATGGGCTCGGCGACCGTGGCGATGGGGTTCCTGCCGAACTACGACGCGATCGGCGTATGGGCGCCGATCCTCCTCGTGACGCTGCGCTTCCTGCAGGGCTTCGGGGTCGGCGGCGAATGGGGCGGGGCCGTCCTGATGGCCACCGAGCACGCGCCGCGCGGCAAGGCGGGCCTGTACGGGGTGGCGCCGCAGCTCGGCGTCCCGGCCGGGGTCCTGCTGGCGAACCTGGCGTTCCTGCTCATCACCAACGTCGTCCCGGACGGCGACTTCAAGCAGTGGGGCTGGCGGATCCCGTTCCTGCTCTCGGCCACCCTCATCGCCCTCGCCATGTGGATCCGCCTCGGCGTGCTCGAATCGCCCGAGTTCGAGGCGGCGAAGAGCGACGGCGACGTCGTGCGGGCGCGCTGCTCGAAGTCGTCCGCTCGCACTGGCGCAGCGTCCTGCTCGCCTGCGGCACGTTCGTCGGCGCGAACGCCATCGGGATCGTGTGGCTGACGTTCGCCCTCAAGTACGGGACGGACGAGGCGGGCTTCTCCCGCGGCACCATGCTGGCGATCACGGTGGCCGCGTGCCCGGTCTGGATGATCGGCATGGCGGTCAGCGCCTACTACTCCGACGTCTGGACGCGGCGCGGCGTCTACCTGCTGGCCGCGATCTTCCTGCTGGTCGTCTGCCTGGCGTTCTTCGCCGCCCTCGACTCGTCCTCGCTGCCGCTCGCGGTGATCGCGACGCTCGTCCTGGCGTTCGCCCTCGGGGCGGCGGCCGGACCGCAGTCCGCGCTGTTCGCGGAGCTGTTCCCGCCGAACGTCCGGTACTCCGGTGCGAGCCTCGCCTACCAGGCGGGCGCGATCCTCGGCGGCGGCATCGCCCCGTTCATCGCCACGGCGCTGTTCTCCGGCACCGGCACGTCCGCGGCGATCACCGTGTACTTCCTGGTCGTCGCCCTCATCAGCGCGGTCTCCATCGTGCTGCTGAAGACCGACGCGCAGGGACGGCCGCTGGGCGGCCTCCGCCGCGCCGGCTGACCCGGCCGGACCCACCCACCCCGGAAACCGATCACCGCTCCCCATCGAGAAGGCAGGAATGTCGGAACCCGAATCCGTCTCTTACTTCACTCCGACCCTCTACGAGGCCGCCGGGTGGGGCGCCGCCGACGACCGTCCGAACGTGACGGTCGTCGGCGGCGGTCCCGTCGGCCTCGTGACGGCGCTCGGGCTCGCGCACCGCGGGACCCGGGTGACGGTCCTCGAACGCAAGAACCGCGTCGGGCTGGGCAGCAAGGCGGCCGCCCTCACCTCCCGCAGCCTCGAAGTCCTCGCGGGCGTCGGCGTCGACCGTCCCTTCCTGGAGCAGGGGCTCCCGTGGGACTCGGGGCGGAGCTTCTACCGGGGCCGGGAGATCTCCCGGTTCCGCATCCCGCGGCCCGAAGGGCGGGCCCACCCGAGCCTGGTGAACCTGCCGCAGCCGTTCATGGAGCAGTACCTCGTGGACGCCTGCCTCGCCCACCCCCTCGTCGACATCCGCTGGCGTTCGGAGTTCGCCGGACTGACCCAGGACGCGGACGGGTGCACCCTCGACGTCGACACCCCCTCGGGACGGCGCACCCTCACCACCGACTGGGTGGTGGCGGCGGACGGTGCGCGGAGCGCGGTCCGCGCGTCCCTCGGGCAGCCGCTCGAAGGCGACACGTACACGAACTCGTTCGTCATCTGCGACCTGCGCATGACGTCGTCGCGCGACACCGCACGGCTCTGCTGGTTCGACCCGCCCGCGTTCCCCGGCCGGACCGTCCTGCTGCACCAGCTCGCGCCGGAGCTGTGGCGGATCGACTACCAGGTGAGCGAGCACGAGGACCTCGACGCGGCCATCGACCCCGCCGTCGTCGCCCCGAAGGTCGCGGAGCACTTCGCCTACATCGGCGAGGACGCCGACTGGGAGATCGAGTGGCTGAGCCTGTACCGGGCGCACGCCCGCAGCCTCGACTCCTACCGGCACGGCCGGGTGCTGTTCGCCGGGGACGCCGCCCACATCCTGCCCGTCTTCGGCGTGCGGGGCCTGAACAGCGGCATCGCCGACTCGGTCAACCTCGCCTGGAAGCTGGCGCTCGTCGCGCGCGGCACCGCGCCCGACACGCTCCTGGACACCTACGACTGGGAGCAGCGCGACTTCTACCGCCAGAACAGGGCGTACGCGGACCACAGCACCCTCTACATGACGCCGGACTCGACCGGGACGCGTCTCGTCCGGGACGCGTCCCTCAGCCTCGCGCTCGTCGATCCCGCACTGGAGTTCCTCGCCGACCCCAGCTACTCGACGCCCCTCGACTGGGACGACGGCCCGCTCGTCGAACCGGACGCCGCGCCGTGGCCCGCCGGGGCGTCCGGGCCGTCCGCGGGCGGGCTCGTCGAGAACCTGCCGGTGGAGGCGGGCGGACCGCACCTCAACGACGTCCTCGGCCCCTGGTTCACGCTGCTCTGCGTCGACGCGGACGCGCCGGAGCCCGCGAGCGACCTGCTGAAGGCCGTCCGCGTCCCGTCCGAAGGCCCGCTCGGCGCGCACCTCGGCGCGGTGCCGGGCAGCGCCTACCTGCTGCGGCCCGACCGGCACGTCCTCGCGCGCTGGACGTCGCCGGACGCGTGCGACTGGCCGGACCGGCTAGTCCGAATGGGCCTCGTACGACCGGGCCTCGTAGGGACGGGCCACGCGGAGCCGGGTCTCGCGGGGACAGGGCTCGCGGGGCCGGGTCTCGCGG
>NZ_MKJY01000337.1 GCF_001942465.1 Actinomadura sp. CNU-125
CCGGCGCAGCCCGCTCTCGGCGGGCGCGGCGTTCCGGACCTTCGTGCCGAGCGCCGCCGGGACGAGGAGCGGCACCGCGGCGGGGCCGTGCCGGTCGAGCCAGGCCAGGCCGGGCGCGTCGACGGGTCCGCGCCGGACCGCCCAGCCGCACGCCCTCGCCGCCGTCGCGGCGTCCAGGAACGGCAGGAGCGCGCCGCCGCACCGGGCGGGGTCCTCGTCGGCCCCGGCGGTCACGCCGTCGAACGCCTCGCGGCCGTGCCGGGCGGCTAGGACCCGCATGGCCTCGGGCCCGTCGTCGCCGACGAAGCCGGTCCAGTCCGCGAGGAGCGGCCGGACCACCTCGTCCGGCCCGTGAAGGAGGATCTGGACCTCCTCCAGTGAGTAGGAGCCCCGGCGGCACGATTCGGCGAGTTTCGTCCAGTTCGGATCGGGCGGGACGGGGATGCGGGGCGTCTCCGTGGCGAGCCACTCCTCGCGCTCGCCGTCCCGCCACACCGTCTCGCGGGTGCCGGGCGGCTCCAGCCCGCCACGACGGGCTTGACGGCCGGGCGCCGCCAGACGGGGTCGGCCAGGACGTCCGGGACGGCTTCGGGCGGCGCGTCCGGCAGCCGGACCTGCGCGGCGGCGACCGGCTCGACGACCGCGCGCGTCTCCGCCGGGAGCGCGGGGAGCACCGCCGCGACCGTCCCGGCGTGCGCCCGGACGTGCTCGGCCAGCGGTCGGCGGCGTCCGCCGCCGCGAGCAGCCGCAGCGCCCGCACCGGGAACCGCCGCATCGCCGCGAGGAGCGCGGGCCGCGCGTGCTCGTCGTCCCGCCGCTCCAGCAGCGCCCGGAACGCCTCGTCGGTCGGCAGCAGGCCGACCGCGTCGAACAGGTTGCGGTAGTCCTCCTTGGAGAGGTACTCGCTCGCCGCGCAGTCGAGGATGTACGGGAGGGCGGCGGCGCCGACGCCGTCGATCAGCGTGGCGAGCACGCCCGGGCGCGCGGTGCCCCAGCTCGGGGAGACGAGCGTGCCCGCCGGGGCCCCGGGCCCGCCGAGGGAGCACAGCAGCTTCCACCGCAGGCCGTCCCGGTCGTCGGTGGTGTCGGCGACCTCCGCGCACGCCTCGTCCACCCAGTCCCGCCTCGTGGGGACGAGGTACGCCGTGAGCACCCGCGTCGCGCGGGTCCGGCGGTGGCCTTCTGAGGGCGCGCACGGCGTCGCGTACTCGGCGTCCCCGGCGGCCGCCAGCAGCGCCCGGGCCCGCCGCTCCGAGGGTCCGCCGCCGAGTTCGACCAGCGCGCGGGCGGCGAACACGAGCCCGTGTTCGACGGCCCACCCCTCGAAGAGCGCCTTGCGCGGCCGGTCGGCGTTCCACCCGTGGAAGCGGCCCGCCACGGCGGCGGCGACGGCCGCCGCGCCCGCCGGGTCCGGTTCGCCGTCCAGGTACCGGCGCGCCGCCGCCGCGAGCCGCGGGTCGCCGCCGTCCCCGCCGGTCGTCAGCACCTCGATCGCGTCGGCGTGCTCGTCCATGAGCGCCCGCGCCTTGCGCGGCGCCGTCCGCGCCGGCTTCGCGACCTGGACCGGGGCTGCCGCCGCGCCGCGGATGCAGCTCCCGGAGCCACGCGTCCGGGAGCGTCCACGACGTTCTCGTCGGGGAGTTCGAGGGGCTGATCGTTCACGGAGATCAACTTAGAGCCCGTCCCCGACAAGAACCCCGCGATGCCCCGCCCGCCTTTTCCGTTGATCTGCGGCGTGTTGCCCTTATGAGTGCCCTCCATGAGGGCAACACGCCGCAGATCAACGAAGGGACGGTCGTCACGGAGGCGGGGGTGTGGGGGCGTCCGGGGTGGTCGGGGCTTCGGGGGGCGGCATCAGGGTGGTCAGGGCTTCGGAGACGGAGATCGGGGCGAGGTCGGCGAAGCGGGCGGGGTCGCCGGGGGCGTCGGGGTTCTTCGGCAGGGTCGTGGCGCGGACGTACTCGACGGTCAGCGTCGCGTCCGCGTCGTCTTCGTCGGGCCACGGGCCGGAGCCCAGGCCGACGACGACACGGTGGCCGTCGCCGACCCGCCACCACAGCCGACGGTCGGCCGTCCCGCTTTCGGCCCAGCGGGTGCCGTCGCGGGCGGAGCGGACGTCGGACGCGCGGAGCGTGCGGCCCGCGAAGCGGTCCAGGCGGTCGCCGTCGCGTTCGGGGGCGGTGAGGCGGACGGCGGGACGGTCGAGCTGCGGGAACGGCTGGAGCAGTTCGTAGTCGCCGAACACCTCGCGCCAGGCCGGGAGGGCGCCGGCCAGGTGCACCGGGTGGGCGATGCCGATCCGGGCGGCTTCGGGGAGGACGAACGGGTCGTCTCGGACGTCGGCGAACGTGCCGTCCTCGGCGATCCGGAACGCCCCCGCGTCGGCGCGCCACAGCAGGCGGCGGGCGATCCGGTACACGATCGGGTGCCGGACGAACAGGTCGCGGAACTCGCCGGGCGTCCACGTCCGCCCGTCCACCATGGCGGTCTCCAGGCCGCGGCGCCGTTCGTCCAGGACGTCGAGCACGTGCTTCTTCAGCTCGGTGAACGCCCGGTGGGCGGCGGGCGCGAGGTCGGGGTCGTCCTTCGCGGACGGCTTGGGGAGGGACTTGCGGGGCTTGCCGTCCTCGCCGGTGACCTGCGGCCGGAGCCGGTCGTCGAGCCGGACCAGGAAGCGGCGGCTCCCGTAGTCGAAGGTGGTCGAGGCGTCGGCGTCCAGGCCGAGGTCGGGGACGAGCCGGTCGGCGAGTTCCTCGGGGGCGAGGCCGCGCGCGGCGGCGGCGTCGCGGAACACCGACGCCGCGTCGAAGACCAGGCCGCGGTATTTCGGGTCCGCCGAGACGGCGCGCAGGGCGCGCAGGGACGCGTCCGTGCCGATGGCGGCCAGCGCGGCCAGCGCCCGTTTCGACTCGCGGTGCCCGGCGAAGCGCGGCCACGCGGCGATCACCGGGACGAGACGGCGGGCGGTCGTGTCGTCGCCGGTGCGGCCGAGCTGCACCAGCGCCCACGCCTCGCCGTCGGGTTCCCCGGCGGCCCGCCACCCCTCGAACAGGGCCCACCCGAACTCCGCGAGGGACGCCGGGTCGAGTTCCGCGCGCGTCTCGTCGGCCGCGCAGGGGACGGGGGTCGCGAGGAGTTCGGCGAGCGTCCGCGTCGCGGCCGGGGGCAGCGCCGCCTCCCCGCCGCGTAGCAGGACCTTCGGCAGGGCGGCCGGGGCCGCCCACGCGGGGAGCTTCGGCCGGGGCACGGCGCCCGTCCGCAGCGGGTGGGCCGACAGGACGGTCCGCAGTTCGTCCGCGGCGTCCGGGTACGCGGCGGGCGCGGTGTCCGCGCCGTGCCCGTCGGCGAGGAGGCGCAGCGCCGCCTCGGCGGCGCGCCGCGCCGCGGTCCCCCGGCCGAGCGCGGCGGGCGCGAGGTAGGGCACGACGTCGAGTCCGTGCAGGTCGAGCCACGTCCGCGCCCAGCCGCCGTGCAGCGCCCAGCCGGCCATCACTTCGGCCACCGCGGCGTCCAGGTAGGGCACGAGCAGCCGCCCGTCGAGGCCGGAGCGCCCCTCGACGGCCTGGGTCCAGGCGTACGGGAACGCGTCGAGCCCGTACTTGGCGACGAGCGTGATCGGCCACCGGCCGGTCTGGTCCGCCTCCAGGGGTTTCGTCCAGGCGGCGAGCAGCGGACGGACGATGTCCTCGGGCGCGTGCAGGAGGAAACGCGTCCTCAGGATGCGGGGCATGCGGGCGGGGTAGCGCCCGAGGAGGTCGTCCCAGTCGGGGTCTTCCGGTTCGGGGAACTGGTGCGTTTCGATGAGGAGGTCGGTGTCCAGCACGCCGTTCCCCAGCGAGAACCGGCGTCCGGCGGGCGGCTTCAGACCGGTCACGACGGGTTTCACCGGGCGGTCCCACGGCGGGACGGCCAGGAACGCGGGCGTCCGGACGGCGGTCACGGCGCGCCCCCGGTCAGGGCGGCGAGGGCCTCGGAGACCGACACCGCGTTCAGGTCGCCGAACCGGACCGGGTCGCCGAGGGGTCCGTGCCCCGCGGGGGTCGCGGAGGCGCGGACGTGCTCGATGGTCATCGATCCGTCCACGTCGTCCCAGTCTTCCCACTCCTGCCACGGGCCGGGGCGGAACTCGGCGACGACGCGCCGGTCGTCGCCGTCCGGCCACCACGCCCACCGCCCGCCGGAGTCGGGCCACCACGCCCACGGCTCGTCGGTGTACTCAGCCGACCCGAACCGCCAGGCGGTGCGGGAGAGCGCGTCGAAGACGCGCCGGGCCGGCAGTTCCAGGCCGTCGAACCGCGCCAGCCGGTCGCCGTCGCGTTCCGGTGCGGTGAGCGGGACGGCGGGGCGGTCGAGCTGCCGGAACGGCTGCAGGATCTCGTAGTCGGCGAACACCTCCGACCACGCCCCGACGTCTTCGCCGAGGTGCGCCGGGTGCGCGACGCCGATCCGGGACGTCTCGGCGGGGGCGAACGGGTCGTCGCGGACGTCGGCGAACGTGCCGTCCTCGGCGACCCGGAACGCTCCGGCATCGGTGCGCCACACCAGGCGGCGGACGATCCGCGCCACGATCGGGTGCCCGGCGAGGTGCTCGCGGAACTCGCCGGGGGTCCAGGCGCGCTCGTCGAGCATCGCCTCCTCCAGGTCGCGGATCCGCACCGACACGGCGGTCCGCACGTCCTTCTTCAGCTCGGTCCAGGCCCGGTGGGCGGCGGGCGCGAGGTCGGGGTCGTCCTTCGCGGACGGCTTGGGCAGCGTCTTGCGGGGCTTGCCGTCCGCGTCGGCGACGTAGGGCTTGAACTGCTCGTCGAAGCCGACCCGGAACCGGCGCGGCCCGTAGTCGAGGACGGTGGAGGCGGCGGCGTCCAGCC
>NZ_MKJY01000338.1 GCF_001942465.1 Actinomadura sp. CNU-125
GCTCGACCGCGTCGCCGGTCTCTGACCGGCGGTCCGACCCCGCACCGGCGGCGTCCCGCGGATTCGCGGGGCGCCCGCCGCTTTCCGTCCGCGGGGCATCTCGTCAAAGCACCGCCCCAAGGTGAATACTGAATCTCGTTCGGTTAGCCCCGGAGTTGGAGGATCAACGGTGTCCGACGAGTTCACGATGACCATCGACGGCCGGGCGGTGGACGCGCCCGCCACCTTCGGCGTGATCGACCCGGCGACCGGCGAGGTGGCGGAGCAGGCGCCCGACGCGTCCCGCGCGCAGCTCGACGCGGCGATGGACTCCGCGAAGGCCGCGTACGCCACGTGGCGCCGCGACGAGTCCGTCCGGCGGGAGGCGCTGCTGGCCGCGGCGAACCTGATGTTCGCCAAGTCCGAGGAGATCGGCCGCGTCATCACGCTGGAGCAGGGCAAGCCGCTCGCCGACGCCACCATGGAGGTCGCCGCGGCGGGCGTCTGGCTCAAGTACTTCGCGGAGCTGGAGCTGCCCCGCGAGATCATCCAGGACGACGACAACGCGCGCGTCGAGGTGCTGCGGCGGCCGATGGGCGTGGTCGCCGCGATCACCCCGTGGAACTTCCCGCTGCTGCTGGCGACCTGGAAGATCGCGCCGGCGCTGCTGGCGGGCAACACGATGGTCCTCAAGCCGTCGCCGTTCACCCCGCTGTCCAGCCTGAAGCTCGGCGCGGCGCTGCGCGACGTGCTGCCGCCCGGCGTGCTCAACGTGGTGACCGGCGGCGACGAGCTGGGCGCGTGGATGACCTCGCACGACGTCCCCCGCAAGGTCAGCTTCACCGGCAGCGTCGCCACCGGCAAGCGGGTCGCCGCGGCGGCCGCGCCCGACCTCAAGCGGGTCACGCTGGAGCTCGGCGGCAACGACCCGGCGATCCTGCTGGACGACGCGGACCCGGCCGCGGTCGCCGACCGCCTGTTCGGCGGCGCCTTCCAGAACAACGGCCAGGTCTGCTCGGCGATCAAGCGGGTGTACGCGCCGGACGCGCTGTACGACGACGTCGTGGACGCCCTCGCCGAGCGCGCGAAGGCCGCCAAGGTCGGGCCCGGCACGCAGGAGGGCGTCCAGTACGGGCCGATCAACAACAAGCCCCAGTTCGAGCGGGTCGGCGAGCTGGTCTCCGAGGCCATCGCCGGAGGCGCCCGCGCGGCGGCGGGCGGCGCGCCGATCGACGGGCCGGGCTACTTCTTCCAGCCGACGATCCTCGCCGACGTCGCCGACGGCGCCCGGATCGTGGACGAGGAGCAGTTCGGGCCCGCGCTGCCGGTGATCCGCTACAGCGACCTGGACGAGGCGCTCGACCGCGCCAACGGCACGCACTTCGGCCTGTCCGGCTCGGTGTGGAGCGCCGACGCCGACCGCGCCGCCGAGGTGGCGGGCCGGCTCGAATGCGGCACCGCCTGGGTCAACACGCACCTCGCGCTGGCCCCGAACCAGCCGTTCGGCGGGTTCAAGTGGAGCGGGCTCGGCGTCGAGAACGGGACGTGGGGCCTGCAGGCGTTCACCGAGCTGCAGGTGGTGCACCGCTCGAAGCTCTGACCCCACCGGCGATCGACGATCGACCGCGAACGAGCGGGGTGCGGGCCCGATCCGCGCCGCCGGACCCGCACCCCGCCGTACGCGTTGTACCGCACGGCGTCCCGCGCCCCCGGGCGCCGCACCGCCGCGCTCCGTCTTGTGTGGAAGGTCACGACTTCAAGTCCGGAAAGTGACATGTCCGCTACTGGCGCCGGGCGCCCGGCCGCCGACACTTGATCAACGGGGGCCGGGCAGTACAGCCGACCGCGGAGGGCCGGATGCACAGGTGGGACGTCATGCGCCAGGACGACGGCGGCAACCGGGTCCGCATGGCGGCGCACGACTCCCGCGTCTCCGCCCTCGCCCACGTCCTGGCGATGGAGAGCGGCGTCCGGCACAAGCAGACGTACTGGGTCGACGGCCCGGCGGGCCCGGCCGTCCGGACGAACCGCGACCTGTACCTGGTGTTCCTGCACCTCGGCCAGGACGCGCGGGCGGCGTCCTGGTCGCTGTCGGCGTTCCTGCGCGCCTTGTGGAAGGTGAGCGTCCCGCTGCGCGACCGCGAGTTCCTCGAACCCGACGACGTCGCGGCGATGTTCGCCGCCGCCGCGACGGTGGCGCCCGCCCCGTTCGACCCCGCGTGGAGCGGCAAGGACCTCGCGCTGCCGGGCCCCGAACCCGGCGGGTACGCCGACTGGGAACGGGTCGTCCTGTCGCAGCTCGCCGACCTGGAGGACTTCCTCGCCGCCCCGCCCGGTCCGCGGGCCCGGTTCGGCGTGGACGCGCCGCGCCCGCCGGGCTCCGGTCGCCCGCGCCGACGCCCGTCCGGTGGTACAACTTCGACCCCGCCACCTACCTCGAGTGCGCGGTCGCCGGGAGCCTCGGCGGCTGGGACGCCGCGGACGGCGCGCCGGAGCCGCTGCCGCCCGGGCCCGGTGCGCCGCCCGTCCGCTCGTACGTCCGCGAGATCCGGTCGATGAGCTGGGCCGAACTCGCCCGGATCGCGGTGTGCGGGCAGGTGTACGAGTAGCGGCCGCGAGCCGCGCGGAACCGTCGGACCCGCGTGGTAGTAGTGGGGTCATGAGCGAGAGGCCGGTCGCGATCATCGACCGGGGCGCCTGGTGGCACGCTCGCGGGCGCCCGCACCCCGCGCTGCGCCCGTTCCTGTCCTCCTACGACGGCTACTGGGAGGAGACGGTCGTCCCGTCCCGGATGCGCACCCTGCCCACCCGCACCGCCGTGGTGGTCGTCAACCTGGGCCCGCCGATGTTCCTGCGGACCCCGGATCCGTCGGGCGGGAACCGCGACTACGGGTCGTTCGTGGCGGGCATGTACGACGGGCCGGGCTTCTACGAGCATCCCGGCGGGCAGGTCGGCGTGCAGCTCGACATCACCCCGCTGGGCGCGTACACGCTGTTCGGCACGCCGCCGGCGCGGTACTCCAACACCGTCCTGGAGCTGTCCGACCTGCTCGGACCGGACGCCGCCGCCCTCGTCGACCGGCTCGCCGGCACGCCCGGCTGGGGCGACCGGTTCGACCTCCTCGACGCCTGCCTGCTGCGCCGCCTGGACGGCGGCCCCGTGCCCGACCCGGAGGTGCGGCGCGCCTGGGAGCTGCTGCTGCGCAGCGGCGGCACCGCGGGCGTCGCCGAACTCGCCGCGGACGTCGGCTGGAGCCGCAAGCACCTGACGCACCGGTTCCGCGAGCAGGCCGGGCTGCCGCCGAAGGCGATGGGCCGGGTCCTGCGGTTCGAGCGCGCCGTCGGGCTGCTCGCCCGCGGCGGCGGCCTGGCCGCCACCGCGTCCGACTGCGGCTACTACGACCAGGCGCACCTCAACCGCGAGTTCCGGACGCTGGCGGGCTGCACCCCCACCGACCTGCTGAACGGCGGAGCCGAACCGCAGCTCCTCACGACCGGCGCCGAACCCCGCTGACGAAACCGGAGGGCCCCGGCGCCCGCGGAGGTCAGCCTCGGTCGGCGGTCGTTCCGTGGTCGGCGGCGATCCGCTCGAACACGGCCGTGTCGGCGTCCCAGCGCGTTCCGGGCCGGGGCCAGTGCAGCACGATGTCGGTGATGCCCAGCTCGCCGTACCGTCCGGCCAGGTCGGCGAACGCCTGCGGCGACTCCAGCCAGGGCTCGTCGGTGAATCCGGTCAGCAGGACGCGGTCCCCGACCTCGCGGCCCTCGGCGTCGTACGCGGCGCGCAGCGCGTCCAGCCGGGACCGGACGACCTCGGACGGCTCGCGTCCGGGGGCTTCGGCGTTGGTGATCCACCCGGCGCCGTGCCGGGCGGCGACCCGCATCCCGCGCGGGCCGTCGGCGGCGATCGCGAACGGGACGCGCGGCCGCTGCACGCACCCCGGGTCCGACACGACCTCGCGGGCGGAGTAGTACTCGCCGTCGAAGGTGGTCTCGGGCCCCCGCAGCAGCCGGTCCAGGAGGGTCGCCCATTCGGCGAACCGCCCGGACCGTTCGGCGGCCGTCCAGTCCGGGCCGCCGAGGACGCCCGCGTCCGACGTCCGGCGAGTGCCGCCCGAGCCGATACCGACGGTGAGCCGCCCGCCGCTCACGTGGTCGATCGTCTTGATCGCGTGCGCGGTCGGCACCGGATGCCGGAAGTTCGGCGACGTCACCATCGTCCCGAGCCGCACCCGCGACGTCACGGCCGCCGCCGCGGCGAGCGTCGTGTACGCGTCGTACCAGGGCGTCGCGCCGCGCCAGGCGAGATGGTCGTACAGCCACGCGTGGTGGAACCCCAGTTCCTCGGCGCGCCGCCACGTCTCCCCCGCCTCCGGCCAGGACTGCATGGGCCACACCACCGTGCCGATCCGAGGTCCGGTCACCGGCTCCCCCTCCGTTCGTTCCGGGCGTCCCGCGGCGGGACGACCGGTCCCACTAGATCACGGACGCGGGCGGCGCGTGCACCGGTCACCCGGCGCGGGCGCGTCCAGCCAGTGGCGCAGCGCCCACCACAGGTGCGCGGCGCGGGCGACCGCCGCGCCGTCCGCCGGGGCTGGCAGCGGACGGCCCGTCAGCTCCTGCAGGCGCCGCACCCGGTACTTGACCGTGTTGCCGTGGACGTGCAGCGCGGCGGCGGTCGGCTCGATGCGGCCGCCGTGGTCGAGGTGGGCGAGGGCCGTCTCGGCGAGCTCCCGGTGGAACGGGTCGCCGGGGTCCAGCCCGGGCAGCAGCGCCGCCGCCAGCAGCGCGCCCAGCTCCGGCTCGGCGTCGGTGACGGTCGCGAGGGCCAGGTCGGCGAGGTCGTGCAGCCGGTCAGGCCCGCGGCGGCGCCG
>NZ_MKJY01000339.1 GCF_001942465.1 Actinomadura sp. CNU-125
GATCACAGGCCGCCGCGCTCGCCGCCGCCTTCGCCCGCCGCGCCCGGCGCGAGCGCCCGCGCCCGCAGCGCGTCCCCGGGGGACCGGCGCACCATGGCCAGCGCGTCCAGCAGCAGCCCCTCGAACGCGCCGTCCGCGGACGCCGCCGGCAGCTCCTCGCCGACGTCGGTCACGTACCGCAGCCGCATCCCGGTCCGCACCAGATGCACGCCGATCGACGCCGTCACCGACACCGCCCGCTCGAACGTGCCGCCCGGGCCGTCGCCCCAGTGCGCGTTGCGGCGGGTGTCCAGGAACAGGGTCCCGCTGCTCTGCCAGTGCTGCTCCTCGCGCCGCACCATCAGCTCGCCGCGCCGCGCGGTCGACCGCCAGTGCACCCGGCGCAGATCGTCGCCGTGCCGGTAGTCGCGCGGCGCCACATCGTCCTCGCCCGCCGCCGCGACCGCCCGCGCGAGGCTGTCGCCGCCGCCCGTCCACCGCGCCCGACAGCCGCCCCGGACGCAGCGGCACGACCTCCGGCGTCACCGTGAGGGAGTCGGCGGAACTGAACGAGCGCACCAGCTCCACCATCCCGAACGGGTCGGTGAGCCGGACCGTCAGCGGCCCGACCCGGTACCGGCCCCGCACGTCCGAACGGACCCGGTACCGCAGCTCACGCGACCCCTGCGGCTCGATCCGGTCGATCAGGAACCGGGCCCGCCCGCCGAGCGCGTACGGGATCCGGTCCTCCACCATCAGCAGCCCGCTCGGCAGCCGCGACACGTTCTCCAGCCGCAGGTCGATCCGGGACTCGCGGCCCACCGGCAGCCGCGTCGGCGACAGCCGCCGCGCGCACGCCAGCCGGTAGCGGGTGCGCGCCACCGCGAACGTGCACAGCAGCGGCAGCACCAGGACCAGCACCCCGGCACGCAGCAGGTCCCGCTCGCCGAGCACGAACGCGCACGCGATCGCGGTCGCGCCGGCGGCGACGAACGACCGCCCGCGCGTGGTGAGGCCGGCCAGCGCTCTGCGCACCGCTCACCTCCCGGGGGCGGGAACCGGCACGCGGCGCACCAGGTCGGCGACCACGTGCTCGGACCGCCGCCCGTCCACCTGCGCCTCCGTGGTCGTCAGCAGCCGGTGCGCCAGCACGGGGACGGCGAGTTCCTGCACGTCGTCGGGGATCACGTAGTCGCGCTCGTCCAGCGCCGCGTACGCCCGCGCCGCCTTCACCAGCTGCAGCGTGGCGCGCGGCGACGCGCCGAGCCGCAGATCCGGATGCGACCGGGTCGCGGCGATGAGGTCGATCACGTACTGCCGCACGTCCGCCGACACCTCGACGCCCCGCACCACCTCGATCAGCTCCCGGACGTCCGTCGCGTGCGCCACCGGGACCAGCCGGTCCAGCGGGGACGAACGGCCGTGCACGTCCAGCATCGCCAGCTCCGCGGCCGGGTCGGGTACCCCATCGAGATGCGCGCGGTGAACCGGTCGCGCTGCGCCTCCGGCAGCGGGTAGGTGCCCTCCATCTCGACCGGGTTCTGCGTCGAGATCACCATGAACGGCGGCTCCAGCCCGTACGTGGTGCCGTCGACCGTGACCTGCCGCTCCTCCATGCACTCCAGCAGCGCCGACTGCGTCTTCGGGGACGCCCGGTTGATCTCGTCGCCGACCACGATGTTGGCGAACACCGGGCCCGGCTTGAACTCGAACTCGCGCAGCTCCTGGTTGTAGGCGCTGACCCCCGTGATGTCGCTCGGCAGCAGGTCGGGCGTGAACTGCACGCGCCGCACCGAGCAGTCCACCGACCGGGCGAGGGCCTTGGCGAGCATCGTCTTGCCGACCCCCGGCACGTCCTCGATCAGCAGGTGGCCCTCCGCCAGCAGGACCGTGAGCGCGAGCCGCACCGCCGCGGGCTTGCCCTCGATCACCGATTCCACGGCGCCCCTGATCCGGCCCGCGACCTTCGCCAGGGCCTCCAGCCCCGGCCCGGGCTCCGCGCGGGCGGCTCGCCGCGCGCGGCGGAGCGGGGGGATTCGCCGTGCGTTCCTACTGCCACCAAACCTCCTCAGCCGTCCGGCCGCGTGGGCGCCCCGGGCGGGGCCCGCGGGCCCGGCAGGGCCCGGCACCGAAAACGCGGCCCCGCTTGCCGCGGGCCGGTGCCGCGGTCCACGCGCCACCCCAACAGACAGTACGTCGTCACGATCGTCACCGCGATGTCCGCGGCGGGCACGAGTCCGCCGCGCGGCGGTCCGGACGGGTTCACGGTGCGGTGTCCGCACCCCGGCCGGGCGCACGCCCGGACCCGTCCGCGTCCGCCGCGCGGGCGGCCCGCGGAGCGCCCCCCGCGCGCCCCACTCCGCACCACCCGTTCTGACCTGCGCATACTCCGACGATCTTGTTTCGCCGAAGCGGTTTTCGTTGTTGACGGTGGGGAAGAGTGGAGTAGAGTGGGGCGCCGTGGGGGGCGGCGCGTCCCTTGCGGCGCGGGAGGTGGGCCGGTGTTCCTCGGCACCCATTCACCGCGCCTCGACGACAAGGGACGGCTGTTCCTGCCGGCGAAATATCGCGAGGAACTGTCGGGGGGATTGGTGATCACGAAGGGCCAGGAGCGCTGCCTGTACGTCTTCCCCATGGCAGAGTTCCAGCGCATCACCGAGGCTCTGCGTGCCGCGCCGGTCACCGAGAAGGCGGTACGGGCCTACAGCCGCGTCTTCTTCGCCAGCGCGTCCGATGAGATCCCCGACAAGCAGGGCCGCATCACCATCCCGCAGCCGCTGCGCACCTACGCGGGTCTCGCCAAGGAATGCACCGTGATCGGGGCCAACACGCGCCTCGAGATCTGGGACGCCAAATCCTGGGAGACCTACCTCGAGCAGGAGGAGCAGGTCTTCTCCGATGTCTCGGAGGAGGTGTTGCCAGGGATCCTCTGAGACGAACGACTCGTCGGTCCGACGACCGGCACTGGCCCGCGTTCGGCCAGGTCTCCAGCCGCTCTCCAGCCATCTGGCGCAGCTTCCCCGGTGCCAGGCGGCGACCCCCGCTCATACGCGGTGAACTTCCTCCAGGGCAGCGGATGGGGACCTGGCCGGGCGAGGCCGCCGCCGGGGGGCGGACATCGGTCCGGACCGGCGATGCTGCACAGAACCGCGAGCCAGTGGCAGCACATGGGGGGTTGGAAGATGGACGAGGGCGACCACGCGCCCGAGACCGGTCACGTACCGGTCATGCTCGGTCGCGTCCTGGAACTGGCGGCCCCCGCGATCGACGCCGTCCCCCGCGACGAGACCCCCGTGCACATCGACGCCACCCTCGGCATGGGCGGCCACGCCGAGGCGATGCTGCGGGCCCACCCGCGGCTGCGCCTCATCGGCCTGGACCGCGACACCACCGCGCTGGAGCGATCCGCCCGGCGCCTCGAACCCTTCGGCGACCGGGTCGTCCTGGAGCACGCCGTCTACGACGAGATCCCGCGGGTGCTGCGCCGCCTCGGCGTCCCCGCCGCGCACAGCGTGCTGTTCGACCTCGGCGTCTCCTCCCCGCAGCTCGACGAGGCCG
The DNA here is from genome assembly GCF_001942465.1 of Actinomadura sp. CNU-125. Taxonomy (GTDB): domain Bacteria; phylum Actinomycetota; class Actinomycetes; order Streptosporangiales; family Streptosporangiaceae; genus Spirillospora. The sequence goes on from NZ_MKJY01000339.1 coordinate 3,538, forward strand.
ACCGCGGCTTCGCCTACTCCTACGACGCCCCCCTCGACATGCGGATGGACCGCACACAGCGGCTCACCGCGGCCGAAGTCGTCAACGACTACCCGCCCGCCGAACTCGCCCGCATCCTGCGCGAGTACGGCGAGGAGCGGTTCGCCCAGCGGATCGCCGCCGCGATCGTCCGGGAACGGGAACGCGAACCGCTGGAGACGACGCGGCGGCTGGCCGACCTCGTGCGCACCTCGATCCCCGCCGCGACCCGCCGCACCGGCGGCAACCCCGCCAAGCGGACCTTCCAGGCGCTGCGCATCGAGGTGAACGGCGAACTGGAGACCTGGCGGCGGGCGCTGCCCGCCGCCCTGGACGCGCTCCCGGTCGGCGGCCGGGTCGTCGTCCTCAGCTACCACTCCCTCGAGGACCGCATCACCAAGAAGGTCCTCGCCGCGCAGGCGGCCGACACCACCCCGCCGGGCCTGCCGGTCCCGCTGCCCGAGCACGAGCCGAGGTTCCGGCTGCTCACCCGCGGTGCCGAACTGCCGTCCGACGAGGAGACCACCACCAACCCGAGGGCCGGATCGGTGCGGATGCGCGCCGCCGAGCGGGTCCGGGAGGCGACATGACGACCACCAGCAGACGTCCGCCGCGCACGCCGCCGAAGCGGCAGCCGTCCCGCCGCCGCAAGCCGGCCGACGGGACCGCGGCCGAACCCGCGAAGCCGTCCGGCACCGCCGCGAAACCCGCCGCGAAGAAGGCGCCCGCGAAGAAGGCACCGGCGAAGCCCGCGGCCAAGAAGACGACGAAGACGACGAAGACGACGAAGGCACCGAAGGCGCCGGCGAAGGCGACCGGGACCACGGCCCCGCCGAAGACGACGCCCAAGAAGAGGGCCACGCCCAAGACCGCGCCCAAGAGCACGGTCGAGGCCGCGCCCAGGCGAGTCGCGCAGTCGCCGCCGCGCACGCCGTTCATCCTGCTCATCGTCGGCCTGCTCGGCGGCGCCCTGGTCAGCCTCCTGCTGCTCAACACCGTCCTCGCGAAAGACGCCTTCACCCTCACCGGGCTGCAGCAGAGCAACGAACGGCTGGAGGAGCGGGCGCAGGAACTCGAGGTGGAAAACGCCGAGGCACGCTCCCCGGAGAAGATCGCGGAGATCGCCGAGAACCTCGGCATGAAGCCGAACGAGGTCCCGGTCTTCTTCGACACCGACACCGGCCGCACCAGCGGCGGCGAGATCCGGCCCGTGCCGCACGCGGACGCCGCCGCGGCCACCGCCGCCGAGCGTCATCGGCGTACCGGGCACGGTCGTCCCA
>NZ_MKJY01000340.1 GCF_001942465.1 Actinomadura sp. CNU-125
CCACCGGGACCCGCGAGCGCCCGGCCGGACGGCCGCGGCGCGGGTCCCGGCGGGGCGGCGGAGGGTCAGGAGCCGTTCGGGGTGACCGGGAGGTAGACGCGGCCCCCGGCGGCCTTGAACTCGCCGGCCTTCTCCCGCATCCCGGCGGCGATCGCCTCCGCGCCGTCCAGCCCGTGCTCGTCGGCGTACCGGCGGACGTCCCGGGTGATCTTCATCGAGCAGAAGTGCGGGCCGCACATCGAGCAGAAGTGCGCCGTCTTCGCCGGGGCGGCGGGCAGCGTCGCGTCGTGGAACCCGCGTGCGGTCTCGGGGTCCAGCGACAGGTTGAACTGGTCCTCCCAGCGGAAGTCGAACCGGGCGTCCGACAGCGCGTCGTCCCACGCCTGCGCGCCCGGATGGCCCTTGGCGACGTCCGCGGCGTGCGCGGCGATCTTGTAGGCGATGACGCCCGCCTTGACGTCGTCGCGGTCGGGCAGCCCGAGATGCTCCTTCGGGGTGACGTAGCAGAGCATCGCGGTGCCGTGCCAGCCGATCATCGCGGCGCCGATCGCCGAGGTGATGTGGTCGTAGCCGGGCGCGATGTCGGTGGTGAGCGGCCCGAGCGTGTAGAAGGGGGCGCCGTCGCACCACTCCTGCTGCAGGTCGACGTTCTCCTTGATCTTGTGCATCGGGACGTGCCCGGGGCCCTCGTTCATCACCTGGTTGTCGTACTCGGCGGCGATCCGGGTCAGCTCGCCCTGGGTGCGCAGCTCCGCGAACTGGGCCTCGTCGTTGGCGTCGGCGATCGAGCCGGGGCGCAGCCCGTCGCCGAGCGACCACGTGACGTCGTAGGCCGCGAAGATCTCGCACAGCTCCCGGAAGTGCGTGTACAGGAAGTTCTCCTCATGGTGCGCCAGGCACCACGCCGCCATGATCGACCCGCCGCGCGACACGATGCCGGTCTTGCGGCGCGCCGTGAGCGGGACGTACCGCAGCAGCACCCCCGCGTGGACCGTCATGTAGTCGACGCCCTGCTCGGCCTGCTCGATCACCGTGTCGCGGAAGACCTCCCAGGTCAGCGCGGCCGGGTCGCCGCCGACCTTCTCCACCGCCTGGTACAGCGGGACCGTCCCCACCGGGACGGGCGAGTTCCGCAGGATCCACTCGCGGGTGGTGTGGATGTCGCGGCCCGTCGACAGGTCCATGATCGTGTCGGCGCCCCAGCGGGTCGCCCACGTCATCTTCTCCACCTCGTCCTCGATCGAGGACGCCACCGCGGAGTTGCCGATGTTCGCGTTGACCTTCACGAGGAAGTTCCGGCCGATGATCATCGGCTCGATCTCCGGATGGTTGACGTTCGCCGGCAGCACCGCGCGTCCCGCCGCCAGCTCGTCCCGGACGAACTCGGGGGCCACGCCCTCGCGCAGCGCGACGAACTCCATCTCCGGTGTGATCTCCCCGCGCCGCGCGTAGCCGCGCTGGGTGACGGGCCCGCCGGACGAGCGGCGCGGCCGCCGCGCGGGGAAGGCCCGCCCGTCCGGGGCGGGCCCGCCGGATCTGCGGCCGTCGTCCTCGGGACGCGCGGCGCGCCCGTCATAGGCGGCGGTGTCGCCGCGTTCGGCGATCCACGCGTCCCGCAGCGGCGGCAGCCCCCGGCGGACGTCGGTCTCGAAGGCGGGGTCGGTGTACGGTCCCGACGTGTCGTACAGGACGACGGCGTCGCCGTTGGTCAGCGGCACCTCCCGCATCGGCGCGCGCACATCGGGCCGCGAGCCTTGCAGGTACGTCTTGCGGGCGGCCGGAACCACATGATCGTTCACGACTCGATCTCTCCCTACGCCGGCATTACCCGGTCAGGTTCATGCGGTCAGCGGCCGTTCCAGCCGCTATCTCAGCCCGGTTCGCCGGGCCCCCGCGTCGGTCGTGATCGACGGTAACCCGCACCGCCCCCGTTGCCGCAACCCGGGGAAACGGGGTCGACGCGCGCGTGCCGCCCCCGCGGATCCGGGGACGGGCACGCGCGTGCGGAATCGGGACCCCCGGGCGCCGGCGTCCTACACCGCCGTCGGCGCCGCCCGGGTTCCCGCCCGCTAGATCAGGCCCTGCGCGAGCATCGCGTCGGCGACCCGCTCGAAGCCGGCGATGTTGGCGCCGACGACGTAGTCGCCGGGGGCGCCGTAGCGGTCGGCGGTCTCGAAGCAGGTGTCGTGGATGTCACGCATGATCCGTGCCAGCTCCTTCTCGACCTGCGCGAACGTCCAGGACTCGCGGCCCGCGTTCTGCCGCATCTCCAGCGCGCTGACCGCGACGCCGCCCGCGTTCGCCGCCTTCCCGGGGCCGAACGCCACGCCGGCGTCCTGCAGGATGTGGACGGCCTCGGGCGTCGTCGGCATGTTCGCGCCCTCCGCCACCGCCTTGACCCCGTTGCGGACGAGGATCCGCGCGGCGTCGGCGTCCAGCTCGTTCTGCGTCGCCGACGGCAGCGCGATGTCGGCCGGGACGTCCCAGACCCGCCCGGCCGGGACGAACCGGGCCGACGAGCCGCGCATCTCGGCGTAGTCGGAGACGCGGCCCCGGTCGACCTCCTTGACGTGCTTGAGGAGGTCGAGATCGATGCCCTTCTCGTCGACGACGTAGCCGCCCGAGTCGGACACCGTGATCACGTTCGCGCCGAGCGCCTGCGCCTTCTCGATCGAGTAGATCGCGACGTTGCCGGATCCGGACACCACGACCTGCTGGCCGTCGAGGTCCTCGCCGCGCCGCTTCAGCATCTCGGCGGTGAACAGCACGCTGCCGTACCCGGTGGCCTCGGTGCGGCCCGCCGAGCCGCCCCAGCCCTGGCCCTTGCCGGTCAGGACGCCGGCCTCCCAGCGGTTGGTGACCCGCCGGTACTGGCCGAACAGGTAGCCGATCTCGCGGCCGCCGACGCCGATGTCGCCCGCCGGTACGTCGGTGTGCTCGCCCACGTGCCGGTACAGCTCGGTCATGAACGACTGGCAGAACCGCATGACCTCGTCGTCGGACCGGCCGTGCGGGTCGAAGTCGCTGCCGCCCTTGCCGCCGCCGATGCCGAGGCCGGTGAGCGCGTTCTTGAAGATCTGCTCGAAGCCCAGGAACTTCACGATCCCGAGGTTCACCGTCGGGTGGAACCGCAGGCCGCCTTTGTACGGGCCGAGGGCGCCGTTGAACTCGACGCGGAAACCGCGGTTCACGTGGACGCGGCCCGCGTCGTCCTGCCACGGCACCCGGAACATGATCTGCCGCTCGGGCTCGATCAGCCGCTCGACGAGCCGGGCGGCGGCGAGCCGGGGACGCGCGGACAGCACGGCGGGCAGCGACTCCAGCACCTCGTGGACCGCCTGGTGGAACTCCGGTTCGCCGGGGTCGCGGCGCAGGACGCCGTCGTAGGTCTCCTCCAGAGCGGCCAGGACGTCGGGGGAGCCGGGCAGGCGGGGGGAAAGGGGCATGTGGTGGTTCCTTTCGGCGAACGATGATCGTGCGTGTAACGCCGGCGACCGAGACGTTCACCTCCCGCGGCCCCATTGCCGGGACGCCACGGCCTCAAGCGGCCTTCTCACTCTAAAACGTGATCGCCGTACGCAGGACGCTGCTAAGCTGTCTCGTTTGCCAACACCTGAACCGTCCAGGGACATTCCACGCGGAACCGCCGCTCAAACCCGGTGATCCCCGTCCGGAGCGGGCCGGATGCGCGCCCCGCGGACGGTCCGGGAAGATGGACGCGTGGTGACGCTCTCCCGGATCGGCGGACTTCCGAAGGACCTCGCGGGCGACCGGACGTTCGTGCGCGACGCCGTCCTCGCGCTGCTCCTGGCGTTCGTCGCGGGCGCGGCGGCCGTCCTCTGGCCGGGCGTGCGGTCCCTGGACGCCCCCGGCGCCGTGCTGCTCGCGGCCGTGCACGTCCCCCTCGCGGTGATCCGGCGCCGCCCGGCGCCCGGGCTCGCGGCGCTGGTCGTCCTCGCCCTCCCGTACCACCTGCTGCAGTACCAGCACCACGCGCTGGTCCCTGCCGAGGTGGTCGCGCTGTTCGCCTACGCGGTGCTCGGCCGCCGGGCGCGGGTCGTCCTCGCGGTCGTCGGGACGCTACTGGCGACCTGCGTCGTCGGGATGGCGATGCGGGCGGGCGGGAGCAGCGTCCGGGAGCAGATCGCGGTGATCGAGGCCGTGGTCGCCCTGGGGATCGGCGTGCAGGTCTGGCGGTCGCACCGGGCCCGGCTCGCGGCGATCACCGAGCGCGCCGAGCGGGCCGAGCGGACCCGCGAGCAGGAGGCGGCGCGGCGCGTCGCCGAGGAGCGGCTGCGCATCGCCCGCGACCTGCACGACCTGCTCGCGCACAGCATCACCGTGATCGGCGTCCAGGCGGGCGCCGCCGCCCACCTCGTCCGCGGGGACCGGCCGCTGGACCGCACCGAGCTCGCCGACGCGCTCGCGTCGATCGCCGGGACCTGCCGGGACGCCCGCGTCGAGCTGCGCGGCACCCTGCAGGTCCTGCGCGGGACGGACGCGCCCGAACCCGGGACGCTCCCCGGCCTGGACGGGATCGGCGACCTGGTGACGGCCGCCCGCGGCGGCGGGATCCGGGTGACGTTCCGGGACGAGTCCGCGGGACCGGACGGGGACCGGCCGCCGCCCGAGGTCGCGGTCGCCGCGTACCGGATCGTCCAGGAGGCCCTCACCAACGTGGTCAAGCACGCGGCCGCGCGCGTCCGCCGACGTGAGCCTCGCCCGCGCCGGCGGCGACCGCGGCGCGGGTCGCCGACGACGGCCGCGGCGCGCCCTCGGGCCCGCCCGG
>NZ_MKJY01000341.1 GCF_001942465.1 Actinomadura sp. CNU-125
GAACTCGTCCGCGAGGTCGACGCCGCCGACCGCGTCACCGTCGTGCACAACGACCTCGGCACCACCGACTCCGGCCTTCCGGTCGAGTGGCCCGGCACCGCCGACCTCGCCCGAGAGCAGGCCGCGCACTACGGGTTCCGGTTCGAGATCACCCGCCGCGAGAAGGGCGGCCTGTTCCAGCAGCTCCGCACCGAACGGCTCATGTTCCCGAGCTCGCCGGCGCGCTGGTGCACTTCGGATCAGAAGACGTCGCAGGGACGGAAGGTCGTCACGCGGCTCGTCACCGAACTCGACCTCAACCGCCCGGCGGAAGTCCTGTACTGCCTGGGCCTGCGCGCCGACGAGTCCCCGGGACGGGCCCGCAAGCCGGTGATCGAGGTCGACAAGGCGGGCACGTCCGGGCGCCGAACGATCCGCCGCTGGCTCCCGATCCACGACTGGGCCGAGACCGAAGTGTGGGACCGCATCACAGCAAGCGGCGTCCCGTACCACCCGGCCTATGACCAAGGCATGACCCGCCTGTCGTGCTCGCTGTGCGTCCTCGCGAGCCGGGACGACCTGGTTCGCGCGGCTCGGCTCCGCCCCGACCTCGCCGCGGAGTACGCGGCGCTTGAGGTCGAGTTGGGCCACCAGTTCCAGGCGGACAGGTCGATGGCGGACATCATCGCCGCGGCGCAGGCGGTGCCCGCGTGACCGCCACCCAGGACCGGGCGTCCGCCGTCTCGTGCGAGGGCACGGCGGACGCCCCCACCACCACCGCCATCACCGTCGCGCTCCTGCGCCTCGAAGTCGCCACGTGGCAGCACACCAACACCCGCAACCCGATCGCCGCCGCCGACCAGCAAACCAGCGTCGCCGACACCCGCACCGCCCTGGCACTCGCCCGCGGCATCCCGCCCCGCCACATCGACCCCGCCACCGGCGTCGACCTGTCACCCCGCGCCTACCGCACCGCACGCAACACCTGGACGCGGGACACCGCACCGGCCGGGCTCGACGAATGGCTCGCTCGCGCGCCGCACATCGTCGCCGCCGTCGAGGAGGCGATCACCCAATGACCGCCGCACCCGACACCCTCACCATCACCAAGCCCGGCGTCTACGACGACATCCCCGCGGACCTCTACCACAGCGATCCCGTCCCCGGCGGATCCCTGTCGAGCAGCGAAGCGCGCCGCCTCCTACCGCCGTCCTGCCCCGCCCTGTTCCGCCACTACAAGGACAACCCGTCCGCGCGGGAGACCACCAAGGCGCTCGACTTCGGGTCCGCGGCGCACTCCATCGTCCTCGAAGGCGACGAGTCCGCCATCGTCGAAATCGACGCGGAGAACTACAAGACGAAGGCGGCCCAAGCCCAGCGCGACGCCGCCCGGCTCGCCGGCCGGGTGCCGCTCCTGCCGCACGAACTCGCGACCGTCCGCGCCATGGCGAAGGCGATCAAGGCCAACCCCATCGCGGCGAAGCTGCTGGAGGCAGGGCAGGCGGAACGGTCCCTGTTCTGGGCCGACCCCGAAACCGGCATCCGCCGACGCGCCCGCCTCGACTGGTCCCGCGACCCCATCGGCGGACGCCGCGTCATCGTCCCCGACTACAAAACCGCCGTGAGCGCGGAGCCGCGGAAGTTCTCCCGCGCCGCCCACGACCACGGCTACCACTGCCAAGCCGACTGGTACCTCGACGCCGTCCAGGCCCTCGACCTCGCCGGGCCGGACGCGGCGTTCCTGTTCATCGTCCAGGAGAAGACCGCCCCCTACGTGGTGACGGTCTGCGAACTCGACGCCGACGCGATGGCTCTCGGCCGCGCCCTCAACCGGGCCGCACTCGACATCTACCGGCGCTGCGTCGAGACCGGCCGCTGGCCCGGCTACTCCGACGACATCGTCCACATCTCCCTGCCCCCGTGGGCTGCCAACGACCTGGAGGCCATCCCCAATGACTGAACTCTCGATCCGCGACGACAACACCCCGGACCAGCAGCAGCCGCAGGACCCCGCGCAGTCCGCCCCGACCAACATGAGCGAACTCGCGCAGTGGGCACAGGACGCCCGCCAGGCCAACATCATCTCCGAGTCAATCGCCAAGACGTCGTTCGTCCCCGACTCCTACCAGCGCAACCCCCACAACGTCACCGCCGCGATCCTCACCGGCCAGGAACTCGGCCTCCCCCCGATGGCGTCGCTGCGCGCGCTGGACATCATCTACGGCGTCCCCGCCCTCCGCGCCCACGCCATGCGCGGGCTCCTCCAGTCCCGCGGCCACAGCGTCCAGCTCGTCGAGTCGTCCGACACCCGATGCGTGATGCGGGGCCGCCGGAAGGGCGAGGAGGACTGGCAGACCGTCACCTGGACGATCGACCGCGCGGCGAAGCTCCTCGGCGGGCTGAAGAACCAGTGGGTCAAGCAGCCGCAGACGATGCTGATCGCCCGCGCCACCGGGGAGATCTGCCGGCTGATCGCTGCGGACGTGCTGTACGCGGCGCCGTACGCGGCCGAAGAGCTGGACGGGGACGGGCGGCCGGAGCCGACGTATCGGGCGGAGCCGGTGACGGCGGCGGAGATCCTCGACGACGACGGGCCGGGCGAGAAGGCCGACCCGGACGCCGACGCCGCCGAGCAGGCCGCGGCCGAGGCCGACGAGCAGGACCCGTGGATGGTCCCGGCGGGCGGTGACCGATGACCGGTTGGTTCATGGGACGCATGGCCGCGCTCGATTTGGAGACCGACGGCCCCCGGCCCGAGGAAGCGCACATCGTCACCGCGTGCGTCGCGATCATCGACGGCTCCGGGCAGAACGCCCCCGACGTCACCTCATGGGTCCTCAAGACCCGCCGCCCCATCCCCGCGGAAGCGGCGGAGATCCACGGGTACACCACCGAACGCGCCGACACCGAAGGCCGCGACCCCGCCGAATGCGTCAAGGAGATCGCCACGGCCCTGGGGAAGGCGACCGCCGACGGCATCCCGCTCGTGGCGTTCAATGCTGTGTTCGATCTGACCTGCATGGACAGGGAGATGCGGCGGCTCGGGCTCGGGTCGATCACTCCCGACGGGCTGCAGGTCGTGGACCCCTTCTGCATCGACAAGGCGCTCGACAAGTTCCGGTCCGGGAAGCGAACCCTCACGGCCACCTGCGAGCACTACGGCGTCTCACTCGACGGCGCCCACGACGCGACCTTCGACGCGATCGCCGCGGCGCGCCTCGCATGGAAGATCGCACGCACCAACCCGCAGATCGCTCGCCTGTCACTCGACGAGCTCCACAAGATGCAGGTTCGCGCGAAGCATGAGCAGGACATCGACCTCGCGGCCTACTTCCGCAGGCTCGCCCGGCAGAAGCGGAACGTTGAAGACCAGGTCGCGCTGAACGCCGCGAGACCCGATCATCGTCGCGTCGGAGGCGGCGGCGCGGCTCCCGGGAAAAAGTTTTTGAAGAAGTCCGGCGGAGGTGTTGATCCGCGGTTCCGCCGTTCGACCTAGGGGTGAGCGGGCCCGCAGGGGGCCCGCGGGACCAGGGAGACGCACGATGAAGTACATGCTGATCTGGCGGGCGACCGACGAGGCGTTCGCGCAGATGGGGGACGTCGACTTCACCGAGATGCTCGAGACGGTCGGGCGGTTCAACGAGGAGATGATCAAGGCCGGGGTGCTGCTGGCCGCGGAGGGGCTCGACGACGCCGCCGAGGGCGTGGTGGTCGATCACGCGGCGGAGGTTCCCGTGGTGACCGACGGCCCGTACGGGGAGACCAAGGAGCTGTTCGGCGGGTTCTACATCCTGAGCGTGGCCTCCAAGGAGGAGGCGGTGGAGTGGGCCAAGCGGTCGCCGATCACCGGGCCCGGGTTCAAGACCGAGATCCGGCGGGTCACCACGATCGACGAGTTCCCGCAGGACAACGAGTGGATCCGGAAGGAACGCGCGTGGCGTGAGGCGACCGGGCAGCTCTGACCGGGGCGAGGGGCGATGACCGAGTCGACGGGCCGCGAGGCCGTCACCGCCGTCTGGCGGATCGAGTCCGCGCGGATCGTCGGGGCGCTGGCGCGGTACACCGGTGATTTCGCGCTGGCGGAGGACCTGGCGCAGGAGGCGCTGGCGGAGGCGCTGGTGAACTGGCCGCGCGACGGTGTGCCGCGCAATCCGGCGGGGTGGCTGCTGACGGTCGGCAGGCGCCGGGCGATCGATGCGTTCCGGCGGCGTGCGGCCCGTGACGACAGGTACGCCGTCCTCGCCCGTGAGCTGGGCGAGGGCGGCGCCCTTTCGGGGGGTGCGCCCGCCGGTGCGGGCGGGGAGGACGATGACGTGCTGTGGGATCCGGATCGGATCGACGACGATGTGCTGGCGTTGATGTTCGTGTCGTGTCATCCGGTGCTGGCGCGGGAGGCGCGGGTGGCGTTGACGCTGCGGGTGGTCGGGGGGCTGACGAGCGACGAGATCGCGCGTGGGTTCCTGGTGCCGACGGCGACGGTGCAGGCGCGGATCACGCGGGCGAAGAAGACGCTGGGGGCGGCGCGGGTGCCGTTCGCGGTGCCGTCGGCGGCCGAGCGGGCGGAGCGGCTGGGGTCGGTGCTGAGCGTGATCTATCTGATTTTCACGGAGGGGTCGTCGGCGAGTTCGGGGGTGAGCTGATCCGGTCGGATCTGGCGGGTGAGGCGCAGCGGCTGGCGCGGGTGCTGT
>NZ_MKJY01000342.1 GCF_001942465.1 Actinomadura sp. CNU-125
GCGCGCGGGCGAGCGGGACGAGCGAGGTCTTGCCGGTGCCGGGCGTGCGGCGAGGACGGCCGCGCCGTGTTCGGCGAGCGCGGCACGCAGGTCCGGGACGGCGCGGTGAACGGGCAGGCGTTCGGCCGCGGCGAGGCGGTCGTCGGTCACCGCACCAGTGTGCCCGGATCGCTGCGGCGCCGCGTCGGCGGTGCCGCAGCGTGATCACCCGTGTGAGAAATGCCACGAAATCGAAAAGGACCCCGTGCGTTGCGGTGATAGTTGCACCGACCCTTTCGAGATTGGTCGAGGAGAAGTCAAAGTTCGTCCTCGGAACCACCAGCTCGGTGGATACGAAAGGGCAGGTGAGCAACGCTTTGGGAGGGCGGAGCGTGGCTTTACCGTTTGACATACGTCACCACTGTAAGTGTGGCGACATTCCGCCGGGTATCCGCATAATGAGGTCATAGTCGCAGGATGCCAGGAGGTTGGGATGTTCGGCAGCTCCATCTATCTGCGGGACCGTCCCGCGCTCACCGGGGACTCGCCCCAGGCCCTCTACGACGATCTGTGGCAGCGCGACCAGAAAAAGCGGCTGCGGACCCGCGCCATTCTAGCGGGCGGGACGCTGCTCGCGGCCGGCCTGCTGGTCAACAGCATTTTCGGAATCGCGCTCGCACTCCTGGTCGCCGCAGCGGACACGTTCGTCCATTGGCGTATTCACCACGCTTCGCTCGTCTGGCGGCTCGGACTGCGCGGCGATGAGCGGATGGGACGGCTGCTGCGGCTCACCCGGGAACGCCGCGGCCACCGGGTCCTGTACGGGCGCTCGGTGCCCGGGCACGGCACCGCCGACCAGCTCATCATCGGCTCGGACGGCCTGTGGCTGGTGCACAACGAGGCGTGGCACCCCGACACCGAGCTGTTCCACCACAAGGGTCGGCTGTTCGTCGACGGGCGCTCCGAGACCAAGCTCGTCCGGGAGATCACCGAGCGGGCCGCGACCGCCGCGGACCTGATCTCCGAGAGCGCCGGAACCCCCGTGAAGGTGCGCGCGCTGCTGGCCGTGCACTGCGGCGAACTGCCCCGCCGGACGCAGCTGTTCAGCGCGGACGGCATCGTGTTCGGCACCCCGCTGTGGCTCCTGTGGTACATGCACCGCAACCCGTCCGCCGCCTACACCTCCGACGAGATGGACGCGATCATGCGCGCGGCCGTGTTCGCCCTCCCGATGGGCGGGCGGCAGATGGCGCCCGCGGCCTGATCCGGGACGCGTCCGTGCCGCCCCTCGAACACCTGCGGCCGGTGCTGTCAGGCACCGCCCGCAGGGCGCCCACCGTCCGCCCGGGTCCCGCCGCCCCGGCGGGCGGTGCGGCGCAACCACAGCAGGCCCAGCACCGGCAGCACCAGCGGCACGAACCCGTAGCCGCGCCCGTACCCGGACCAGACGGTCTCGTCGGGGAACGCCGCGGGATCGGCGAGGCTGAGCGTCCCCACCACCAGCACGCCGACGAGCTCGACCGAGCAGGCCGCCACCGCGACGCGGAACGAGGTGCGCCCGCCGAGCGCCAGCGCCACCGTCGCCAGGACGTAGACGGCGGCGGCGACCGCCGACAGCGCGTACGCGACCGGCGCCTCGGCGAAGTCCTCGGCGATCTGCACCCCGGCCCGGGCCCGGCGGCAGCGCGAAGATCGCGTAGACGGCGACCAGCATCCGTCCCGGCCCGCCCCCGGTACGGCCCGCGCGGGCTTCGGCGCCGGCGCGGGCGCCGTCGTCCGCGCGGGCTCCGGGCCGGACGTCCCCGGTCTCGGCCTCAGGCAACGGTCCCGCTCCACAGCTGGTTCATCCTGACGACCATCACCGCGACGCCCAGCCCGGCGACCACGAGCACCCCCGGCCCCCACCGGGTGCGCTCCAGCAGTCCCCATCCGGCCCCCGCCGCCGGGAGCAGCAGGATCGCGATCAGGTAGCCCACGAAAGTCGTCGCGGGGTCGGGCCCCTCCCCGCCGCCGAGCTTGACGAACCCGACGACGGCCTGCGCGATCAGCAGGAGTTCCAAAATCCCGAGCACCACGAGGTGGCCGACGCTCATCGGCCGGTCCCGCACCGTGGTGACCAGCGCGTACCCGGCCGTCAGCAGGGCCGTCACGATCACCGCGGTCGCCAGCACGTTCGTCACGCGAAAAGAGTACTACCGCCTGTAGAGCACGCCGTCCGTGGCAGCATGACGGGCGTGAAAGCGCTGCAGTGGCTGAACCTGACCCGGCACGGCGAGAGCACCGGCAACGTGGCCTGGCGGGAGGCGGAACGCGCGGGCGCCGAGGACGCCGGCATCCCCGAGCGGGACGCCGACATCCCGCTGTCGGACCTCGGCCGCGCCCAGGCCGAGACCCTCGGCCGCCGCCTCGCCGCACTCCCCCCGGACGAGCGCCCCACCATGGTCGTCTCGTCCCCCTACCTGCGGGCGCTCGACACCGCCCGGATCGCGCTCGGGCAGACGACCTGGGCCGCGCCCGCCGCCCCGGACGGGCTGCGCCTGCGCGTGGACGAACGGCTCCGCGACCGCGAGCAGGGCGTCCTGCAGGGCTTCACCGCCCGCGGGGTGCGGCGCCGGTTCCCGGCCGAGGCCGAGCGGGCGCGGCGGCTCGGCAAGTTCTACCACCGCCCGCCCGGCGGTGAATCGTGGGCCGACCTCGCGCTGCGGCTGCGCAGCTTCTACCGCGACCTGGCGGCCGACGCCCCCGGCGGCCGCGTCCTGGTCGTGACGCACGACGCGATCGTCGTCATGACCCGCTACCTGGTGGAGGAGCTGACGGAGGCGGAGATCATGCAGATCGAGAAGGAGCCGATCGGCAACTGCTCGCTGACCCGCTGGCAGGGAGACGGCGGCGGCGCCCTGCGCGCCGTCTGCTACAACGACCGCACCCACCTGACCGGCCCCGGCGCCCCCGCCGACCCCGGCGAGGACTGACGGGCCCGGCGCCCCGGCGAGGACTGACGGGCCCGGCGCCCCGGCCGAGACGACGGGACGGCCGGCCCGGCTCAGAGGTCGTCGTCGCTGAGGAGCCGGTCGCTGCGGGTGGTGACGGCGGCGCGGCGCGGGTCGCCCGGGGGCAGCACCGCCCCGAGCCGCTCCAGCGCCTCCAGGTCGCCGCGCCCCGGTTCCGTCTGCGCGTACGCCCACAGCGCCTCGGCGCCGCCCCGGTCGAGGGCCTGCCGCCGCATCAGCACCGCCAGCTCGTCGCGCTCGGCGCGGACCGCGGGCGCGTCCGAACGCGGCAGCAGCTCCCCCGCGTACAGCCGCGCGGCGGCCGGGACGTCCCCCTCGTCCAGCAGCCGCCGGACGGTCCGGAAGTCGGCGTCGACCGCGCAGTCGAGCCGGTACGGACGGGCCCGGACGAGCCCGCCGAGCCGGTCGCGGAGCCGGTGGATCTCCGCGCGGACGGTGCCCGGGGTGCCCTCGTCCCCGTACAGCAGCCACGACAGCCGGTCGCCGCTCAATCCCTGCGGGTGCAGCGCCAGCAGCGCGAGGATCTCGGCGTGCCGCAGCGACAGCGGCACCGGCCGTCCGTCCAGCCGGGCCACCGGCGGGTCGGCGCCCAGCAGCGTCAGCGCCAGCAGCGGGCCGCTCTCCCCCGTCCGGGACGCCGGCACGGCGGGGCTCGCGGGACCGGCGGCCGCGCCCCCGGCCCGCGGGCGCAGCAGGTACACCTCCCCGAGCGGCTCGGCGAACATGGCCCGGCCGGCGGCAGCGTGATCGTCGAGGGTTCGGGGACCTGCAGCCGCCGCCCGCGCCACCCGTCCGGGCCGCCCGCCAGGATCCGCCCGGTCGCGGTGACCAGCGTCGCGGCGCCGCTCCCGGCGCCGCCCGCGCCGGTGCCGCCCAGTCCGGTCAGGTGCGGCAGGTAGCGCTCGCGGAGCCGCTCGTCCCGCCGCTGCATCGCCAGCTCCAGCCGCGCCTCGGCGAGCCGCGCCGCGGTCGCGACGAGCGCGGTCATCGCCGGGTGCAGCCGGTCGGCGGTCGCACTGACGTCGACGCACCCGATCACCCGTCCGGTGTCGGGGTCGACGACCGGCGCCCCCGCGCACGACCAGCCCCGCAGGACGTGCGCGACGTGCTCGGCCGCGTACACGTGCTCGGGCCGCCCCTCGGCGAGCGCCGTGCCGATGCCGTTGGTGCCGACCTCGTCCTCGGCCCAGCAGAACCCCTCCAGCAGCCCGATCCGCTCGGCCGCGCGCCGCGTCCGCCGCGGCCCCTGCGTCCACAGCGCCCGGCCCGCCTCGTCGGTGATCACCAGCAGGTGCTCGGTCTCGTCGGCGACGCCGCGCAGCAGCTCGCGCAGCAGCGGCAGGTGCGGCGCGAGGCGGGTGGGCGGCGCGGGCGCGGCGAGGACGTCGCGGTCGAGCACATCGGGGCGGACGGCACCCCGGCGTCCACGCCCGCGTCCCGCGCGCGCCGCCACGATTCGGCTATCGGCGGCCGCGGGCCGGCCGGTCGCTCCTTGGTCATCATCGGCAGGCTCCCCCCGGAGGACACATAGGGGTTTGAGGATCGGCCGATTCGGGAGGCGCCGCAACCGGTTCGGGGGAACCGGCAGACCGTTTTTCGCAACGCAGAGTGATCGGACGGTCGCAACGTGCATGCAACGTGCGGCGCCCTACCGTACCGAACGCCGGGAGCCGAGG
>NZ_MKJY01000343.1 GCF_001942465.1 Actinomadura sp. CNU-125
CCGGTGTCGACGAGACCGAGGTCGACCTGGCGGGCCGGGCGGCGCCGCGTGGCCCGGATCGCGCGGGCGCTGGCGCCGCGCCCGGCCCGCCGGGCACCGGCCGTGGACGTCACCGCCGGGGGACAGGAGTACGCGCTCCTGCGGAGCACGGACGGCGGCCTGGACGGGCTCCGCCTCGCCGCCACCGGCCAGGCGCCGCCCGTCCCGGGGCCGGGCGAGGTGCTCCTACGCCCCGAGGCGTGCACCGTGCACTTCCGCGACGTCATGATCGCTCTAGGCGTCTACCCGGCCGAGGAGGGCGAGGCTCCCCCGCTCGGCTCGGACGCCACCGGCGTCGTGGTCGCCGTCGGGGACGGCGTCGACCACGTGCGCGCCGGAGACCGCGTCACCGCGATCGTCCCCGGCGGCGGGACGATGGCCTCGCACTGCCTGGCCCGCGCGGAGCTCACCCTGCCGCTCCCGCCCGGCGCCGACCCCGCCGAGTTCGCCCCGCTCGCCCTGACGTACGGCAACGCCTGGCATTTCCTGCACGACGTCGGACGGCTGCGCGCGGGCGAGACCGTGCTCGTCCACTCGGCCGCGGGCGGAACCGGGCTGGCCGCCGTCGCCGTGGCGCGGCTGCTCGGCGCGACCGTCCTGGCCACCGCGGGGACCGGGGCCAAGCGGCGCCACCTGCGCGGGCGGGGCGTCGAGCACGTCTTCGACTCCCGCGACCTGCGCTTCGCCGAGCAGGTCCGCGAGGCCACCGGCGGACGCGGCGTCGACGTCGTCCTCAACTCGCTGAGCGGCCCCGCCATGCACGCCTCGCTGACGCTGCTGGCGCCGCGCGGACGGTTCGTGGAGATCGGCAAGCGGGACCTCTTCGACGGCACCCGGGTCGACCTGAGCGACCTGCGCCGCGGCAACACCTACGCGGCGGTGGACATGGCGCTGACCGCCGCGGACCGTCCGGGGGTGCTCCGCGACGCCGCCGAGCGGGCCCTCGCCGAAGTCGCCGCCGGACGGCTGGCGCCGCTGCCTTTCGAAAGCCGCCCGCTGGACGGCGCCGCGGCCGCGTTCAAGCGGCTGGCGTCCGGCGACCACATCGGGCGGATCGTGCTGACGTTCCCGGAACCGGGCCGGAAGCTGCGCGTCGAGGAGCCACCACGGGACGTGGTCCGCCCCGGCGGCGCCTACATCGTCACCGGCGCCACCAGGGGCGTGGGCCTGGAAGCCGCGCGGTGGCTCGCCGGAGCCGGCGCTGCCCGGGTCGTTCTCGGCGGGCGCGGCCGGCCCGGCCCCCGGCAGGCCGAGGCCGTCGACGCGGTGCGGGCGGGCGGCTGCGAAGTGGAACTGGTCCGCGGGGACATCGGCGACCCCGGCACCGCGCGGCGCCTGGTCGCCGCCGCCGGACCGGGCCTGCGCGGCGTCCTGCACACCGCCGTGGTGCTCGACGACGCGCCGATGGGCGAACTCACGCCGGACCGGGTGGCGCCCGTCTGGCACCCCAAGGTCACCGGCGCCAGAAACCTGCACGAGGCCACCGCGGGCATCGACCTGGACTGGTTCGTGATCTTCTCGTCGCAGGCCGCCATGATCGGCAACCTGGGGCAGCCGAGCTACTCCGCCGCGGGAAACTGGGTCGACGCGTTCGCGCGATGGCGCCACCGGCGGGGCCTGCCCGCGCTGTCGGTGAACTGGGGCGCGTGGGGGGAGAGCGGCCGCGCCACCGACTTCGCCGAACGCGGCTTCGAGACCATCACCGACGCCGAGGGGTTCGCCGCGCTGCGCGAACTCATCCGGCACGGCAGGGTGAACACCGGGATGTTCCCCTACCGGCCCGAGGTGATGGCCCGCTACTACCCGTACGGCGTGCAAGCCCCGCTCCTGGCCGACGTGCAGACCCGGGTGGCCGGGCCGGAGCAGGACCTCGACGCGGCCGCCGTCCACGCGCGGCCTCCCGGACCGGCGCGTACCGAGCTGATCCAGGCGATCGTGCTGCGCGGCCTGGCCGCCCTGCTGTGCGCCGATCACGCGTCCGTCCCCGCGCACGCCCACTTCACCGAAGTCGGCCTGGACTCGCTCATGGCCGTCGCGCTGACCCAGCGCCTCAACAACGCCCTGGGCGCCTCTCTCACCTCCGCCACGGCATGGGCCAACCCCTCGGCGGCCGAACTCGCCGCCCACATCGACAAGACCCTCGCCCCGCGACATTCCTAGCTCCGGCGACCGGGGCGTCACCCGGCCGTGTGCGCGAGGACGGCCGCGGCCAGTTCCTCGTGCGTCTCCGGCGGCAGCGTGTGCCCCATTCCCGCCACGGTCATCAGCCGCGCCCCCGGGATCCGCTCGGCGATGACGGCGCCGTGCCCCGGCTTGACCGGCTCGTGCGTGCCCTCGATGACCAGCGTGGGCGCCGTCACCCGGGGCAGCGCGCCCACCGGCTCGAAGCCGGGGTCGGCCGCCGCGGCGAGCCGGTGGTTGGCCGCCGCCGACAGGTCGCGGGCGCGGTCGTAGATCCGCTCCTGCAGGCGCCGCGCCGCGTCCTCGTCGAACGGCAGCCCGGTGCCGTGCAGGACGCGCTGCTCGGCGATCATGCCGTCGATCACCGCGCGCCGGTCCCGCGGCGGCGGTGCGGCCATCAGGGCGCGGAAGAAGCCGGTGAACTCCGGCCTCGGCTCCGGCAGCGCGCCCTCGGGCTGCGGCTCGCCCGTCAGCGCCCGCATGAGCACCCGCCCTTCGCCGCCGCCGAGCGGCGAGGACGCGATGACGGTCAGCGAACGCACCCGCTCCGGCCGCTCGACGGCGATGAGCTGGCCGAGCAGCCCGCCCGCCGAATGCCCGACCAGGTGCGCGCTTTCGAGGCCGTGGGCGTCCATCACGCGGTAGACGTCGTTCTTGACGGCGTCCCACGTGTACGGCTCGGCCGCGAAGTCGACGGTGCCGGACATGCCGGTGTCGCGGTGGTCGTACCGGACGACGCGGCGGCCGCCGGCGGCCAGGCGGCCGACGAACTCGTCCGGCCAGCAGACGCCCTGCGACATCGAACCCATGATCAGCAGGATGGGCGCGTCGGTGTCGGCGCCGAACTCTTCACTCCAGATGGTCACGTTCTGCATGTCTCAGAGCATGGCGCCTTCGGCCGCGGGCGCCTTCTGTAGAACTACTAGCCGCGCCAGTTCCGTACGGGAGCCGATGCCCAGCTTCGGATAGATCTTGTACAGGTGGTATTCGACCGTGCGCGGGCTGAGGAGGAGCCGGGCGGCGATCTGCCTGCTCGACAGCCCGTCGGCGACCAGGCCCGCGATGCGCAGTTCCTGCGGGGTCAGCGCGTCGAGCACCGCCGGAGGCGAAGCCGGCCCGCTCTCGCCCGCCGCGCGCAGCTCGTCCTGCGCGCGCCTCGCCCACGGCCCGGCGCCCGCCTGCCGGAACGTTTCCGACGCTCTGCGCAGGTGCGTCCGCGCCTCGGCCGGGCGCTGCGCGCGGCGCAGGCGCTCGCCCAGCAGCAGGGCGGTCCTGGCCGCTTCGAACGGGTTGGTGTGCAGCCGCAGCGCCTCGGCGAGGGCGTCCTCGGACGATTCGGCCAGGCCCCGGCAGCGGGCCAGCAGCGCGCGCGACTCGGGCGTCGCGGCGTGCGCCGTCCACCGTTCGTAGGCGCGCAGCGCCGCCCGCGCGCCCGCCTGGTCGCCCGGCGCCGACGGCGGCCTCGATGCGGTCGCGCGCCGCGCGTCCCGTCACGGTCGGATGCCCGGCGCCGGGACCCGCCGCCGCGAGGGCCGTGAAGCGGTCGTGCGCCGTGCCGTAGCGGCCCAGGCCCAGATCGAGCAGCGCCCGCGCGTACGCGGCCACGCCCGCCTGCAGGCCCGCCCGGTGCGGCACGGCGATCGCCAGCGCCTCGCGGGCCAGCCGTTCGCACGGTTTCTCCTCGCCGCGCAGCGCCGCCAGGGCCGCCAGGTTGGCCAGGTGCGCGGCCGCCGTGTTCGCGTATCCGGCCTCCCGGGCGAGCGCCAGGCCCTCCTCCGACAGGGCCCGGCTGTGCGCGAGCCGCCCGGCGATGCGCTCGGCGGTCGCCGCGAACTCCAGCACGGCGGGCAGCTGCCCGGTCAGCCCCGACACCCGGGCGACCCGTCCGGCCCGTTCGGCCATCTCGACGGCCAGGTCCATCTCGCCCAGGGCGCTGGCCGCGGCCGTGGCCCACAGATGCTGCGCCGCGTCCTCCAGTTCCCCGGCGCGCGCCAGCGCCCCCGCAGCACGCCCCGGGCCCGCGGCGTCGCCGTCCAGTGTCAGGCCGATCCCGGCGACCGCGTCCCGCAGGAACCCCTCGGGGTGCGCCGCGGCCCTGCGGCCGAGCTCGACGATGGCCGGGGTGTCCCCGACATGGGAGGCCGCCTCCACGGCGTCGGCCAGCATGTCCAGGCCGTCGCCCGCCGCCAGGATCCGCACGGCCTCGGCGACGTCCCCGGAATTCAGTTCGAACCGGCCCCGGAGCCGGGCGATCTCCAGGGTGAGGCCGGTGTCGTCGCGGCCCGTTCCGCGCGCTCGGCCAGCAGCGTCTCCGCCCGTCCCGGCCGGCCGCCGAGCCAGGCGGCGACGGCGGCGTCCTTCAGCCGGACGGCCCGGGCGCGCCGCC
>NZ_MKJY01000344.1 GCF_001942465.1 Actinomadura sp. CNU-125
CATCGCGGTCGAGACCTGGGCCCGCGCGCCGACGCGGACTCCACGGGCCCCGGCTCCCCGGCGGACCTGGCCGTCCGCTGCATGCGCCAATTGACCGCGGGCCTAAACGCCCCCGCCCGCCCTTAGCGACCGCCGCCGGTATGGCGGGCGGCGCCGCCGACGCGGCGCTGGACTCCGTAGGCCCCTGTGCCCCGGCGGATCTGGCCGTCCGCTGCATGCGTGAACTGACCCCGATCCCTGGGTGCGGCGACATGGACGCCACGGGACCCGGGCCCTCGGCCGCCGTCTGCCGCGTGCGTGATGGGGGTGCAGCTTGCCCGGTCGGACGGTCGGGGCGAGGGGCGGTCCGTCTTGGTCAGGTGGGGGTGAAGGCGAGGAGGGTGCGGTCTTCGACGGGGCGGTAGCCCAGGCGCCGGTAGATGGCGTTGCTCGTGGGGTTGGCGAGGTCGGTGAACAGGACGACCTCGCGTGCGCCCGCGTCCAGGGCGGAGCGGGTCACGGCGGCGGTGACGGCGGCGCCGTAGCCGTGGCGGCGGTGCTCCGGGGGTGTGTAGACCGGCGCGACGCGGGCCGTCCCGGCGACGATCCGGGTGCGGGCGGCCATTGCGACCGGGGTCCCGTCGAGGTCCCACAGGGCGAGGCCGCCGGTGGCGATGCGGTCGTCGACGGTCGCCGGGCTCACGGGCGCGTGCTCCTCGTCCGACTCGCTGAACGCGATGAACCACTTGAGGACGGCGTCGCGGTCGGCGGTGGTCGCGATGCGGGCCGCGCCGGGCGGGAGCGGGTCGGGGGCGGCGAGGGTGCCGAGGCGGACGAGGCGCTGGCGCATCGAAACGCGGGTGGTGCCGCCAGTCCGGTGCCGCCACGCGTCCGCGAACGCCTCGGCCGTCTCGGGGGCGGCGTGCACGCCCGGGACGTCGCCGTGCAGGGCGTCCGCGAGTTCGCGGGCCGCGTCCGGTGGGCAGCCCAGCAGCGGGGGGCGCGGCGGCGTCCAGATCGCGACGCCCGCGACGCGGTCGCCCCGGGTCCAATGCCCGAACAGGACGTCCTCCCGGTCGGCGGGGTCCTGGGCGCGCATGGTCGCGGTCACCGTGAGGGTCACCGTGTGGACGGCGGGGTCGGCGTGCATGAAGGTTCCGGCGTCGGCGAGGAAGGATTCGAGGTCGCGTGTCAACGTCCAGCCCATCGGGTCAGTCTGGACGACGCCGCGTGTCCGGCGCACGCGGATATTCGATCGTCCGTCGTCCGCGGGAGCCCTACGATCGCGCCATGGACTTCGAGGTGCGGGTTGCGCGTGACGCCGATCTGGCGGTCCTGCCGGAGATCGAGCGGGCCGCGGACGGGCTGTTCCGGCCGTTCGGCATCGTGTTCCCGCCCGGCCCCACCGTGATCGAGGAGCTGATCGGGACGGACGCCGGCATCCTCGTGGCGGGCGACCCGCCGGTGGCGTTCGCCGCGGTCCGCGACGTCGACGGGGCGGCGCACCTGGAGCAGATCGCCGTCCGCGCCGATCTCACCGGGCGGGGCATCGGCGTCCCGCTGCTGGCGGCCGTCCGGACGCGCGCGGCCGGGTCGCCGGGCGTGAGCCTGCTGACGTTCCGGGACGTCCCGTGGAACATGCCCTGGTACGAGCGGCACGGGTTCGCCGAGCTGCCGGAGGCGCGCTGGGGGCCGGGCCTGCGGGCGCACTGGGACGCCGAGGTCGCGGCGGGCCTGCACCGGCTGGGCCCGCGCGTCGTCATGTGGGCGCCGACCGACCGGCCCGGCGCTTGCGGCGCAGCAGCCGGTACCCCGTCCCCAGGGTGAGCAGGATGAGGAGCAGTGCGATCACCGGTGCCAGGATCGCCGCCAGGCTCATGCCGACCGACGCGGTGTCCTCCGCGGTGCTGACGACCGGCGCGCCGACGCCGAACGTCCCGGCGTCGATCAGCGGACGCGCCGTCGCCTTGACCGCGTGCACCGCCAGCGCCACCGCGATGCCGAGCACCCAGCCGATCCAGCCGTGCTCCCGCATGAACGACGAAGCCTGCCCGTCCAGCCGCTCCGCCGCGTCGGTGGCGGCGAAGACCGCTCCGCCCGCCGCCGGACGGACGAGCGTCTGCACGGCGTCGTTCACGGTGTCGACCGCGGGGATCTTGTCCAGGACGACTTCGGCGGCCAGCAGGATCGTGAGGCCCGCCAGCACCCAGCCGTTCGTCAGCCATCCGAACTCGGCGGGCATCCGGACGAGGTCGGTGAAGCGGGCCAGGAACCCGACGACGAGCATCGGGATGTAGGCGTTCAACCCGGCGGCGGTCGACAGGCCGAGGCCGGTCAGTGTCGCGAGCATCGTCCGGAGTCCCCCGTATCGTTGTTGTCCTAGGACGCGGGTCGCCCCCGCCCGGGTTCCCGGGCGGCGCGCCCGGCACAACAGGACAGGGGGGACGATGGCGAGCCCGGGGGCGTGGTTGCGCGGTCTGCGGGGCCGGCTCGGCGATCGGACGTTCTCCGCGGCCGCTCTGGTCGCGCTGCTGGCCCTGGCGGTCGTCCCGCTGGTGGCATTGCCCGCGGTCCGGTGCGAGGTTTTCGGCGCCGGCTGCCGGGAGCCGGTACCGGACATGCGGGCCGACCCGGTCGTGGCGAAGAAGCGGGCCGTGCCTCCGGTCCAGGCGGCCACCCGGGGCAGGTACGTGGCGCTGGGCGATTCCTACTCGTCCGGGCTCGGCGCCGAGCGGACCATCACCGACCGCAATCCGCTGAACCGCTGCCACCGGACGTCCGAGGCGTACTACCACGGGGTCGCCGCGGCGTTCGAGTTCGCCCGGGGCAGCGCGTTCTGGGCGTGTTCCGGGGCCACCACCGCGGACGTGCTGGACGGCAAGGGCGGCGAGCGCCCGCAGATCGACCGGATCGGCGGCGACACCAGCCTGATCACCATGAGCATCGGCGGCAACGACGTGGGCTTCTCCAAGATCCTCGCGGGGTGCGTGGTGAAGCTGCCGTGGAGCGACGCCTGCACCGAGCAGGGTGTCGACATCGCGTCGCGGATGGCGGAGCTCCGCCAGGAGCTGCCCGCTCTGATCGGCGGGCTCCGGGAGCGGGCGCCCCGGGCGCGGATCGTCCTGATGGGCTACCCGAAGGCGTTCTCGGAGGTGGCGGGCGCGGGCGGCGACAACATCACGGTCGCCGACCAGCGGTGGCTGAACGCCCGTACGTACGAGCTGAGCCGGCTGATCGAGCAGACGGCCGCCGAGCTAGACGCGGGGATCGCGGCGACGGGCGCGCCCGGCAGCGTCGAGTTCGTGGACGCCTACGGCGCGTTCGCCGGGCACGAGGCGGGCAGCCGCGACCCGTTCATGAACGGGCTCACCGTCGACCTGTCCGCGTTCAAGGCCGAGCCGCGCAGCTTCCACCCGACCGTGAAGGGCCACGACGCCCTCGCGCGGCTGTTCGTCGAGCAGATCAAGAAGGGCCCCGGCCGCCCCCTCGCCTGAGGCGCGCGGCCGCCGGGGAGGGCGGCTTCTGCCTCCTCGCCGACGACATGGCGGAATGGATCGGCGCCCGCTAACCCGAGACCGTCCCCTCGCACCATGTGACGCCGTCGGGCAAACCGGGCACAAGGGACTGAGGGGGTTCCGATGTCCGTCACGCTCGTGCTCGCCGGAGACACGATGCTGGGCCGGGGCGTCGCCGAACGCGTCGCCGCCGACCCGGACGGCCTGTTCTCCGCCGGGGTGCGCGACGCCGTCGCCGAAGCCGACCTCGCCGTCCTCAACCTCGAATGCTGCGTCTCCGACCGCGGACGGCGGTGGGACCCGGTCGGCAAGGCGTTCCACTTCCGCGCGCCGCCGCCCGCCGCCGGCGTGCTCGCCGGTCTCGGCGTCGACTGCGTCACCCTCGCCAACAACCACGCCCTCGACTACGGCCCCGACGCCCTGGCCGACACCCTCGACCACCTGGCCGCCGCGGGCGTCCGGACCGTCGGGGCCGGGCGGAACCCGGAGGAGGCGTACGCACCGGCCGTCCTGGAAGCGGGCGGCGTTCGCCTGGCGATCGTCGGCGTCACCGACCACCCCGCCGACTTCGCCGCCGCGCCCGGCCGTGCGGGCGTCGCCCACGCCGACCTGGAGACCGGCGTGCCCGCCCGCCTCCTCGACCGCATACGGGACCTGCGCGCCGCCTGCGACGCCGTCGTCGTCACCCCGCACTGGGGCCCGAACATGACCTCGGAGCCGCTCCCGTACGTCCGGCGGGCCGCGCGGGCGTTCCTGGACGCCGGGGCCACGCTGGTCGCCGGGCACTCCGCCCACGTCTTCCACGGCGTCGCCGGTCCGGTCCTGTTCGATCTCGGCGACTTCATCGACGACTACGCCGTGGACGACGTCCTGCGCAACGACCTCGGGCTCCTCTTCCGCGTCACCCTGGACGACCGCGGCCCGGTCCGCGTGGACGCGATCCCCGTCCGCCTCGACTACGCCCGCACCCGTCTCGCCGAGGGCACCGACCGCGCCTGGATCACGAGCCGCCTCACCGCCGCCTGCGCGGCCTTCGGCACCGGGGTCGCCCCCGGCGAAGGCGGCCGCCTGACGGTCACGCCCGGCTGACGATCACTCCCCGGCGTCCCCCGAGGGGCCGAGGATCACCGGGTCCAGGGGCCACGGCCCTTCTACCGTGACCTCGCCGGACGCCGGGTCGTGCGCCCCCTCGGCGACGAGACCGCCGTAGCGGTACGCCGCCTGCCGCGCCAGATCGACACGGACGGCCCAGACCGCGCCGCGGGCGCCGGGCCCCGCGCTCCGCAAGGCCCGCGCGAGGTCCTCCATCGCCCGCCGCCGGTCCCGGCTGATGCCCACCGGGCCCGTGCCGGGTACGTCCGGGCCCCGGACGTCCCAGCTGTACAGATACTCGCCGCTCCAGGCGTCCATCCGGCCCCCTCGTCGCCCGCGCCGTCCGCCTCCCCGTGCCCTGTCCCGGGCCGGCCGGGGTCCCCACCGGTTCCCCGGCCGCCGACCGGTGGACCGCGCGGGAACACCGGTGGGCGGCCGGCGGGAACCCGCGTCGCGGGGGCACGAAGATCTCGATCTCGTGCCTCCCGCCCCCGGGAGGGGGCGCTCCCCGGGCCCCTCTTGCTGGGGGACGGCCCGGGTTCCGGCCGGCCGACGCTCATCCTGCCGAGACGGCGGCGCGGGCGCATCGGTAGGGGAACCGATCGGCGTACCGAACTTCGGCGGCGGGCGGCGGCGTCCGTACGGCGCGGCCCGTACCGAGAGCCCGCCGGTTCCGCGCTCGGTACGGCGGGAAACCCGTGACGCTGTCCGGAACCGGCCCGGCCGGTGCCGCACCGGCTCGGCGGATCGTGGTCGCGATCCGTGAGGAAGTCACTACAATTCAGCTGACTCCGCGAGCCGGGCTCCCGGCGGAAGCTGACCTGGAGGCGGCAATGACGCTTGCTACCGCGCTGGAACGACAGACGGGACGGCTTCCTGCGGAGCTCACCAGCTTCGTCGGCCGGAAGGCGGAGCTGCGGGAGATCCCGCGGCTGCTCGCCGAGCATCGCCTGGTTACGCTGACCGGGCCGGGCGGCGTCGGCAAGACGAGGCTCGCCGTGCGCGCGGCGGCCGAGCTGCGCGGCAGCTTCGCCGAGGGCGTGTTCTTCGTCGCCCTCTCCGGGCTGACCGAGCCGACGCTGCTCCCGCAGGCGGTCTGCGACGCGCTGGGGGTGGGCGAACGCACCGGCGACGCGGTCGACCGGCTCGCCGACCACCTCGCCGACCGCCGCCTGCTGCTCGTGCTCGACACCTGCGAGCATCTGGTCGACGAATGCGCGATGCTGACCGAGGCCCTGCTGCGGACCGCCCCCGGGCTCCGCGTCCTGGCGACCACCCGCCAGATCCTCGACATCATGGGCGAGTACATCTTCATGGTCGCGCCGCTCGACCGGCCCGGGAACTCCCTGGACGGCCCGGACGCCCTCGACTGCGACTCCGTCAGGCTCTTCGCCGAACGCGCGGCCGCGACCGTCCAGGGCTGGACGCTCGACGACGGCGACCGCGCGGCGGTCGTGCGGCTGTGCGACCGCCTCGACGGCATCCCGCTGGCGATCGAGCTCGCCGCCGTCCAGCTCCGGGCGTTCTCTCCCGACCAGGTGCTCGGCAGGCTCGGCACGCACATGTTCCGGGCGCGCGGCAGGCGCGCCGGCCTCGGCCGCCACCAGACGCTGCACGCCGCGGTCGACTGGAGCCACGAACTCTGCTCGGACGAGGAACGGCGGCTGTGGGCGCGGCTGTCGGTGTTCGCCGGGGACTTCGACCTGGAGGGCGTCGAGCACGTCTGCGCCGACGGCCCGGACGGCGCCGAACCCGCGCCCGAGCGCATCGTCGAGGTGCTGACGGGGCTGCTGGAGAAGTCGATCGTGCACCGTGCCGACCGCGGCGACCGCGTCCGCTACCGGATGCTGGACACGCTGCGCGAGTACGGCGCCGAACGCCTCGCGGCGGCGGGCGAGCAGGACCGGGTCCGGCGGCGCTGCTTCGAGTGGTACGCGCGGCGGCTCCGCCGCGCCCGCCTGGAACTGAACACCTCCGCGCAGGTGCAGTGGCTGGAATGGTTCGGCCTCGAACGCGCCAACATCTGCGGTGTGCTCGGCCACATCCTGGCGACGGCGGAGCCGCACGCGATCCGGGACGTCATGGCCGCCCTCGGCCGCCTCTGGGCGCTGCAGGGGGTGATGGGCGAGGCCCGCTACTGGATGGACCGCCTGCTGGCGGCCCGCGACACCACGGCGCCGGGCTGGGCGGGTTTCCTGTCGATCGCCGCCCTGACCATGACGCTCCAGGACGACATCGGCACGGCGGGCGGCCTGCTGGAACGGGCGGTGCTGCAGGCTCGCGCGGACGACGATCGGAACACCCTCGTCGAGGCGATCGCGGGCCAAGGAATCGCGGCCCTGTTCGCGGGCGACCACGACCTCGCGCTGGAGCGGCTCGGCACCGCCGCGGAGCTGTACCGCGACACCGACTACGACGACGTCGTGCCCATGCTCGTCGAGGTGTTCCGCGGTCTGGCGCACATGTTCGAGAACCGGCTCGGTCCGGCCGCCGAGCACGCCGGGCTGGCGGCACGGGTCGCCGCGGAGCGCGGGGAACTGTGGGTGCGCTCCTACGGCATGCTGGTCGGCGGGATCGCGCTGTGGCTGGCCGGTGACCTGGACGCCGCGCTGGCGCGGCTGCGTGCCGCGCTGCGGACCAAGCGCGACCTCGACGACGAGCTCGGCATCACGCTGGGGCTGGAGGCGATCGCGGGCTGCCTGTGCAGCGGCGGCGAGCACGCCCGCGCCGCGCGGCTCCTCGGCACCTCCGACCGGATGCGGGAGTTCACCCAGACGGCGTGGTTCGGGCCCCAGCACGCCGCGCTGCGCGACAACCACATCGCCTTGGCGAAGCAGGCCCTCGGGGACGAACGGTACGAGGCGGCGTTCGCGGAGGGGGCGCGGCTGCCGAGCGCCTACGCCGTCGAGGACGCGCTCGACGAGACCCCGTCACCCGGTCCGCGCGCGGACGGGCCCGCCGCGGCCGCCGCCGCGCCCGCTCACCGAGCGCGAACTGCAGGTCGCCGCGCTGGTGGCCGAAGGGCTCTCCAACCGCGACATCGCCGAACGGCTGACGATCGCCAAACGCACCGCCGACTCGCACGTCGAGCACATCCTCGCCAAGCTCGGCCACACCTCCCGCGCGCAGATCGCCGCCTGGATCACCGCGCGCGACGGCTGAGACCGTCCGGGACGCCCGGTCAGTGCAGGTCGCCGTCCTCGTGCAGGCGGTCGAAGATGATCTGGTCGACGGGTGACACCCGGTCGCGGTCGCGGTAGGACAGCCAGCCGACCTCCTCGATCTCGTTGCGCGGGACGGGCGTCCCCCGGTGGTCGGCGGTGTAGCAGGTCATCCGGACGGTGACGCCGCACGCGTGCCCGTGCGCCTGCGCCCGGAACGTACCGAAGTGCCGGACGGTGTCGGGTTCGATGGCGACGTCGAGTTCCTCCTCGATCTCCCGGACGAGCGTGTCGAGGTCGGTCTCGCCGGGCTCGCGCTTGCCGCCGGGAAGGTAGTAGACGTCTTTGCCGCGCGATCGGGTGCTGAGCACCTTGCCACCGTCCAGGTGGATCCACGCGATCTTGTCGATGGTCTTGATCAATCCTGCTTCCCCCGTCGGTCGCCGTTCGCCCCGTTTTCGCCCCCGTCCCCCATCATTGCAATTCTCAAGGGACGGCGGTGTCTTTTTTACTCATTCGCCTCACGTAACCTGACCGCAAAGATTCCCCCTGACCAGCGGAAACCCCCGGTGCTCGGCAAGTGGAAGGCGCTGAGCAGCTGCACTGCAGACCCCCGATGGAGGCCCCCATGTGCAACTCCTACGAGCCTGATCTCTTCTCGGACGAGTCCCTCGTCGACGACCCGCATCCGTACTTCGACCGGCTGCGCGGGGAGTGCCCGGTAAAGATCGAGCCGCACCACGGCGTGGCCGCGGTGACCGGCTACGACGACGCCGTCGCGGTCTTCCGGGACCACGCGGCCTACTCGTCGATCAACGCGGTGACCGGGCCGTTCCCGAGCCTGCCGTTCGAGCCGGAGGGCGACGACATCGGGGCGCTGATCGAGAAGTACCGCGATCACTTCCCGATGAACGAACACCTGGTGACCCTCGACCGGCCGCAGCACACCGCGCACCGGGAGCTGCTGAAGAAGCTGCTGACGCCGCGGCGGCTGCAGGAGAACGAGGCGTTCATGCGGCGCCTGGCCGACCGCCAGATCGACGAGTTCCTCGGGCGCGGCCGGTGCGAGCTGATGAGCGAGTACGCCAAGCCGTTCTCGCTGCTGGTCATCGCGGACCTGCTGGGCGTCCCGGAGGAGGACCACCGGAGTTTCCGGGCGCAGCTGGCGTCCGGGTCGGCTCCGCTGGAGAACGGCGAGGTGCCCATCGCCAACCCGCTGGAGTTTCTGGAGGAGCGGTTCACCGGCTACGTCGAGGACCGCCGCCGCGAGCCGCGCGGCGATGTGCTGACCTCGCTGGCCACGGCCCGCTTCCCCGACGGCACGCTTCCGGAGGTGGCCGACGTGGTCCGGGTCGCGTGCTTCCTGTTCGCGGCCGGGCAGGACACCACGGCCCGCCTGCTGACCTCGGCGTTCCGGATCATCGCCGAGCGGCCCGACCTGCAGCGGCTGCTGCGGGACGAGCGCGGGCGCGTCCCCGCGTTCGTCGAGGAGACGCTGCGGATGGAGAGCCCGGTCAAGAGCGACTTCCGGCTCGCCCGCACGGCCACGACGCTCGGCGGGGTCGACGTCGCCCCCGGGGGACCACGGTGATGGTGCTCAACGGCGCGGTGAACCGCGACCCGGAGCGGTTCGAGTGCCCGCACGAGTTCCGCGTCGACCGTCCCAACGTGCGCGAGCACCTGGCGTTCGGGCGCGGCATCCACTCCTGCCCCGGCGGGCCCCTCGCCCGCATCGAGGCCCGCGTCAGCATCGAACGGCTCCTGGAGCGCACGGGCGGCATCACGCTCGACGAGGCCGAGCACGGCCCGTCCGGCGAGCGCCGCTTCTCCTACGAGCCGACCTACATCCTGCGCGGCCTCAACGAGCTGCACCTGGAGTTCGCGCCGGTCGCGGACGCCTGATCGCGGCGGCCCCGGGAGGGGCCGCCGGTCAGTCCGCGGTGATCTCGTTCAGCCGTTCCACGGCGTCCGCGAACTCCTGCACCATGTCGTAGACGACCTGGCGGGCGGGCTTGACGGTGTTCATCAGGCCGACGCACTGGCCGACGAAGTAGCTCGCCAGCTGCCGCGCGCCCGGGTTCCCGGACTCGGCGACCTTGTTGATCTGCCGCATGGCGCCCTCGGCGACGATCATCTGCAGCGGCATGCCGAGCGCCGGGGCTCGCGGGGCCCTCCCACTCGTCCGTCCAGGCGGAGCGGAGCTGCCGGGCGGGCTTGCCGGTGCGCGACCGGGACCGGATCGTGTCGCGGGACGTCGCGGCGAGCAGCTTCTCCTTGACCTGGGGCGGGGTCTCGGCCTCCTCGGTGGTGAGCCAGACCGAGCCGCACCAGACGCCGGACGCGCCGAGGGCCAGGGACGCGGCCATCTGGCGGCCGGTCGCGATGCCGCCCGCCGCGAGGACGGGCACCGGTGCGACGGTGTCGACGATCTCGGGGACCAGGACCATCGTGGAGATCTCGCCGGTGTGCCCGCCGGCCTCGCCGCCCTGCGCGACGATGAGGTCGGCGCCCTCGGCGACCTGCCGGCGGGCGTGCTCGGCGGTGCCGACGAGCGCGGCGACGGGGACGCCCGCGGCGCGGGCCTTCTCCACCATCAGCGGCGGGGGAGTGCCGAGCGCGCTCGCGATGAGCCCGATCGGGTGCGCGAGCGACACGTCGATCAGCTCGGTGGCGCCCTTCTTCGTCACCTGCGGGCCGCCGGGCGAGTTCGCCCGCTTGGCCTTCTCGAAGTCGGGCAGCGGGACGTCGTACTTCTCGAACAGCCCGGCGAGGAACGTCCAGTGCTCCTCGGAGACCGTGGCGAGCATGGCGCCGAGGCCGCCGCCCCGCTCGGCCGATTCGTCGATCTTGGCGGGGACGAGGACGTCCACGCCGTACGGCCGCCCGTCGACGTGGTCGTCGATCCAGCGGAGTTCCTCCTCCAGCCGGTCGGGCGTGTAGGCGACCGCACCGAGGACACCGAAGCCGCCCGCGTTGGTGACGGCGGCGACGACGTCCCGGCAGTGGCTGAACGCGAACAGCGGAAACTCGATGCCGAACCGGCGGCAGACCTCGGTGTTCATACCGCGAACGCTACTGGACCGAACGTCATTCGGTCCAGTGCCGGAACAGCAGGTACGGCTCGCCCTCGTCCGGGTGCGCGAACACCGCGCGCAGCGGCAGGCCCTCGCGCAGCGCCGCACGGTCGACGCCGTCCAGCCGGGCGTGCAGCCACGGCCCCTCGGCCAGTTCCACCAGTGCGAGGAACGCCCGGGGGCGGGACGGCGCCGTCCGCGGCCGGGCGCCCGTGCGTGATCGTCCACGTGACGAGCGACGCCGCGCCGCTCGCGTCCGCCCAGTCGAGCCCGGTCGTCCCGCAGCCGGGGCAGTCGCCCGCGTCGGGGGCCAGCCACCGGTCGCAGGCCGCGCAGTGCTTGATCACGAGCCGGTCGGCGGCGGCGCCGTCGAAGAACGGGTCGGTGCGGCCGTCGCGCCGCAGAACGCCGATGTCCATCGGTCAGACTCCCTTCGGGTGCGGGCTGACGATCAGCGTGGAGTGGTGGTCGAGGATCCCGCCGTTCCCGCTGACCAGGATGACCTCGTTGGACGGCGCCTGCCGGTCGCCGCCGTCCCCGCGGGCCTGGATCACGGCCTCCGACAGCGGCGTCATGCCCCACATGTAGTACCCCGACAGCTGCCCGCCGCCGGTGTTGGTCGGCAGCGCCCCGCCGGGGCCGAGGGCGCCGGACGCGGCGAACGCGCCGCCCTCGCCCTTCGCGCAGAACCCGTAGTCCTCCAGCGACACCAGGACCGTGTACGTGTAGCAGTCGTACAGCTCGCACATGGTGACGTCCGACGCGGTGACGCCCGCCATCTTCATCGCGGTCGCCCCGGACACGGCGGCGCCGGTGGTGAGGCCCCACTCGCTGCCGCGCTCCTTGGGCAGCCCCGGGTGGCCCTGCCCCCACCCCCACAGATGGACGGGCGGACGCGCGAGGTCGCGGGCCCGTTCGGCGGACGTGACGATCACCGCGATCGCGCCGTTGGACACCAGGCAGCAGTCCAGCAGGTGCAGCGGCTCGGCGACCCAGCGCGAGTTCTGGTGGTCGTCCAGGGTGATCGGGTCGCGCATCTGCGCGAGCGGGTTGCGGGCCGCCCACTCGCGGGTGGCGACGGCGATCGCGCCGAGCTGCTCGCTGGTGGTGCCGTAGCGGGCCATGTGCCGCTGCGCGGCGAGCGCGTAGAACGCGTTCACGCTGCGCAGCCCGAGCGCGGCCGTCATCCCGCCGAACCCGTACCACTCGCGGGCGTCGCGGTGGTAGGCCGCACCGGACGACTGCTTCGGCTTGAGCGGCGCGTCCGCGAACACGCACGCCACCGCGGACGCGGCGCCGCTGCGCACCGACATCGCCGCGTAGGAGATCATCGCCCCGGCGGTGGCGCCGAAGGAGTTCATCTGCGTGAGCAGCCGCAGCTCGCGCATCCCGAGCGTGTCGGCCAGCTCGATGCCGGGGGAGCCCCCCAGCCCGTGGCTGACGATCAGCCCGTCCACCTCGCCCGGCGCGAGCCCCGCGTCGGCCGCGGCGAGCCGCACCGCGTCCGCCGCGAACCGGCGCGGGCTGCGTCCGTACACCTTGCCCAGCTCGGTCATGCCGAGCCCTGCGATCGCCGTGCCGTCACCCATCGGTCGTGCATCCCTCCCGCGTGTCCATCCGGCCACGGTACCGAATCACGTTCGGTGCACATCCGGAGGGGCGGCGCGGAACGCGCCCCGGTACGCCTGCGGGGACGCGCCGACCCGGCGCGCGAAGTGGGCCCGCAGCGTCACCGCCGACCCGTACCCGCACTCGGCGGCGACCCGCTCGACCGGCAGGTCGGTGGTCTCCAGCAACTGCTGGGCGCGGCGCACCCGGGCGTCCGCCAGCCAGCGCAGCGGCGTCGTGCCGGTCTGCTCCCGGAACCGGCGGCTCAGCGTCCGGACGCTGACCGACGCCCGCCGCGCGATGTCGTCGAGGGTGACCGGCCGGTGCAGGCCGGACTCCAGCCACGCCAGCAGGGGCTGCAGCGCGACGCCGCCGTCCGCGGGGTCCGGATGCCGGATGAACTGCGCCTGCCCGCCGTCGCGCTGCGGCGGCATGATGATCCGGCGCGCGGTCCGCGCGGCGGTCGCGGCGCCGTGGTCCCGCCGGACGATGTGCAGGCACAGGTCGACCCCGGCGGCGACCCCCGCCGAGGTCAGCACGGCGCCCTCGTCGACGAACAGCACCGACGGGTCCACGTCGATCTCCGGATGCCGCCGGGCCAGCCGCCGCGCGTACATCCAGTGGGTGGTCGCGCGCCGCCCGTCCAGCAGCCCGGCCGCCGCCAGCACGAACGCGCCGACGCAGATGGACGCGACGCGCGCGCCCCGCGCGGACGCGGCGCGCAACTCGTCCAGCACCGGTCCGGTCGCGGCGGACGGATCGTCGTGGCCGGGGACCACGATCGTGTCGGCGCCCGCGAGCGCGTCGAGCCCGAACGGGGCCTCCACCCGCATCCGGCCGAGCGCCCCGGCCGTCACCGCGCCGCCCGTCCCGGCGCACACGCGCACCTCGTACAGGGGGACGCCCCGGTCGGTTGTGGTGGCGCCGAACACCTGGCCGGGAACGGCGAGGTCGAACGGCACGACGCCGTCCAGCGCGAGGACGGCGACGATGTGCATGGCCGAAACGTAGCGCACATCGGCAGAACGGTCACTGGCAGGCGGCGGGCGGACGGCGGACGATCGATGCCGTTCACCGATCGACCGACAGGGAGACCGACATGGCCGACTTCTTCGCCGACTTCGACGCCCCCGACACCGACCTGACCCGCAAGGCGTACGACTTCGTCTGCACGACCGGGACCGCCGCGCTCGCCGGGCACAGCGCCCGGACCTACCTGTTCGGCCGGGCGCTGGGGGAGGGACGGGGGCTGCGGCCGGGCGCCGACTACGACGACGAGGCGCTCCTCCTGGCCTGCCTGCTGCACGACCTCGGCCTCACCGAAGGCGGGGACGGCGGCGAGCGGTTCGAGGTGGACGGCGCCGACTACGCCGCGGCGTTCCTGCGCGACAACGGGCTCGACGAGGAGCGGATCCGGGTCGTGTGGGAGGCGATCGCCCTGCACACCAGCCTGGGGATCGCGCACCGGATGCGTCCGGAGATCGCCCTCACCCACGCCGGATCCGGCGCCGACGTCGTCGCGTTCGGCGCGGACGCCCTCCCCGGCGGCATCGCCGACCGGGCGCACGCGGCGTTCCCGCGGCTGGACGCGGGCCGGGAACTCACCGACGCGATCATCGGGCAGATCGCCCGGAAGCCGGGCAAGGCCCCGCTCGGGTCGTTCCCCGCCGCGATGGCGGACCAGGCCGGTGCCGGCGTGCCCGCGCCGCAGTGGGCCGACCTCGTCGCGCGGGCATGGAAGAACACGGTCTGACGGAGGCGGGCGGGGCGTGAACGCGTTCGCCCGCGCCCCCGGAAAAGGGGCGCGGGCGAACGCGGCCGAGCGGCGGGCGGGTCAGGAGGCCAGGACGGCCTGCAGGAAGTCGCGCGTGCGCTGCTCGGTGGGCTCGCCGAAGATCTGGTCCGGCGGGCCCTCCTCGACGATCTGGCCCTGGTCGAACATCAGGACCCGGTTCGAGATGTCCCGGGCGAAGTGCATCTCGTGCGTGACGCACAGCATCGTCAGGTCGCTCTCGCGGGCGATGTCGCGCAGCAGGTCCTGGACGCCGACGACGAGCTCGGGGTCGAGCGCCGAGGTGACCTCGTCCAGCAGCAGCACCTTGGGCTGCATCGCGAGCGCGCGCGCGATCGCGACCCGCTGCTGCTGGCCGCCCGACAGCCTGCTCGGGTGGGCGTTCTCCTTGTCGGCCAGCCCGACCATGTCCAGCAGCTCGCGGGCCCGCGCGACGGCCTCGTCCTTGGAGACCCCCAGCACGCGGACCGGCCCCTCGGTGAGGTTGCGCAGCACGTTCATGTTGGGGAACAGGTTGAACTGCTGGAACACCATGCCGACCTGCTTGCGCATCTCGTGCAGGTGCTTCTCGTTGGCCGCGACGAGCTTGCCGCCCTTGTCCATGTGCCAGAGCGTGTTGTCGCCGATCCAGATGACGCCCTCGTTGAGCTTCTCGAGCGTCATCAGCAGCCGCAGGATCGTGGTCTTGCCCGACCCGGACGGCCCGATGAGCGTCACGCGCTCGCCGGGCCGCACCGTGAAGTCGAGCTCGCGGAGCACGACATTGCTGCCGAACCGCTTGACCACCTTCTCGAAACGGATGCCCGGAGCGCCGCTCTGCGGCAGGTGCGCGGCGGTCTCGGCCGCGCCGCCCTTGCGGACGTCGCCCGTGGGCGCGCCGCCCTTCGTCGCGTCGCTCTTCGTCGCGTCGCTCTTCGTCGCGTCACCCTTCGCCGTCGAGACGCCCTCGGTCTCGGCGGGCTTCGGGTCTTCCGGTGCGGTGTCAGTTGGTGGCATAACGCCTCTCCAGGCGGCGGACGATGATCGAGGAGATCACGCTGACCAGGACGAAGATCAGCCCGGCGACGGTCAGCGGCTCCAGGTAGCGAAGGGTCTTGGCGCCCTCGTCGAACGCGACGAAGAGCACCTCGTGGACGCTGATCGCCAGCAGCATCGGGGTGTCCTTGAACGTCGCGATCAGGTAGTTGCCGAGGGTCGGGATGACCCGGCGGATCGCCTGCGGCAGGATCACGTCCAGCCACACCCGCGACCTCGGCAGGTTGAGCGCGGTACAGGCCTCCCACTGCCCCTTCGGGATGTCGGCGATGCCCGCCCGGTACACCTCCGCCGTGTAGGTGGAGTAGTGCACGCCCAACGTGATGATCCCGGCGGTGAGCGACTCCAGCGTCAGGCCCCAGTCGGGGAAGACGAAGTAGACGAAGAACAACTGCGGGATCAGAGGCGTGGACCGGATGAACTCGGTGACCCACCGGACCGTCTGCCGGACGACCACGTTGGGCGCCCGCCGCAGCAGCGTCCACACCAGCCCGAGGACGAGGCGATCGCGTAGGCGATCAGCGTCGCCAGGACGGTGACGCGCAGGCCTTCGAGGAGGGCCGGGAGAACGTCCCAGGCGTACCCGGTGTCCCATTGCACCATCAGCCGGACACCCCCGCTCCGGGCGCGCCCGCCGCGACGGACTTCAGCGACGGCTCGTGGCCGCCCCGGCGGCCGAGCATCCGGTCGACGCGCCGTTCGGCGTAGCGGACGAACAGCTGCAGGATCTGCGCGATCACGAAGTAGAACACCAGGACGACGGCGAAGACCGTGACGGTCTCACCCAGGCTGCTCTGCAGGTTCTTCGACACCCGGGTCAGGTCGACCAGGCCGATCAGGGAGACGATGGCCGTCGCCTTCATCAGCTCGATGAGCAGGTTGCCGAACGGCGGCAGCATGAGCGCGACGCCCTGCGGCAGCAGCACGAACCGCATGCGCTGCAGGGGCGTGAAGTTCATCGCGACCGCGGCCTCGTACTGGGCCTTGGGCACGGCGTTGATCGCGCCGCGCACCACCTCCGCCCCGTACGCTCCGACGTTCAACCCGAGGGCGAGCACCGCCGCGACGAGCGAGGTGAACCGGAAGCCGACGAGCGGCAGCGCGTAGAAGAACCAGTAGAGCAGCACCAGCGCCGGGGTCCCGCGGAAGAACTCGACGTAGACGCGGTTCAGCGCGCGGACCCACCTGAGGCGCGAGGTGCCCGCCAGGCCGAAGCCCAGGGCGAGCACCAGCGCCAGCAGGGCGCCCAGGATGGTGAGCTCGATCGTCGTCCACGCGCCCTCCAGCCACTGGTCGTTGCTGAGGACCTCGGACACGGATCAGCCCTTGCAGAACTTGGCGGCGGTGTCGTCCGCGCCGGGCATCTCCGCCTCGGTGAAGCCGAACGGCTGCAGGATCGGCAGCAGCTTCTCGCCGTCCTTCAGCTTCTTCAGCTCGCCGTTGAAAGCGGTCAGCAGCTCGGTGTCGGCCTTGCGGAACCCGAACGCGCCCGCACCGAACTGCTCCTTGCCGTCGATGACGGGGGTGAAGGCGTCGGTGACCTCGTACCCCTCGCCCTCGTGCTTGGACAGCAGGTCGGCCAGCGAGATGCGGGTCAGCCAGATGGCGTCGATCCGGCCGGACTTCAGGCCCGAGAACGCGCTCGCCTGGTCGGGGAAGGTCTGGATGTCCTTCACGCCGAGGCTCTTGGCGTAGCCCTGCTCGACGGCACCGGTCAGGACGCCGACCTTGGCGCCCTTGGCGGCGAGGGTCTTGCCGTCGGTGAGGCCGTCCGGGTTGCCCTCCTTGACCATGAGGGCGCTCTTGGCGACGTACTCGGGGTCGGAGAACGCCACGGACTGGCAGCGCTCGGGAATGACGAACATTCCGGCTGCGATGACGTCGAAACGCTTGGCGTTCAGGCCGCCGATCAGGCCGCCGAAGTCGACCTGGACTCCCTCCATCTCATCGATGCCGAGATTCTTGAAGATGACGCGGGCGAGTTCGGGGGCCTCACCGGTCAGCTTCCCGGAGCTGTCGGTGAAGCCGTACGGGGCCTCGTTGGCGAAGCCGACCTTGATCTTGCCGGCGTCCTTCGCCTTCTGGAGGGTGCCGCCGCCGCTGACCTCGGTCTCCGGGTCCGTCGTGGAGCAACCCGCCGCGGCGAGGGGCACCGCGGCGGACAGCAGAACGGCGGACCGGAGGAAATCGCGTCGTGAGGAAGTCATCGTTGAACTCCTGCTTTTCGGGGGGTTGTGACGTCGCGCCCGCGGAGACGATATGCCTCCGCGGGCGCGACAGTCTTGGTCGGGTTATTGAATTGTTACGCCCATCAGTCGCGAACGGGGGTGAAGTCGCGGGCGCCGATGAACGAGGGGCGGGGCGAAGGCGCCGAGAACGGGTCGGCGCACGTGTTCTCCACGCTGTTGAACACGATGAACACGTTGGAGCGCGGGAAGGGGGTGATGTTCCCGTTCGAGCCGTGCATGCAGTTGCAGTCGAACATGGTCGCCGAGCCGGCGGTGCCCGTGAACAGTTCGATGCCGTGCTTGTCGGCCAGGATGGAGAGGCTGGCCGAGTCGGGGGTGCCGATCTCCTGACTGCGCAGGGACTCCTTGTAGTGGTCGGCGGGAGTCTCCCCGACGGCCGCCACGAACGTCTTGTGCGAGCCGGGCATGATCATGAGGGCGCCGTTGTGCACGAAGTTCTCGGTCAGCGCGATGGAGATGCTCACCGCGCGCATCCGAGGCATGCCGTCCTCCGCGTGCCAGGTCTCGAAGTCAGAGTGCCAGTAGAAGTCCTTACCAGTGAACCCTGGCTTGTAGTTGACCCGGCTCTGGTGAACGTAAACGTCCGAGCCGAGGATTTGCCGGGCCCGGCCAACGACGCGCGGGTCCTTGACGAGCGCGTTGAAGACCTCGCTGATCTTGTGGACCTCGAAGATGGACCGGACCTCGTTCGAGCCGCGCTCGGTGACCGTGCGCTCGTCGGCCAGGATCCGCGGGTCGGCGGACAGCCGGCGCAGCTCGGCGCGGTAGTCCTCGACCTCCTCCGGCGCGAGCAGCTGGTCGACGCTCAGGAACCCGTTGGCCTCGAAGGAGTCGAGGGTCGCCTCATCGATGGGACCCTCGCCGGGACTGCCGTAGACGACCGGGTCCTGGCGATACAGGAGCGCGGCCTCGGTCCCCTTGCGGGTCGGGTAGGCGTCGTCGATGGTCGGATGCGATTCGATGATGCTCATGCGTCCTCCTCTGTGAGCAGCGGGTAGACCCCGTTCTCGTCATGCACCTCCCGCCCGGTCACGGGCGGGTTGAACACGCAGACCGTCTTGACGTCGGTGTGCGCCCGCAGAGTGTGGTGGTCGTGCTCGTTGAGCAGGTACATGACGCCGGGCTCGATACGGTGCGTCTCACCGTTCTCGTGGTTGATCAGCTCCCCTTGGCCCTCGATGCAGTAGACGGCCTCGATGTGGTTCGCGTACCACATCTTGGTTTCGGTCCCGGCGTACAGGACGGTCTCGTGCATCGAGAATCCGACGCCGTCCTTGGCCAGCACGAACCGGCGGCTGTGCCACGTGGGCGCCTGAACATCGCGCTCGGTGCCGATGATCTCCTTCAGGGAACGAACGATCATGAATCTCCTCTTTCGATCTGTGGGGTCGCGGTCGGTGCCGACCCCGGCGGGCCCGTTCGGGGAGGGCCCGCCGGACCCCCTTGCGGGACGGTCGGGTCAGACCGTCACGGTCGAGCGGACGGCCTCGACGGAGTCGGCGATGATCTCCAGGCCGCGGCCGAGCTCGGTGTCGGTCACGGTGAGCGGCGGCAGCAGCTTGACCACCTCGCCCTCCGGACCGGACGTCTCCATCAGCAGCCCGCGCTTGAACGCCTCGTTGCAGACCTTCGGCGCGATCTCCGGGTCCTTCATGACCAGGCCCCAGGCCAGGCCGCGGCCGCGGACCGAGTCGACGGCGCCGGCGTGCGACAGCGCGATCTCCTCCAGGGCCGTCTGGACCTGCTGGCCCTTGGCGAGGGTCTGCTTCTCCATGCCCTCGCCGGTCCAGTAGTCCTCCAGGGCGCCGACGGCGGTGACGAACGCGGGGTTGAAGCCGCGGAACGTCCCGTTGTGCTCGCCGGGCTCCCAGACGTCCAGCTCGCGCTTCATGAGGGTCACCGCGAACGGCAGCCCGTAGCCGCTGAGCGACTTGGACAGGCAGACGATGTCCGGGGTGATCCCGGCCTCCTCGAAGGAGAAGAACGGGCCGGTGCGGCCGCAGCCCATCTGCACGTCGTCGACGATCAGGAGGATCTCGTGGCGGTGGCACAGGTCCTGCAGGCCGCGCAGCCACTCGGCGGTGGCGACGTTGATGCCGCCCTCGCCCTGGACCGTCTCGACGATCACCGCGGCGGGCTTGTCGAGGCCGCTGCCGCTGTCGTCCAGCATCGTGTCGAACAGCAGGAAGTCGGGCGTTCGGCCGTCGAGGTAGTTGTCGTAGGGCATGGCGACGCCGTGCCCCAGCGGTACCCCGGCGCCGGTGCGCTTCATCGAGTTGCCGGTGACCGCCAGCGCCCCGAGCGTCATGCCGTGGAAGGCGTTGGTGAAGCTGACGACGGTCTCGCGGCCGGTGTACTTGCGGGCGAGCTTGAGCGCGGCCTCGACCGAGTTGTTGCCCGCCGGGCCGGGGAACTGGATCTTGTAGTCCAGGCCGCGCGGGGACAGCACGAACTCGTTGAAGCGTTCCAGGAAGTCCCGCTTGGCCGTGGTGTACATGTCGAGACTGTGGACGACGGCGTCGCTCGCCAGGTAGTCCATGAGCCGGCGTTTCAGCTGCGGGTTGTTGTGCCCGTAGTTCAGGGTGCCGGCACCGGCGAAGAAATCGAGGTAGGTGCGACCGTTCTCATCGGTCATATGGCTGCCCTGCGCGCTGGTGAACACCGTGGGCCAGCCCCTGCAGTAGCCGCGGACTTCCGATTCCATGCGGGCGAAAGTGTCCATGATCTGCCTCCGGCAGGTTGGGATGGAGTGAGGGCGAATGTTGAATCGTGCGTCAGTCGACGGTGGCGATGGGGCCGATCCGGAAGAGCACCTCGGGCTCGTGTCCCCCCTCGGGGAAGTGCTCCGCGCCGAACAGCGGGCTGCGGACCAGTTCGCATCCCCGGGCCCGTGCGAACGACTCGAACATCGCGGTGGACGCGGCGTTGTCCGGGGTGACGGTGGCCTCCATGTACCGGTGGCCGCGGGCGGCGAGACGGTCGGCGAGGTCGTCGAGCATGCGGCGGGCCAGGCCCTGCCCGCGATGGTCGTGGTCGACGGCGACCTGCCAGACGAAGAACGTGTCGGCGCTGGACGGGCGGGTGTACCCGGTGATGAAGCCGCAGGGAACGCCGGCGTCGCTGGCGACGACGGAAGTGTCGGCGAAGTCGCGGCACCAGAGCGTGTAGCTGTACGGCGAGTTGACGTCCAGGACCTTGGAGTCCCGCGCGAGCCGCCACATCTCGGCGCCGTCGGTCAGGCTGGGCTCCTGGAGTCGCACGTCCTCGTTCGTCTCGTTCGCGTCCGGGCGTCGGTTCGGTGTTTCCAGGGGTTGCGCTGCCATGTCCAGGCAACTTAGCGAATCTCGGCCCGTGATCGCAGAGGAATGTTATCTGCGGGATGTTTAGCCCCGGTGCGCACTGGGTATGGTGATACGCTTATCAATTTCGGGGTAATTCAAGTCGGTGCGGCGGTGGTCCGGAACCGCCATTCCCCGCGATACGCAGGAGGTACTGCCGACTTTGCCTCCGGAG
This sequence comes from Actinomadura sp. CNU-125, assembly GCF_001942465.1. GTDB lineage: Bacteria > Actinomycetota > Actinomycetes > Streptosporangiales > Streptosporangiaceae > Spirillospora. Next base: position 21,019 of record NZ_MKJY01000344.1, read on the forward strand.
GCGTCGATCGCCTTCCTGAACGGAAGCTTAATGTCCTGTCATCGCTTGAAGAGCTGATTTGTGTATCGGTTGTGTGAGGTAAGTCACTCAGATTTAACGTGAACGTCCGGGGTGCGGTGGGCGTCACGTCGGCCGGGCCCGCCGGCGTCGGTATCGCGCCTGGTGGGGCCAACGGGGGAGGTGGCGCCGGCGCGGGTGCTGAGAGGGGCGCCTGCTGTCCGACAAGCCCCCGAAGGGCTTACTTCGGCGCCAGGGTGATCGCACCGCCGGGTAAGGCGATCGGAGGTTTCGGACGGCCCGGGCGCCCGCCGGGCCGGATTCCGGCCGCCGCGCGGCGATCGATCCGGACGGGCTCTCGAGCGGGTTAGGGGCGGCCGCAAACGGGTGCGGGCGCGGGAGGCTCAGCGGGTGCGGGCGAACCGGTCGGTCGCCTCGATGAGGTGATGCAGGATTCCCGGCTCACTGTAGGCGTGCCCGGCGTCGTCCACGATGTGGAAGTCCGCCTCCGGCCACGCGCGGTGCAGATCCCACGCCGTCGCGACCGGCGTGCACACGTCGTAGCGGCCCTGCACGATGACGGCCGGGATGTGCCGGATCTTGTCCACGTCCCGGATCAGCTGGTCCTCCTCGAAGAACCCCTCGTTGACGAAGTAGTGGTTCTCGATCCGGGCGAACGCCACCGCGTAGTCGGGCTCGCCGAAGCCGTCCGCCAGCTCCTCGTCCGGCCGCAGCGTGAGCGTCGATCCCTCCCACGTCGACCAGGCGCGGGCCGCCGCGACCCGCACGTCCCGGTCGGAGGAGTTGAGCCGCTCGTGGAACGCGGAGATGAGGTCCTCGCGCTCGTCCTCGGGGATCGGCTCGACGTACCGCTCCCACAGGTCGGGGAAGATCAGCGACGCGCCCTCCTGGTAGAACCAGTACAGCTCGAACGGCCGCAGCGTGAAGATCCCGCGCAGCACGAGTTCGGTGACGCGGTCCGGGTGCGCCTGCGCGTACGACAGGGCCAGCGCGCTGCCCCAGCTCCCGCCGAAGACCAGCCAGCGGTCGATCCCCAGGTGCTCGCGGAGCCGCTCCATGTCGGCGACCAGGTGCCAGGTGGTGTTCGCCTCCAGCGACACCTCCGGGTCCTTCGCGTGCGGCTCGCTGCGCCCGCAGTTGCGCTGGTCGAACAGCACGATCCGGTACGCCTCGGGATCGAACTGCCGCCGGTGCGCCGGGCCGCACCCGCCGCCCGGGCCGCCGTGCAGCATGACGGCGGGCTTGCCGTCGGGATTGCCGCAGACCTCCCAGTAGACGCGGTTGCCGTCACCGACGTCGAGCAGCCCGGAGTCGTACGGCTCGATCGGCGGGTACAGGGTGCGAAGCTCCATGGTCCCGGATTCTCGCACCCGCGCGCGCCCGCGCGTGCGACCGGCCCGCCCGCCGGAGCGGCGATGCCGGGGCGGTTGCGATGCCTGTGTGCACGTTCGTCCGGTATTTCGGGGGCGCGTCGGGGTGGCGTCCGGGTGTGAGTCATGGCACCGTCCGGGGTAGCCCCAGCGGCCCCGCCGGAGGACGTGATAGAGGGTTGATCAGGCACGCCGCGTGCGTGAACACCGGAGCGGGGCCACGTAACTAAACCCCAAACTGGGCAAACGTTTCGCCGGTCCGGACTAGAGTGCCTTCCGTGAGCGAAGCGACGAGCCTGCGGGCGAGGAGTGAAGCGAGCGCCATGTCCACGGGCGGCCCCGCGCACACGACGTGCACACCAGCCCCGCGAACGCGGCCCCGGGCCGCCAGTCGAGGAGAGCAGTGAGCGAGCTGAACGGATCGGGTGGTTCGCGCGGAGTCCCGGAACCGGGCTCCCCCTGGCCCGCGATGGGACGTGACCCCTCCCGCGGGTCGGACGTCTCCGTGCCTGCCGCCCAGCAGCCGATCCAGATGACCAAGGCCGACCAGCCCGGCGAGACCGCCCGGCCGCCGGAGCCCGAGCAGCCCGAGGCGCAGCCCTGGGACATCGTCGAGCGGCTCCGCCAGATGGCCGACCTCATCGGCGACGCCCTCGCCGCCGGCGAGCGCAAGGTCACCGAGGCGCAGAGCGACGCCGCGTCGCAGGTCTCGGCCGTCCAGGCGGAGAAGGAGTCGGCGCAGCGGGACGCGGCGGCGGCGTGGGGCGAGGTGCAGCGCGCGCGGGGTCAGGCCGAGGAGGCCGACCGCCGCGCGGTCGAGGCCGAACGCAAGATCGCCGAAGCCGAGCGCCGCGCCACCGAGGTGCAGAACGAGGCCGTCGCCCAGATCGCCAACCTCCAGACGGAGAAGGAAGCCGCCCAGCGGGACGCGGCCGCCGCCTGGAACCAGGCCCAGCAGGGACGCGCCCAGGCCGACCAGGCACGCGGACAGGCCGAGCAGGCGAGGGTCCAGGCCGACCAGGCCCGCGCGCAGGCCGAGCAGGCCCGCACCCAGATGGAGCAGGCGCAGGGCCAGGCCGGGCAGGCGCGCGCGCAGGCCGAGCAGGCCGAACGCCGCGTCGCCGAGGCGGAGGCGACCGTCCGGCAGGCCATCCAGCAGCGCGACGCCATGAGCGAGGCCCGCGACGACGCGCTGCGCGCCGTCGAGGACGCCGATCGGCGGCCGCCGCGGCGCCGAGACCGAGCGCGACCGCGCCGCCGAGCAGGCCGCCGAGCTGTCCCGGGCGCTGGAGACCTCGCACGCCGAGCTGACCGCGCTGCGCGCCAAGGTCGCCGACGCGGAGATGACCGCGCAGAACCTGCAGCACGCCGTGGTCGCGGCCGGCAAGGAGGCCGACGAGACCCGCGCCGCGCCGAGACCGCCGAGCGCCGCGCGCAGGAGAACGACCGCCGCGCCCAGGACGCCGAGCGGCGCGCCCAGGAGTCCGAGCGGCGCGCCACCGAGGCGCAGCGCCGCGCCGAGACCGCCGAGGCCGAACGGCAGCAGGCCCTCGACACCGCCGCCCAGTCGCTGGAGGCGGGCAAGAAGGCCGAACGGGAACGCGACGTCGCCGCCAAGGGCCGCGAGGACGCCGAGCGGACCCGCGAGGCGGCCGTCCAGGCGCAGGCCCGCGCCGAGTCGGAGCTCACCCTGGCCCGCGGCCGCGCGACCAGGCCGGTCGGGAGCGCGACAAGGCCGTGGCCGGGATGCGCCAGATGGCCGCCGAACGCGACGCCGTGGCCGAGAAGCTCGCCGAACGCGACCAGTGGGTCGACCAGCTGGCGCAGGCGGTCACCGAGCAGCGCGCCGCGATCGCCGAGCTGTCCCAGGAGCGCGACGCCGCCAAGAACGCCGCCGACCAGGCGCGTTCGCTGATCGACGAGCTGACCCGCCAGCTGCGCACGATCATGCCGACCGCCGCGACTCCGCGCCTCTGAGCGGGCCCCGGCGGGCCCGCCCCGACGGCCGTCCCCGGCGAGGGGGCCGCAGGACGCGACGCGCCGTGCGCCGCCGGGCCCCGCCCGGCGGCGCGGCCGTCCGTCCCATTCGCCCCTGACCAGCGCCGGTGCCGCCACCGGAGGTTCGCCCTCCGGACATCTCACCGGTGCGCGGCTGTTATTCTGGTGGCCCGTGGACAGTGAGCCTTTTCGAGGCTCAACGCGGTATCGTCCGCATCGCAACGACCACGGGAGCGCCTTCTTGCCTTCGGCAGCCACTGGTAGATCACGTCCTACCAAGCATCTCTTCGTCACCGGCGGTGTCGCCTCCAGCCTCGGCAAGGGTCTGACGGCGTCCAGCCTGGGCCGGCTTCTCACCCTCCGCGGCCTGCGGGTCACCATGCAGAAGCTCGACCCCTACCTCAACGTCGACCCCGGCACGATGAACCCGTTCCAGCACGGCGAGGTCTTCGTCACCGACGACGGCGCCGAGACCGACCTCGACATCGGCCACTACGAGCGCTTCCTGGACACCGACCTGCACGGCTCGGCGAACGTCACCACCGGCCAGGTGTACTCGAACGTCATCGCCAAGGAGCGCCGCGGGGAGTACCTTGGCGACACCGTGCAGGTCATCCCGCACATCACCAACGAGATCAAGGACCGCATCCGGGGGATGGCCGTCGACACCGAGGTCGACGTCGTCATCACCGAGGTGGGTCGGCGACATCGAGTCGCAGCCGTTCCTGGAGGCCGTCCGGCAGATCCGGCACGAGATCGGCCGCGAGAACTGCTTCTTCCTGCACGTCTCGCTGCTGCCCTACATCGGCCCGTCCGGCGAGCTGAAGACCAAGCCGACGCAGCACTCGGTGGCCGCGCTGCGCTCCATCGGCATCCAGCCCGACGCGATCGTGTGCCGCTCCGACCGGCCGATCACGACGGGCTCAAGCACAAGATCAGCATGATGTGCGACGTCGACCGCGACGCCGTCGTCTCCGCCGTCGACGCCGCCAGCATCTACGACATCCCGAAGGTGCTGCACTCCGAGGGCCTGGACGCCTACGTCGTCCGCCGCCTCGACCTGCCGTTCCGCGACGTCGACTGGGGCGCGTGGGACGAGCTGCTGCGGCGCGTCCACCGGCCCGCCCACGACGTCACGATCGCCCTCGTCGGCAAGTACATCGACCTGCCCGACGCGTACCTGTCGGTCACCGAGGCGCTGCGGCACGGCGGGTTCGGCAACGACGCCAAGGTCCGCATCCGCTGGGTCAAGAGCGACGACTGCGAGACGCCCGAGGGCGCCAAGCGCGAACTGGACGGCGTCGACGGCGTGCTGATCCCCGGCGGGTTCGGCGTCCGCGGCATCGAGGGCAAGCTCGGCGCCGTCCGGCACGCCCGCGAGAACGGCGTCCCGCTCCTCGGCATCTGCCTCGGCCTGCAGTGCATGGTCATCGAGGCCGCCCGCGACCTCGCCGGGATCCCCGGCGCGGGCAGCGCCGAGTTCGACGCCACCACCGCCGACCCCGTCGTGGCGACCATGGCCGACCAGCTCGACGTCGTCGCGGGCGAGCGCGACATGGGCGGCACGATGCGGCTCGGGCTCTACCCCGCCGACCTCGCCGAGGACTCGATCGTCCGCGACCTGTACGGGGAGTCGAAGGTCTCCGAGCGGCACCGGCACCGCTACGAGGTCAACAACACCTACCGCGACCGGCTGGAGGAGGCCGGGCTGCGGTTCAGCGGCCTGTCGCCCGACGGGCGGCTCGTCGAGTACGTCGAGCTGCCCCGCGACCGGCACCCGTTCTTCGTCGGCACCCAGGCGCACCCCGAGTTCCGGTCCCGGCCCACCCGCCCGCACCCGCTGTTCACCGGCCTGATCGCCGCCGCGATCGGCTACGCCGGGGAGCACGGCCGGGGACGGGCGCCCGGCGCCGTGACCGCGTCATGAGCGGCCTCGGCCCGGACGACGTCCGCGACCGCCCCGAACGCTGGCGCGTCGTCGAGGAGAACGCGGCGTTCAAGGGGCACGTGTTCAACGTCCGCCGCGACCGGGTGGAGATGCCGCGCGGCGACGGCACCGAGGTCGTCGGACGGGACGTGATCGAGCACCTCGGCTCCGTCGGCGTCATCGCCCTCGACGACCGCGACCGCGTCCTGCTCGTGCGCCAGTACCGGCACGCGGTCGGGCGGATGCTGTGGGAGGCGCCCGCCGGGCTGCGCGACGTGGCGGGGGAGCCGCTGCACGAACTCGCGCGGCGCGAACTGCTGGAGGAGGCCGGGTACCGGGCCGAGCGCTGGGACACGCTCGTCGACGTGTACCCCTCGTCCGGCATGTCGGACGAGCGGGTCCGCATCTTCCTCGCCCGCGGCGTCGCCGAGGTCCCCGCCGACGAGATCGACTTCGAGCGGATCCACGAGGAGGCCGACATGCCCGTCGTGTGGGTCCCGCTCGACGAGGCCGTCCGCAAGGTCCTCGCCGGTGACGTGCACAACATGATCGCCACGACCGGCATCCTCGCCGCGCACGCCGCCCGCGCCGCCGGGTTCACGGACCTGCGGCCGGTCGACGCGCCCGAGGGCTGACGCCGGTCGACGCCCCCTCGCGCCGCGCGAGGGGGCATGATGGGCGGGTCCCCATCGGGCGGCGCCGGGCGGATCCGCCGCGCCGCCCGCCGGAACGACCGCCGGAAGAGGTGCCGCACTGTCCCCGAGCACGACCCGCCACGGCACCGGCCGCCCTCCCGCGGAGGTTCCGGCGAGCCCGCTGGCGGCGACCGTCGACACCTATCTGGGGCATCTGGCGGTCGAGCGCGGCCTGGCCGCCAACACCCTCAGCGCCTACCGCCGCGACCTCGCCCGCTACATGCGGGTGATGCGGCTGCTGGGCCGCGCCGCCGTCGACGAGATCACCGAACGGGACGTCCGCGGGTTCCTGCTCGTCCTGCGCGAGGGCGATCCCGACCATCCGCCGCTGTCGGCGGGCTCGGCGGCGCGCGCGCTCGTCGCCGTCCGCGGCCTGCACCGGTTCGCGCTGCGCGAGGGCCTCGCCCCCGACGACCCCGCCCACGGCGTCAAGCCGCCGACGCCGCCGCGGCGGCTCCCCAAGGCGATCTCCGTATCGGACGTCGAGCGGCTCCTGTCCGCCGCGTCCGGCTGGTCCGCCGCCGACGGGCGCACCGCGCGCGGCCTGCGCGACCGCGCCCTGCTGGAGTTGCTGTACGGGTCGGGCGCCCGGATCTCCGAGGCCGACGGGCTGGACGTCGACGACCTCGACCTCGCCGAGGGCGTCGCCCGCGTCGCCGGCAAGGGCGGCAAGGACCGCGTCGTCCCCGTCGGCGACTACGCGGCCCGCGCCGTCGACGCGTACCTGGTGCGCGCCCGTCCCGAACTGGCCGGGGCCGGGCGCGGCGGCCCGGCGCTGTTCCTGAACGCGCGCGGCGGGCGGCTGTCGCGGCAGGGCGCGTGGATGGTGCTGCGCGCCGCCGCCGAGCGCGCCCAGCTTTCGGACGTCTCCCCGCACACCCTCCGCCACTCGTTCGCCACCCATCTGCTGGACGGCGGAGCGGACGTGCGCGTCGTGCAGGAGTTGCTCGGGCACGCGTCGGTGACCACCACGCAGGTCTACACTCTGGTCACGGTGCAGCTCCTGCGCGAGGTATACGCGACCTCGCATCCGCGTGCGCGGAGGGCCTGACCGGCGGCTTGACCGGGCGGGAATGTGCTGTGACGCGGCACCGACAAATACCGACGATCGGCGCGCGTCGCCTTGTGACGGCATGGTAGGGGGCCATAGAGTCCCCGTTCTGGACGGCATTTCCGGCCGCCGGGGAGGGATCTGGTGACCAGCACGAAGGGTGCGGATGGAGGGCTCTCCTCCGCCACCATAGAGACCGATCCGAGTCGGGCCCTCGGCCCGACTCAGCGCCCCGTGCCCGACTTTCCGGAACCTGAGATCCCGGCCGAGCACGGACCCGCGCGCATCGTCGCCATCTGCAATCAGAAGGGCGGCGTCGGCAAGACCACGACGACCATAAATCTCGGCGCGGCGCTCGCCGAATGCGGCCGCCGCATCCTGCTCGTGGACTTCGATCCGCAGGGCGCACTGTCGGTCGGCCTCGGCAAGGGCGACCCGCGGCAGCTCGACGTGACGATCCACAACCTGCTGCTCGAAGCCGACACCGAGTGGGAAGACGTCGTCATCGAGACGAGCGTCGAGGGCATGGACCTCCTGCCGAGCAACATCGACCTGTCCGGGGCGGAGGTGCAGCTCGTCCACGAGGTCGGGCGCGAGTACATCCTGCAGCAGGCGCTGAAGTCCGCCCGCCCGCACTACGACTACATCCTGATCGACTGCCAGCCCTCGCTGGGCCTGCTGACGATCAACGCGCTGGCGGCCAGCGAGGGCGTCCTGATCCCGCTGGAGTGCGAGTACTTCGCGATGCGCGGGGTCGCGCTGCTGATGGAGACGATCGAGAAGGTGCAGGGCCGGATCAACCCGGAACTGATCATCGACGGCGTCCTCGGCACCATGTACGACTCGCGCACCCTGCACACCCGCGAGGTGCTCGGGCGCATCGTCGAGGCGTTCGGCGAGAAGGTGTTCCACACCGTCATCAACCGGACCGTGCGGTTCCCGGACGCGACCGTCGCGGGCGAGCCGATCACCTTCTTCGACCCCAACTCGATGGGCGCGAACGCGTACCGCTCGCTGGCGCGCGAGGTCCTCGCCAAGTGGGCTTAGCCCGCCCGATCTTCGGGACGTAAAAGTGAATCAGCAAGGGCAGCCGCCGGTGCGGCCGCGGCCGTCCCCGCCCGGACGTTCCGGTAAGGGGCCGATGATCGCGGTCGTGGCGGTCGGGGTCGTGGCCCTGATCGTGGCCGCCGCGTTCGCGGCGTACCTGCTGACGCGCCCCTCCGACGGCCTGCACGAAGGGACGGGGCCGCCGGAGCGGGACGTGAGCGGGCCCGTGGACCTGCGGATGCCGCTGGAGTTCTTCCCGGTCACCGACGAGCAGCAGGCGGGCACGTGCCCGCCCGGGTACCTGCCCGAGGACGCCGGCGGTGCCTGCCTCCTGCTCGGTTCCGGCGGGTTCAGGGTGGCGCGCGTCGACGGCCTGAAGGCGGTACCGCCGGAGACGACGAGCGCCTGGGGCATCGAGATCAGCCTCACCGGGGACGACGCGAGGGCCTTCGCCCGGCTGACCGAGGAGGCCGCGGCGAAACCGTCCGGCGGGCGGATCGCCATCCTGGTCGATGAGCGGATCGTCTCCGCCCCGATGGTGACCCAGCGCATCACCGGCGGCGAAATCGTGATCACCGGCGGTTTCACCCGGGCGGAGGTCGACGACCTCGTCGAGCGGATCACCGGCGGCTGACGCCGGGGCGGCTGACGCCGGGGCGGCTGACGCCGGGGCGGCGCCGGCGGCCGAACGTGCGCGCGCACCCCCTGCGGCATGGGACGATGTGGCCGGTGGACGGCGTGGCGGATCGGGGGGACGTGCGGGTGGGCTCCGCTACGGTGAGCGACGTGGAGGAGACGCCCCCGGAACCGGACACCGGCGCGGAAACCGCCGAGGACACCGCAGGGGAGGGCGGCTTCCACGTCCACCTGGACAACTTCGACGGGCCGTTCGACCTGCTGCTCGGGCTGATCTCCAAGCACAAGCTCGACATCACCGAGGTGTCCCTGCACAAGGTCACCGACGACTTCATCGCGCACATCCGGTCGCACGGCAAGGACTGGGACCTCGACCAGGCCAGCCACTTCCTGCTCATCGCCGCGACCCTGCTGGACCTGAAGTGCGCGCGGCTGCTGCCGTCCGGCGAGGTCGACGACGAGGAGGACCTCGCGCTGCTGGAGGCCCGCGACCTGCTGTTCGCGCGGCTCCTGCAGTACCGCGCGTACAAGGAGGTCGCGCTGGTCCTCGCCGCGCGGATCGCCGAGCACGGCCGCCGCTACCCGCGGCTCGTCCCGATGGAGGCGCGGTTCGCGAACCTGCTGCCCGAGGTGCTGCTCGGGCTCGGCCCGGACGAGTTCGCGCGGCTCGCCGCCCGTGCGATGACGCCGAAGGCGCCGCCGTCGGTGTCGGTCGAGCACATGTACCAGCCGAAGGCGAGCGTCAAGGAGCAGGCGGAGATCGTCGTGGCGATGCTGCGGCGGCTGCGCAACACGACCTTCCGCGTCCTGGCGGCCGACGCCGACGGCACCTACGAGGTCGTCGCGCGGTTCCTGGCGCTGCTGGAGCTGTACCGCGACCAGTCCGTCGCGTTCCGCCAGGACGAGCCGCTCGGCGAGCTGCACGTGGCCTGGACCGGTACCGACGACGGCGACGTCGAGGTCGGCGACGACTACGAGGGCGCGCCGAAGCCCGCCGGGGACGGCGACGAAGACGGCGACGGAGACGGCGGCGACGCGCGCGACGACGATGAGGGGGCGGGATGACCCGGGAAGCGACCACCGCCGGCGAGCAGGACGGCCCGCTCGACGCCCCGGACGGTCCGACGCTGCGCGCCGCGATCGAGGCGATCCTGCTGGTCGTCGACGAGCCCGTCGACGAGATCACGCTCGCGGAGCTGCTGGAACGGCCCCGTCCGCAGATCGCGGCGGCCGTCCGGGAGCTGTCCGCGGAATACACCGCGCAGCGCCGGGGGTTCGACCTCAGGGAGGTCGCGGGCGGCTGGCGGTTCTACACCCGGGACGTGTGCGCCCCGGTCGTGGAGCGGTTCGTGACGGACGGGCGGCAGGCCCGGCTCACGCAGGCCGCGCTGGAAACCCTCGCGGTCGTGGCGTACCGGCAGCCGGTGAGCCGCGCGCGGGTGTCGGCGATCCGCGGCGTCAACAGCGACGGCGTCATGCGGACGCTGGCGCTGCGCGGCCTCATCGAGGACGCCGGGCAGGACCCGCAGTCCCAGGCGCACCTGTACCGCACCACCGGGTACTTCCTGGAGCGGCTGGGGCTCCGCGACCTCGACGAGCTGCCCGAGCTCGCCCCCTACCTGCCGGACGACCTGCCCGACGAGATGATCGACGACTGACCGAGATGATCGAGGAAACGTGAGCGAGAACGAAGGCGTGCGACTGCAGAAGGTCCTGGCCGAGGCCGGGATCGGCAGCCGCCGCCACTGCGAGGAGCTGATCGGCGAAGGCCGCGTCACCGTGAACGGCAAGAAGGTGTTCCGGTTCGGCGAGCGCGTCGACCCCGCCCGCGCCGTCATCCACGTGGACGGGCGGCGGGTCGAGACCCGCTCCGAGATGCGGTACTACATGATCAACAAGCCGCGCGGCGTGGTCAGCACGATGTCGGACGAGCGGGGCCGCAAGTCCCTCGCGGAGTACGTGGAGGTGCCCGAGCGGCTGTTCCACGTCGGCCGCCTCGACACCGACACCGAGGGGCTGATCCTCCTCACCAACGACGGGGAGCTGTCGCACCGGCTGACCCACCCGAGCTACGGCGTGTTCAAGACCTACCTCGCCGAGATCCACGGGCCGATCCCGCGCGACCTCGGCAGGCGGCTGAAGGCCGGGGTGACGCTGGAGGACGGCCCGGCGAAGGCCGACAAGTTCCGCATCTTCGACCAGGTCGGCCGCCGGGTGCTGGTGGAGATCACCCTGCACGAGGGGCGCAAGCACATCGTCCGGCGGCTGCTGAAGGAGGTCGGTTTCCCGGTGCAGCAGCTGGCCCGCGTAGAGTTCGGGCCGATCAAGCTGGGCCAGCTGAAGCCGGGCGGGATGCGTGCGCTGACCGTGCGCGAGGTCGGTGAGCTGTACAAGGCCGTCGGGCTGTAGCCGCGGGCGGACGACGAGAGGGGAGTGCACGTGGCGGTACGCGCGGTCCGCGGAGCGACGCAGATCGGTGCCGACGACCGGGAGCAGATCCTGGAGGCGACCACCGAGCTGGTCACCGAGGTGATGGGGCGTAACGGGCTCAGCACCGACGACGTCATCAGCGTGATCTTCACGGTGACGCCGGACATCACGGCGGAGTTCCCGGCGCTGGCCGCGCGCAAGCTCGGCTTCCACGAGGTGCCGCTGCTGTGCGCGACGGAGATCGGCGTCCCGCACGCCCTGCCGCTGGTGATCCGGTTGATGGCGCACATCGAGACGGACAAGCCCCGCTCGGACGTCCAGCACGTGTACCTGCGCGGGGCGACGGCCCTGCGGCTCGATATCGCTCAATAGCGGACGCGGTAGCGAATAGGGTGACGGCGTGAACGACGAACTGGCGGACCTGAGCATCATCGTGGTCGGCACGGGGCTGATCGGCACCTCGATCGCGCTGGCCGCCCGGGAGCGGGGCGCCCGGGTGCTGCTGACCGACCGGGACGCGGCGACGCTGGAACTGGCCGTCGAGCTCGGCGCCGGGGAGGCGCTGCCGGACGGCGCCCCGGACGGCCCCGCGGACCTGGCCGTCCTCGCGGTGCCGCCCGCCGCGGTGGCGGTGACGCTGCTGGACGCGCAGAAGCGCGGCCTCGCGACCGTCTACACCGACGTGGCCAGCGTGAAGGCGCCGCCGCTGGCGCAGGCGGCCGAGCTGGGCTGCGACATGTCGGTGTTCGTGCCCGGCCATCCGCTCGCGGGCAGCGAGCGGTCCGGTCCGGGCGCGCGCGCGCGGACCTGTTCCTCGGCCGCCCGTGGGCGCTGACGCCCGGCCCGCAGGCGTCCCCGGACGCCGTCGAGCGGGTCACCGCGCTGGCGCGGGCCTGCGGCGGGATGCCCGTCACGGTGGACGCCGCCGAGCACGACCGCGCGGTCGCGCTGGTGTCGCACGGCCCGCACGTGGTGTCGGCGGCGGTCGCGGCCCGGCTGACCGGCGCGGACGACACGGCGCTGGGCCTCGCGGGGCAGGGCGTCCGGGACGTCACCCGGATCGCCGCCGGGGACCCGAAGCTGTGGATCGGCATCCTGGCCGCGAACGCGCAGCCGGTCGCGGACGTCCTGGAGGGCGTCGCCACCGACCTCGCGGTGGCCGCGTCGCTGCTGCGCGACGGCAGCGACGGCGCCGCCGCGCACGTCGCCGACCTGCTGCTGCGCGGCAACGCGGGCCGGTCCCGGATCCCGGGCAAGCACGGCGGCGACCAGTCCGCGTACACGCCCGTCCAGGTGGTGATCCCGGACCGTCCGGGCGAGCTGGCGATGGTGTTCCAGGCGGCGGGGATCGCCGGGGTCAACATCGAGGACGTGACGATCGAGCATTCGCCGGGGCGGCCGCTGGGCGTCCTGGAGCTGTCGGTGGCCCCCGAGTCCGCCGACCGGCTCGCCGACGAGCTGCGGGCGCGCGGCTGGTCGGTGCCGCGCCGTCCGACGGCCGCACCGGAACGCTAGCGGGCGTCCGGGCGGGGACCGGCGGCGGGCGACACGGCGCCGGGGGTGGTCGCGGGCCGGTAGCCTGATGCGCCGGGGCTCGTACGGGAACACGCACATCGCGCGACGCGGGACGAGCGCCGCCCGTTCGCCCGACGGCCGCGCCGTGGGGCGCTCCGACGAACAGAGAAGGGGAGCGATCGTGCCGCTCGTCATCGCCATGGACGGACCCTCCGGGTCGGGCAAGTCGAGCGCGTCCAAGGGCGTGGCCCGCGCGCTGGGCCTGCGCTACCTGGACACCGGCGCGATGTACCGCGCCATGACCTGGTGGATGCTGCGCGCCGGGGTGCCGGTGGAGGACGCGGGCGCCGTCGCGGCGCGCGCGCTGGAGCCGGCCATCGAGTGCGGCACCGACCCGGACACGCCGACGATCACGGTCGGCGGCGAGGACGTGTCCGGGCCGATCCGCACCCGCGAGGTCACGAACGCGGTCAGCGCGGTCAGCTCCGTCCCGGCGGTCCGCACCCGGCTCGTCGAGCTGCAGCGCGAGATCATCGGCCTGGGCGGCATCGTGGTGGAGGGCCGCGACATCGGCACGGTGGTCGCGCCGGACGCCGCGGTGAAGGTGTTCCTCACGGCGAGCGAGGAGGCGCGGGCGGCCCGCCGGACGCTGGAACTGGCCGCCGACCCGGGCGTTTCGGCGCAGGTCACGCAGGCCGAGCAGGCCCGCCGGGACCGGATCGACTCGACCCGGAAGGCGTCGCCGCTGACGAAGGCGGCCGACGCGCAGGAGATCGACTCGACCGAGCTGGGGCTCGACGAGGTCATCGAGGCGGTCGTCCGCCTCGCCAAAGAGCGGGAGTGAGCGGGCCGCAGAGCGCCCGCCGGGGAAGCACAGTGACTGAATACGAGATCGAGACGGTCGACGTCGACGCCGAGGTCGGCGCGGACGAGGGGCCGGCGCCGGTGGTGGCGGTCGTCGGCCGTCCGAACGTCGGCAAGTCCACGCTGGTCAACCGGATCCTGGGACGCCGCGAGGCCGTCGTCGAGGACGTTCCGGGCGTCACCCGCGACCGGGTCGCCTACGACGCGACGTGGAGCGGGCGGCGGTTCACCGTCGTCGACACCGGCGGCTGGCTGCCGGACTCGTCCGGGCTGGCGGCGGCGATCGCCGAGCAGGCCCGGCTGGCGGTCGACCTCGCCGACGTCGTGATGTTCGTGGTCGACGCGACCGTGGGCGCCACCGACGTGGACGAGGCCGTGGTGGAGATCCTGCGCCGCGCGGGCAAGCCGGTGGTGCTGGTCGCCAACAAGGTCGACGACGTGGGCGCCGAGGCGGACGCGGCGATGCTGTGGTCGCTCGGCATCGGCGAGCCGCACCCGGTCAGCGCGCTGCACGGGCGCGGCAGCGGCGACCTGCTGGACGCGGTGCTGGAGGCGCTGCCCGAGGAGGCCCCGGCGGAGACGTTCGGCGAGGCGGGCGGTCCGCGCCGCGTCGCACTGCTGGGACGTCCGAACGTCGGCAAGTCGAGCCTGCTGAACAAGCTGGCCGGGGAGAATCGCGCGGTCGTCGACGCGGTCGCGGGGACGACCCGCGACCCGGTGGACGAGCTGATCGAGCTGGGCGGCCGGGAGTGGCGGTTCATCGACACCGCCGGGATCCGGCGGCGGCACCGGGAGAACCAGGGCGCCGACTTCTACGCGACGCTGCGCACGCAGTCCGCGCTGGAGCGCGCGGAGGTCGCGGTGGTGCTGGTGGACGCGGAGGAGCCCCTCGCCGAGCAGGACCTGCGGATCGTCTCGATGGTGATCGAGTCGGGCCGGGCGCTGGTGCTCGCCTACAACAAGTGGGACCTGCTGGACGAGGAGCGCCGCCACTACCTGGAGCGCGAGATCGACCGGCAGCTGCACAACGCCCGCTGGGCGCCGCGGGTGAACATCTCCGCGAAGACCGGACGGCACGTGGAGAAGCTCGTCCCGGGCATCGACACGGCCCTCGACGGCTGGGGCACCCGGGTGCCGACGTCCAAGCTGAACCAGTTCTTCGCCGATCTGGTGAACTCGCACCCGCATCCGGTGCGCGGCGGCAAGCAGCCGCGGGTGCTGTTCGCGACGCAGGCGGGCGTGCGGCCGCCGCGGTTCGTGCTGTTCACGTCCGGGTTCCTGGAGGAGGGGTACCGGCGGTTCATCGAGCGGCGGCTGCGCGAGGAGTTCGGCTTCGAGGGCACGCCGCTGGACATCACGATGAAGATCCGCGAGAAGCGCGGCAAGGGCCGCAAGTAGCCGCGTACGTGATCACGGCCCGTCCGAAACCTTCCCCGGACGGGCCGCGGCATGTCAGGATTGCTGCAGCTGGCGCGAGTAAGTTGTCCATTACTCGAGGGGTGTTTCGTGAAGCTGCTGCTGTTCGTCTCCTGTGCCGTCGTCTGCGTGGCACTGAGTTTCGCCTGGCGTGAGGCATGGATCGGTGGCGTCGGCCTGCTGTTCGGGTTCCTCGCCATGTTCACCGACCGCGACGACGTCCAGGTGGACGATGAGAAGGGCAGCTACGAGACGACGAAGGCCGTCCGGAACATGCGCGGCGGGCAGCGCTAGTACGGTTTCGTCCCCGCCGCCTACGGTGCCGGACGCGGCGGTGCCCAGTGCATCCGCCGGGATCCCGCGAGTGCGAAGGCCCGGCCGGGGACGAGCCGCAGCGCGGAGTTGCGCAGCGTCTGGCGCCATCCGCCGCCGAGGTCCGCGCCGAACCGCGCGACGAGTTCCGCCTGCCGCGCGATGGCCCGGCAGCGGGGGCGCCGCTCCGCGTCGAACTCCGCCAGGGACCGCTCCAGGACGCCCCCGCGCGCAGCGGGCGCCGATCAGGAGGCCGACGCACAGGCCGTCCTCCAGGGCCGTGGCCGCGCCCTGCCCCATCGTGGGCAGCGCGGCGTGGGCCGCGTCGCCGACCATCACGACCCGCCCCCGGACGTACGCGGGCAGCCCGCCCGGCAGGTGGTGGACGTCGTGCCGCATCAGCCGTTCCGGGGAGGTCGCGTCGATGAGGCCGCCGATCCCGGGCGCCCAGTCGGCGAACCTGGGTGCGCGCCGCCGCGTGCTCGTCGTCGAAGACCGTCCCCTCCGGACCGCGGAAGTAGCCGTACCAGTAGATCTCGGACGCGCTCACCCGCATCGCCCCGAACTCCGCGCCCGGTCCCCAGTACTCCACGAGCCGCCCGTCGAGGGCGTCGTCCGGCACGATGGCGCGCCAGCTCGTGCTCCCGCTGTAGCGGGGGCGCACTCCGGGGAACACCGCTTCGCGGACGGTGCTCCACATGCCGTCGGCCCCGACCACGAGGTCCGCTTCGGCTCCGTGCTCCGCGTTCCCGCCCCGCCACGTCACCACGGCGCGCGCCCCCCGGGACGATCCGGGCTCGATCCCCGTGACCCGCGCGTCCGGCGTCACCTCGGCCCCCGCCTCCTCGGCGGCTCGGCGGAGGGCGGCGTGGAGCCGCTGCCGCTGGAACCCCCAGACCGTGATCGCCCGGCGCACGTCCGCGCGGTCGTCGGGGATGTGGAGGAGGCGGCGGCCGCGGGTGTCGCGGAAGCCCGTGCCGACGGTTTCGTGCCCGAGCTCCGCGATGCGCCCGTCATCGAACCCGAGGCCCCGCAACGCGTCCATGCCGTTGCGGGGCACGGCGACTCCCGCTCCCACCTCGGCCGGGCCGGAGCGGCGTTCCAGCACGGTGGTCCGCCAGCCCGCCCGGGCGAGCGCCAGCGCCGACGCCAGCCCCGCGATCCCGCCGCCCGCCACCGTCGCCGTGAGCTCGTCCATGGCCTCTCCCGTCGCTCGCCGCCCGGCCGTCCGGCACGCCGCCGGAGCCCGTTCAATACGATCGTAGTGGTAAGGGTCGCGGGCCTATACTCGGGCCCATGCCACCCGCCAACCTGCGCCGACGCCGGGCTCTGGCGGACGCGGCGATCGCGCTGCTGGCACAGGAGGGAACGCACGGACTGACCCATCGGGCCGTCGAGACGCTCGCCGGCGTCCCGGCCGGGACGGCCACCAACTACTTCCGCACGCGGGAGGCGCTCCTCGTCGCGGCCGCGGAACGGGTCGTCGAACTGCACCTGGCGGACATGACGGCCGTCGCGCCCGTCGCGCCCGGCGCCGACGGGCCGGAAGGCGAGGGGGAGGCGTCGCGCCGGCCCCGGGCGGAGCCGACCGGCGTGGACGACCTGGTGGAAATGCTCGCCGGGTCGCTCTGGACCGCGGCGACGGCGCTGCGGGAGCGCTACCTGGCCGCCTTCGAGCTCCAGTTGGAGGCCCGGCGCCGCCCCGCGCTCGCCGCCGCGCTGGCCGGGCTCGAGAACGCCGCGCTCCTCAGCACGACGGAGCTGCACGGCGAGCTGCGGACGCCGATGTCCGAGGGGGCGATCCGCACGCTGATCACCCTCTACAGCGGCACGCTCTTCACCCTCGTCGCCCTGCCCGCCGGAAGCCTCCGCGAGGGAGCCGTCCGGACCCTCGCCGAAGCAATGGTCCGCGGCGCCTTCGCGGCTGCCTAAGGTTCGCCCGGGTTCGTTGATCTGCGGCGTGTTGCCCTAACTCGGGCGCCCATAAGGGCAACACGCCGCAGATCAACATCAGGAGGGGACGGTCGCCGTCGGTTCCGTTCAGACGCCCCTCGATCGCTGCTCGGGGTGGTCGGGGTCGATGTGCCAGCTGATGACGCGGGTCGGGCGGATCCGGATGAGGTCGTCGCTGAAGTAACCCTGGCCGATGTGCATGGTGCCTTTCACCGTCTCGGCGACGCCGCGGATCTCGATGCCGCGGCCCCAGCCGGGCTTGACCGCGTCGGGGTCGTCGGGGGCGGTCAGGTCGTCGACGACGAACGAGACGTGCGGGGCGGCCCGCACGTTGCGGTACTTGCGGCTGTTCGCGTTGTCGGGGCCGCCGATGTCGATGGTGCCGTCGTCGTTGAGCCGGAACCCGACCGGGCGGGTCTGCGGGCCGCCGTCGGGGCCGATCGTCGACAGCGTCCGATGCCCTGCGCGGCGAGGTAGGCGCGCTCGGCGGGGATGAAGGGATCAGTGATGGTGGTCATGCTTTGACGGTAGAACCTCAAGTTTGGTTTAGGTCAAATGCCTGTGGTAAATGCGAGCCAAGATTGCTGTGTGGTTGGCAATCTCCGGGCCACCCGCCCATATGGCTCGTATCTGCGAGGGGCTAGGGTCTTCGGGTGACGACATTCGGGATCGGCGAGGCCGCGGTGTTGCTGGGCGTGAGCGCGGACACCGTGCGGCGGTGGGTGGACGGCGGGCGGCTCCCGGCCGCGCGGGACGATCACGGCGCCGGCGCGTGCCCGGGGCCGAACTGGCGGCGTTCGTCCGGGACCAGGCGCGCGGCGGCCTCGGGGAGCACGGCGAGCGGTTCTCCTCGGCGCGCAACCGGATGCGCGGGATCGTCACCGAGGTGGTCCGGGACGGCGTCATGGCGCAGGTGGAGATCCAGGCGGGCCCGTTCCGGGTGGTGTCGCTGATGAGCCGCGAGGCGGCGGACGAGCTGGGGCTCGCCCCCGGCGTGGTCGCGGAGGCCGTCGTGAAGTCCACCAACGTCGTCGTCGAACTGCCGACGCGGGCTGAAGGGGAACCGGCATGTTCAAGCGCACCGCGGCCGTCGCCGCCCTGCTCGTCGCGCTCGCCGGTTGCGGCGAGGTGGACGGGGCGTCCGGGGACGGCGGCGGGGAGACGCTGACCGTCTTCGCGGCGGCCTCGCTCACCGAGACGTTCACCGAACTGGGGGAGACGTTCGAGAAGTCGCACCCCGGGACGGACGTGCGGTTCAGCTTCGCGGGGAGTTCCACGCTCGCCCAGCAGATCGCGCAGGGCGCCCCCGCGGACGTGTTCGCCTCCGCGAGCCCCGCGACGATGAAGGCGGTGGCCGACGCCGGTGACGCGGCCGGTGAGCCGCGGGTGTTCACCACGAACCGGCTCGTCATCGCGGTCCCCAAGGACAATCCGGGCGGCGTGCGATCGGTCGGGGATCTCGCCGGCGAGGACCTGCGGGTGGTGCTGTGCGCCGAGCAGGTGCCGTGCGGCGCGGCGGCGGCCGAGGCGCTGGACGCCGCCGGGGTCACGGTCGAGCCCGCGTCGCAGGAGAAGGACGTCAAGGCCGTCCTGACCAAGGTCCGGCTCGGGGAGGCCGACGCCGGGCTCGTCTACCGCACGGACGCGAAGGCGGCCGCCGGGGACGTCACCGGCATCGAGTTCGACGCGGCCGCGAAGGCGATCAACGACTACCCGATCGTGCAGGTCGCGGATGCCCCGCAGCCCGGGCTCGCGCAGGAGTTCATCGCCCTCGTGACGGGCCCGCAGGGCGAGGCGGTCCTCGGCGAGGCGGGGTTCCGGGCACCGTGACCGTGCGCGCTCCGAGCCCCCGGGCCGACCGGCCGCCGGGCCGCCCGCCGCTGATCCTGGTGCTGCCCGCACTCGCCGGGCTCGCGTTCCTGGTGCTGCCGCTCGCCGGGCTGCTCGTGCGGGCGCCGTGGTCCACGCTCGGCACCCGGCTGCTGCGGCCGGAGGTGCTGGACGCGCTGCGGCTGTCGCTGCTCACCGCGACGATCGCAACGGTGCTGTGCGTGCTGTTCGGCGTCCCGCTGGCCTGGACGCTCGCGCGCGTCCGGTTCCCGGGCGTCCGGCTCGTCCGGGCCCTGGTGACGGTGCCGCTGGTGCTGCCGCCGGTGGTCGGCGGCGTCGCGCTGCTGCTGGCGGCCGGGCGGCGGGGGATCGTCGGCGGCCCGCTGGAGGCGGTGGGGATCACGCTGCCGTTCACCACGGCCGGGGTGGTGCTCGCGCAGGTGTTCGTCGCGATGCCGTTCCTGGTGATCAGCGTCGAGGGGGCGCTGGGCGCGGCGGATCTGCGCTACGAGGAGGCGGCCGCGACGCTCGGCGCGAGCCGGTGGACGACGTTCCGCCGCGTCACGCTGCCGCTCGTCGCGCCGGGCGTCGCGGCGGGCGCGTCCTGTGCTGGGCGCGCGCGCTCGGGGAGTTCGGGGCGACCATCACGTTCGCGGGGAACTTCCCCGGCGAGACGCAGACGATGCCGCTGGCGGTCTACCTGGCGCTGGAGACCGATCCGCAGGCCGCGATCGTGCTCAGCCTGGTGATGCTCGCGGTGTCGGTGGTGGTGCTGGCCGCCCTCCGGAACCGCTGGACGGGCGCGTCGTGACCGACGTGACCGACGGAACGGGCGTGACCGGCGGAACGGGCGGGGCGGGCGCGCCGCGTGCGGGCCTGGACGCGCGGGTGGCGGTGCGGCGCGGCGGGTTCGTCCTCGACCTGCCGCTCACCGCGGGGCCCGGCGAGGTCGTGGCGCTGCTCGGGCCGAACGGCGCCGGCAAGAGCACCGCGCTGCGCGCCCTGGCGGGCCTGGTGCCGACGTCGGGCGGGCACCTGCGGCTGGACGGCGCGGACCTGCGCCCGCTGCCGCCCGAGCGCCGCCGCATCGGCATGGTGTTCCAGGACTACCTGCTGTTCCCGCACCTGGGCGCCCTCGACAACGTCGCGTTCGGGCCGCGCTGCCAGGGCGTCCGGCGCCGGGAGGCGCGCCGGATCGCGGCCGGGTGGCTGGAGCGGGTGGGCCTCGCGGAGTACGCGTCGGCCAAGCCCCGGGAACTGTCGGGCGGGCAGGCGCAGCGGGTCGCGCTGGCGCGCGCGCTCGCCGTCCGTCCGGGCCTGCTGCTCCTGGACGAGCCGCTCGCCGCTCTCGACGCGCACACCCGGATGGAGATCCGGGCCGCGCTGCGGCGCCACCTTGCCGGGTTCGAGGGCGCGGCGGTGCTCGTCACGCACGACCCGCTGGACGCGATGGTGCTGGCCGACCGGATCGTGGTGGTCGAGGACGGGCGGCCGGTCCAGGAGGGCGAGCCGGCGGAGGTCGCGCGGCGTCCCCGTACCGACTACGTGGCGCGGCTCGTCGGGCTGAACCTGTACCGGGGACGGGCCGGAGGCGGCCGCGTCGTGCTCGGTGAGGGTTCTCACACGCTGGACACTGTGGATTCACTCGAAGGTGAGGTGTTCCTGGCCTTCGCGCCATCCGCGGTGGCGCTGTACCGGACGCGTCCGGACGGCAGCCCCCGAAACCTGTGGCACGCCCGTGTGGGAACGATCGAACGGCACGGAGACCGGGTGCGGGTACGGCTGGAGGGGGAGTCAATTACGGCCCTCGCGGACGTCACCGCGGCGGCGGTCGCGGAGCTCCATTTGTCGGAAGGCAGCCCGATATGGGCGGCCGTCAAGGCCACCGAGACGCACGTTTACCCAGCTTAAGAGTGGTTATGTCCTGGTTTGGGGCTAGACGTCCGGGCCGTCCGTAGTCTGGTGATATCAATCACAAAAGGGCCCGGGAAGGCCCAAGAACCGACGGGATTGGTCCAGACCAAATGGCAAAAACCGAGGGTCTTGTTCATCATGCAAAGATCCTGCGAACAGCTGAAGGAGTAGCCCGTGTCCATCCAGGTCCCCGGCCTCGACCAGGCCCCTACCGGTCACACCGAACTGATTGACTGGGTACGCGGGATCGCCGAGCTGACCAAGCCCGACCGCGTCGAGTGGTGCGACGGCTCGGACGACGAGTGGGAGCGCCTCACCGCCCTGCTCGTCGAGCAGGGCACGCTCACGCGGCTCGATCCGGCGAAACGGCCCAACAGCTTCCACGCGGCCTCCGACCCCACCGACGTGGCCCGCGTGGAGGACCGGACGTTCATCTGCTCCGAGAAGGAGGAGGACGCCGGTCCCACCAACAACTGGACCGCCCCCGCCGAGATGAAGGAGACCCTGAACGGGCTCTTCGACGGCTGCATGAAGGGCCGCACCATGTACGTGGTGCCGTTCTGCATGGGCCCCCTGGGCGGCGAGATCTCCCAGCTCGGCGTCGAGATCACCGACTCCGCCTACGTCGCGGTCTCGATGCGGATCATGACCCGGATGGGCGCGGGCGCCCTGCGGCTGATCGAGGAGCGCGGCACGTTCGTCAAGGCCGTCCACTCCGTCGCGCGCCGCTGGAGCCCGGGCAGCAGGACGTCAAGTGGCCGTGCAGCTCCACGAAGTACATCACGCACTTCCCCGAGACCCGTGAGATCTGGTCGTACGGGTCCGGGTACGGCGGCAACGCGCTGCTCGGCAAGAAGTGCTACGCGCTGCGGATCGCCTCCACGATGGCCCGCGACGAGGGCTGGATGGCCGAGCACATGCTCGTCCTGAAGCTGACCCCGCCGGACGGCGAGACCCGCTACGTCGCCGCCGCGTTCCCGTCCGCCTGCGGCAAGACCAACCTCGCCATGCTGGAGCCGACGATCCCCGGCTGGAAGGTCGAGACGATCGGCGACGACATCGCCTGGATGCGGTTCGGCGACGACGGCCGCCTCTACGCGATCAACCCCGAGGCCGGGTTCTTCGGCGTCGCGCCCGGCACCGGCGAGAGCACCAACGCCAACGCCGTGAAGACCCTCTGGGGCAACAGCATCTTCACCAACGTCGCGCTCACCGACGACGGCGACGTGTGGTGGGAGGGCCTCACCGACGAGCCCCCGGCGCACCTCACCGACTGGAAGGGCAACGACTGGACGCCCTCGTCCGAGACGCCCGCCGCGCACCCCAACGCCCGCTTCACGACCCCGGCCGGGCAGTGCCCGATCGCGGCGCCCGAGTGGGAGGACCCGAAGGGCGTGCCGATCTCGGCGATCCTGTTCGGCGGCCGCCGCGCCACCGCCGTCCCGCTGGTCACCGAGTCGTTCGACTGGCAGCAGGGCGTGTTCCTCGGCGCCAACGTGGCGTCGGAGAAGACCGCCGCCGCCGAGGGCAAGGTCGGCGAGCTGCGCCGCGACCCGTTCGCCATGCTGCCGTTCTGCGGCTACAACATGGGCGACTACTTCGGCCACTGGCTGGACATCGGCAAGGCCACCGACGCCGAGAAGCTCCCGCGGATCTACTACGTCAACTGGTTCCGCAAGGACGCCGACGGCAAGTTCATCTGGCCCGGCTTCGGCGAGAACAGCCGCGTGCTGAAGTGGATCGTGGAGCGCCTCAACGGCAAGGCCGACGCCGTCAAGTCCCCGATCGGGCACCTGCCGACCAAGGAGTCGCTGGACACCGACGGCCTCGACATCGACGACGCCGACCTCGACACCCTCCTGTCGGTCGACACCGAGGTGTGGAAGGAGGAGGCCGCGCTCGTCGTGCCGCACTTCGAGACGTTCGGCGACCACACCCCGAAGGCCCTGTGGGACGAGTACCACAGCCTGGTGCGCCGCCTGGAGCACTGAGCCCCGCGCCGCATCGCGCGCCCGCCGCCCGGCACGTCCGGTCGGCGGGCGCCGGCGTTTAGGATGCGGAGCATGACGCGGCTGGAATTCCGGGTGCACGAACTGACCGTCGGCCAGCTCGCCGAGCGCAGCGGCGTGGCCGTCTCGGCCCTGCACTTCTACGAGGCCAAGGGACTGATCAGCAGCCGCCGGACGGCCGGGAACCAGCGCCGGTTCAGCCGCGACACGCTCCGCCGCGTGTCCTTCATCAAGGTCTCCCAGCGGGTCGGCATCCCGCTCGCCGAGATCCGCGAGGCGCTCGCCACGCTCCCCGAGGAGCGCACCCCGACGGTGGACGACTGGGCGCGGCTCTCCCAGCACTGGCGCGGCACCCTCGACGACCGCATCGCCCAGCTGGAGAAGCTCCGCGACGACCTCACCGACTGCATCGGCTGCGGCTGCCTGTCGATCAACAAGTGCGCGCTCGCCAACCCCTACGACCGCCTCGGCGACGAGGGCCCCGGCCCCCGCCGCCTCCTGACCGGCTCCACCGCCGCCGGAGCACGCCGAGAACGCCGGGAACGCCCGGACGCCGCCCCCCGCACGGCGCCCGACGAGGCCGCCTGCGCACCCGTCTGCGCCCCGGACGAGTAACGCCCCTCCCGTCGTGGGGCGGTCAGTCCTCGCGGGGGCGTGCGTCCCGTCCGTGGGGGTCCATGCGGCGCGGCATCGGCTCGCGGCACGCGGGCTGCGTGGGCGGCGGCTGCGCCGTGATCTGCGTGATGGGCAGCTCGGCGGGGTCCTCGCCGAGGGTGAACGGCTCGCCGTGGTGCCACAGCTCGATCCCCGGCCCGTCCAGCAGGTCGTAGCGGGCCGACTCGGCGGTCACGGTGACCCGCACGAGGCTGCCCCGGTACCGCATCCGGAACGTGAGGCGGCTGATCCCGCCGGGCAGCCGGGGCGCGAACCGGAGCCGCCCGCCGCCAGCCCGCATCCCGCCGAACCCGGCGACGAGGCCGTTCCAGGCGCCCGCCATCGACGCCAGGTGCAGGCCGTCGCCGGTGTTGCGGTTGAGGTCGTGCAGGTCCATCAGCGCGGTCTCGCCCAGGTAGTCGTGCGCCAGCTCCAGCTGCCCGACCTCCGCCGCGATGACGGCCTGCGTCTGCGCCGACAGCGACGAGTCCCGGACGGTCAGCGCCTCGTAGTACGCGAAGTTCCGCGCCTTCTGCTCGTCGGTGAACGCCTGCCCGCACAGGTGCAGCGCCAGCACCAGATCGGCCTGCTTGACGACCTGCTTGCGGTACAGATCGAAGTACGGGTAGTTCAGCAGCAGCGGGTAGTGGTCGGGCCCGGTGGCGGCGAAGTCCCAGCGGGCGTGGTTGGTGAACCCCTCGCTCTGCGGGTGCACGCCGAGCCGCCGGTCGTAGGGGATCAGCATCGCGGCGGCGGCGTCCCGCCACGACGCGGCCTCCTCGGCGTCCACCCCGAGCCGTTCGGCGACGTCCGGGTGCCGCATGGCCGTCTCGGCGGCCTCCCGCAGGTTCCGCCGCGCCATCAGGTTCGTGTAGACGTTGTTGTCGGCGACCGCGCTGTACTCGTCCGGGCCGGTGACGCCGTCGATGCGGAACACGCCGCCGACGTCGTGGTGGCCGAGGCTCCGCCACAGCCGGGCCGTCTCGACCAGGATCTCCAGGCCGATCTCCCGCTCGAACTCCGCGTCTTGCGTGACGTCGGCGTACCGGACGACCGCGTCGGCGATGTCGGCGTTGACGTGGAACGCGGCGGTGCCCGCCGGCCAGTACCCCGAGCATTCGTGGCCCCGGATCGTCCGCCAGGGGAAGGTGGCGCCGCGCAGCCCGAGCTGGCGGGCGCGTTCGCGGGCCAGCGGGAGGATCATGTGCCGCCACGCCAGGACGTCGGCGGCGGCGCCTGGCGCGGTGTAGGTGAGGACGGGCAGGACGAACGTCTCGGTGTCCCAGAACGTGTGCCCGTCGTAACCGGGCCCGGTGAGGCCCTTCGCGGGGATCATGCGGCGTTCCGCGCGCGCGCCCGCCTGCAGGACGTGGAACAGCCCGAACCGCACGGCCTGCTGGATCTCGGCGTCGCCCTCCACCTCGACGTCCGCGCCCTCCCAGAACGCGTCGAGGTAGTCGCGCTGCTCCACCAGCAGCCCGTCCCAGCCGGTCTGCCGCGCGCCCGCGAGCGCCCCGACGACCTGGTCGTGCAGCGCCGGACGGGACCGCCGGCTCGACCATCCGTACGCCATGTACTTGACGACGCGGAGCCGCTGCCCCGGCTCGACGCGCGTCGCGACCGTCAGCCGGCCCACGTCCTCGGAGCTCTCGGTGTCGACCGTCATCGACTCCGGGCCCTCGATGTCGTGCGACATGCCCGCCGCCATCCGCAGGCCGCTCTCGCGGGTGCGGTGCAGCAGCAGGACCTTCTTGCCGTTGGCGACGTGCTCCTCGCACACCAGCGGGCTGGCCAGGATCGCCGACGCGCGCGGGTCCTTCCCGCCGTCCGGCAGCGCCTCGTTGGCGACGAGCTCCGACTGCACGACGATCCGGACGGCCTCGTCCACCGGCTCGACGTCGTAGCAGATCGCGGCGACGGCCCGCTGGGTCAGCGACACCAGCCTCACCGACCCGACCTTGACCCGCCGCCCCGCCGGGGACGTCCACTCCACGTCCCGGGTGAGCGTGCCCGCCCGCATGTCCAGGATGCGCTCGTGGCGGTGCACCCGGCCGTAGCGGACGTCGAACGGCTCGTCGTCCACCAGCAGGCGGATGACCTTGCCGTTGGTGACGTTGATGACCGTCTGCCCCGACTCGGGGTAGCCGTAGGCGGTCTCGGCGTGCGGCAGCGGCCGCTGCTCGTAGAACGAGTTCAGGTAGGTGCCGGGCAGCCCGTGCGGCTCGCCCTCGTCGAGGTTGCCGCGCAGGCCGACGTGCCCGTTGGAGAGCGCGAACACCGACTCGCTCTGCCGCAGCCGGTCCAGCCGCAGCTCCGGTTCCCGCACGCACCACGGCTCGACCATGAAGACCGGGCGGTCGGCGGTCGCCTGCCCTTCCGGAACGTTCACGCTTCCTCCAAGAGTTCCGACAGGTCCCCGACGACCGTGTCCGCGCCGTGCTCGGCGAGCGCCCGCGCGTGCGCGCCGCCCGCCCGGTCGACGCCGACGACGTGGCCGAACCCGCCCGCCCGTCCGGCCTCGTCGCCCGCGAGCGCGTCCTCGAACACCGCCGCGCGCTCCGCCGGGACGCCCAGTTCCCGTGCGGCGGCGAGGAACATGTCGGGGGCGGGCTTGCCCGGCAGGTGCCGCTCGGCCGCGACGACGCCGTCCACGCGCGCGTCGAACAGGCCGCCGATCCCGGCCGCCTCCAGAACCTGGACGGTGTTGGCGCTGGACGACACGACGGCCGTCTTCAGCCCCGCGTCCCGCGCCGCCCGCACGTAGCCGATCGACCCGTCGAACCGTTCCACGCCCCGCTCCGCGATCAGCTTCAGGACGAGCGCGTTCTTGCGGTTGCCGAGGCCCCGGATCGTCTCGGCGTCCGGCGGGTCGTCCGGGTCGCCCTCCGGGAGCCCGATCCCGCGCGAGCGCAGGAACGAGCGCGTCCCGTCCTCGCGTTTCTTGCCGTCCACGTAGGGGCCGTAGTCCCGCGCGATGTCGAACGGGACGAACGGTTCGCCCGTCCGGTCCGCGCGCTCGCGCAGGTAGCCGTCGAACATCTCCTTCCACGCGGCGGCGTGCACCGTCGCGGTCCGCGTGAGCACCCCGTCCAGGTCGAACAGACACGCGGCGGTCCCGTCCGGCAGTCCCAGCATCGCACCCCCAGTCGCTCGCGATCCCGTCGGTCCATCACGTGCGACACGTTCCCGTGGGGAATAAGGGCATGCGGGCACGGTGTCCGAACAAGGGACAACGATCTTGTATACCGACCTCGGTCAGGGTCGCACACGACAAGGAGTGAGCCAATGGAGCAGGCGCGGATCGGTGTCACGGGGCTGGCGACGATGGGCCGCAACCTGGCCCGCAACCTCGCCCGGCACGGGCACCCGGTCGCCGTGCACAACCGCACGTCGTCCCGGACGAAGGCGCTGGTCGAGGAGTTCGGCGACGAGGGGACGTTCGTCCCGGCCGACTCGCCGGAACGGTTCGTCGCGGCGCTGGAGCGTCCCCGCCGCCTGGTGATCATGGTGAAGGCGGGCCCGGCGACGGACGCGGTGATCGACGAGTTCGCGCCGCTGCTGGAGCCCGGTGACATGATCGTCGACGGCGGCAACGCGCACTTCGCCGACACCCGCCGCCGCGAGCGCGACCTGCGCGGGCGCGGGATCCACTTCGTCGGCACCGGCATCTCCGGCGGCGAGGAGGGCGCGCTGCACGGGCCCAGCATCATGCCGGGCGGCTCCGCCGAGTCCTACGCGTCGCTCGGCCCGCTGCTGGAGGACATCTCCGCCCACGTCGACGGGACGCCCTGCGCGACGCACGTCGGACCGGACGGCGCCGGGCACTTCGTGAAGATGGTGCATAACGGCATCGAGTACGCCGACATGCAGCTGATCGCCGAGTCCTACGACCTGCTGCGGCACGCCGCCGGGCTCGCCCCCGCCGAGATCGCCGCGGTGTTCCGGGAGTGGAACACCGGACGGCTGGAGTCGTACCTCATCGAGATCACCGCCGAGGTCCTCGCGCACACCGACGCCGCGACCGGGCGCCCGTTCGTCGACGTCGTCCTCGACCAGGCCGAACAGAAGGGCACCGGACGCTGGACGGTGCAGAGCGCGCTCGACCTCGGCGTCCCGGTCGGCGGCATCGCCGAGGCGGTGTTCGCCCGCTCGGTGTCCGGGCACGCCGCGCTGCGCGAGGCCGCCCGCGGCCTGCCCGGCCCCGCCCGCGCGGGCGCCGAGACGCTGCCGGGCGTCCCCGACGCGATCGAGAAGGCCCTGTACGCGTCGAAGATCGTCGCGTACGCGCAGGGGTTCCACGAGATCCGGGCGGGCAGCGCCGAGTACGGCTGGAACATCGACGCGGGCGCGATGGCGACGATCTGGCGCGGCGGCTGCATCATCCGGGCCCGGTTCCTCGACCGCATCCGCGCCGCCTACGAGGCCGACCCGCAAACGCCGACGCTGCTGACCGACGCGCACTTCGCCGAGGCGCTCGGCGACGCGCAGGAGGCGTGGCGCAACGTGATCGCCATCGCCGCCAAGCACGGCGTCCCCGTCCCCGGCTTCTCCGCCGCCCTGGCCTACTACGACTCGCTGCGCGCGGAACGGCTGCCCGCCGCGCTCACCCAGGGGCAGCGGGACTTCTTCGGCGCGCACACCTACCGCCGCGTCGACCGCGACGGAACGTTCCACACCCGCTGGGGCGGCGACCGCACCGAGATCGTCCCGTGACGTCCGCCCGTCCGGCGGGCGTTCCGGTTCCCGGTCGGCGGGCGATCGGGGGCAGGATGGAGGGGTGAGTCTTATCGATGAGCTTCCCTCCGGAAACGACGCCGACGCCGATTCGCTGTTCGAGGCCTTCGAGCGGTGGGTGTCCGGGCGCGGGATCACGCTGTACCCCGCGCAGGAGGAGGCGCTGATCGAGATCGTGTCCGGCGCGAACGTGATCCTGTCCACCCCGACCGGGTCCGGCAAGAGCCTCGTGGCGGCGGGGGCCCTGTTCGCGGCGCTCGGCAAGGACCAGGTCGGCTTCTACACCGCGCCGATCAAGGCGCTGGTGTCGGAGAAGTTCTTCGACCTGTGCGAGATGTTCGGCCGCGACAACGTCGGCATGATGACCGGCGACGCCAGCGTCAACGCCGACGCCCCGATCGTCTGCTGCACCGCCGAGGTGCTGGCCAACATCGCGCTGCGGGACGGCGCGAAGGCCGACATCGGCGTCGTCGTCATGGACGAGTTCCACTTCTACGCCGAGCCCGAGCGGGGCTGGGCGTGGCAGATCCCGCTGCTGGAGCTCCCGCAGACCCAGTTCCTGCTGATGTCGGCGACGCTCGGCGACGTGTCCTTCTTCCAGAAGGACCTCACCCGCCGCACCGGACGCCCGACCGCGCTCGTCACGTCCGCGGAACGTCCCGTCCCGCTGATCTACGACTACCGGGTCACGCCGCTGCACGAGACGATCGAGGAGCTGCTCGGCGAGCAGAAGGCGCCGATCTACCTGGTGCACTTCACGCAGGCCACCGCGATCGAGCGGGCGCAGTCGCTGATGAGCATCAACGTGTGCACCAAGGCGGAGAAGGCCCGGATCGCCGAGCTGATCGGCGGGTTCCGGTTCACCACCAAGTTCGGCCGGAACCTGTCGCGGTTCGTCCGGCACGGCATCGGCGTCCACCACGCCGGGATGCTGCCGAAGTACCGGCGGCTGGTGGAGCGGCTCGCGCAGGCCGGGCTGCTGAAGGTCATCTGCGGCACCGACACGCTCGGCGTCGGCGTCAACGTCCCCATCCGGACGGTCGTGTTCACCGCGCTCAGCAAGTACGACGGGCACCGGGTGCGGCGGCTGCGGGCCCGCGAGTTCCACCAGATCGCCGGACGCGCCGGGCGTGCGGGCTTCGACACGGTCGGGTT
The DNA here is from genome assembly GCF_001942465.1 of Actinomadura sp. CNU-125. Lineage (GTDB taxonomy): Bacteria > Actinomycetota > Actinomycetes > Streptosporangiales > Streptosporangiaceae > Spirillospora. The sequence goes on from NZ_MKJY01000344.1 coordinate 50,547, forward strand.
CGTCGTCGCGCAGGCCCCCGAGCACGTCGTGGAGAACGAGAAGGCCCTCGCCAAGGCGGGCGACGACCCGAAGAAGCGCCGCAAGGTCCAGCGCAAGAAGGCCCCCGAGGGGTTCGTCGGCTGGGACGAGGAGGTCTTCCGCAAGCTGCAGGACGCCGAACCGGAGATGCTGCGGTCCCGCTTCCAGGTCAGCCACGCGATGCTGCTGTCGGTGATCGCCCGGCCGGGCAACGCGTTCCAGGCGATGAAGGCGCTGCTGACCGACAACCACGAGGAACCGGCGGCGCGCCGCCGGCACATCTCCCGCGCCATCGCGATCTACCGGTCGCTGCTGGCCGGGGGAGTGGTCGAGGCGCTGCCCGAGCCCGACGACGCCGGACGGTACGCGCGCATCACCGTCGACCTGCAGGAGGACTTCGCGCTCAACCAGCCGCTGTCGACGTTCGCGCTCGCCGCCTTCGAGGTCCTCGACCCGGGCTCGCCGTCGTACGCGCTGGACGTCCTGTCGGTGATCGAGGCGACGCTCGACGACCCCCGGCAGATCGTCGCGGCGCAGTTGAACAAGGCGCGCGGCGCCGCCGTCCAGGAGATGAAGGCCGAGGGCATCGAGTACGAGGAGCGGATGGAGCTGCTCCAGGACGTCGACTACCCGAAGCCGCTGGAGGAGGAGCTCGGCGCCGCCTACGAGATCTACCGGGCGGGGCATCCGTGGGTGGGCGACCATCCGCTGCGGCCCAAGTCGGTCGTGCGCGACATGTACGAGCGGGCGATGACGTTCACCGAGTACATCGCCTACTACGAGCTGGCGCGCGGCGAGGGCCTGGTCCTGCGGTACCTGTCGGGGGCCTACAAGGCGCTGCAGCAGACCGTCCCCGAGTCGATCAAGACCGACGACCTGATCGACCTCATCGAGTGGCTCGGCGAGCTCGTCCGGCAGGTCGACTCCAGCCTCCTGGACGAGTGGGAGCAGCTCGCCAACCCGGCCGACGAGCCCGACGAGCCGATCGAGGAGCGCGTCACGAAGGTCACCGCGAACGCGCGGGCGTTCCGGGTGCTGGTGCGCAACGCGCTGTTCCGCCGCGTCGAGCTGGCCGCGCTGGAGCGGTACCGCGACCTCGGGGAGCTCGATCCGGACTTCGGCGCGGACGGCTGGGAGGACGGCATGGACGGCTACTTCGCCGAGCACGACGAGCTGCTCACCGGCCCCGACGCGCGCGGCCCGAAGCTCCTGCAGATCGAGGAGGTCCCCGAGGACGCGCTGTGGCGCGTCCGGCAGGTGTTCGACGACCCGGCGGGGCACCACGACTGGGGCGTCTCCGCCGAGGTGGACCTCGCGGGCTCCGACCAGGAGGGCGAGGCGGTCGTCCGGGTGACCGGCGTCGACCGGCTCTGACCGGCGTCTCGGGCAGGTTCTGAACCGGATCGGGAAGGCCGAGGCCGTGGAGGATGGAACCGTGGAGGACGGGATCATGGTGCAGGTCGCGGTGGCGCAGTTCGCGCCCGGGACGAACAAGGACGAGAACCTCGCCGCGATCGGCGGCCTGGTGGGGGAGGCCGCCGGGCGCGGCGCGAAGGTCGTGGCGTGCCCCGAGTTCGCGATGTTCGCGGCGCCGAAACTGGACCGCCGGTACGTCGACTCCGCCGAGCGGCTCGACGGCCCCTTCGCGGGCGGGCTCGCCGAACTGGCCCGCGCGCACGGCGTGCACGTCGTCGCCGGGCTGAACGAGCGGCTCGACGAACCGGACCGCATCGCCAACGTGCTCGTCGCGTTCGCCCCCGACGGGACGGTCGCCGCGACGTACCGCAAGGTCCACCTGTACGACGCGTTCGGGTACAAGGAGTCGGAGATCGTCCGGCACGGCGACATCGGCGACCCCGAGACCTTCACGGTGGACGGCGTCACGTTCGGCATGCAGACCTGCTACGACGTCCGCTTCCCCGAGGTGACGCGGCGGATCGTGGACGCGGGCGCCGACGTCCTCCTGCTGCCCGCCCAGTGGGTGCCGGGGCCGCTCAAGGAGGACCACTGGGGGACGCTCGTGCGCGCCCGCGCCATCGAGAACACGATCTACGTGGCCGCCGCCGACCAGTGCGCGCCGACCGGTGCGGGCAACAGCATGATCGTCGACCCGATGGGCGTGGTCGCGGCGGCGCTGGGGGAGGCGCCGGGCACGGCCGTGGCGGGCGTCGAGCCCGCCCGGATCGCGGCCGTCCGGGAGAAGAACCCGGCGCTGGCGCTGCGCCGCTTCACGGTCTCGCCGCGCTGAGCGGGGCGTCCGGGGCCGGGGCCGGAGCCGGGCGTTGTATCGAGGTGTTAACGGCGTGCGCGTTCGCCGTGTGCGGACGCGCGCGACGGTGACGATCGGGGGGTGCGTCCTTCCCCGGCCCCCCGCCGCCTGCCCCCGTCCGGCTACACGCGCGCGGCGCCGAGCCCGCCCCGGC
>NZ_MKJY01000345.1 GCF_001942465.1 Actinomadura sp. CNU-125
GAGCAGTCCCCGGAGATCTTCGCCGGTGTGCGCGAGGTGTCGACGGGCGGCGATGTCGTGTCGTCCACGGCCGTCCGCAACCTCCTGGAGACCCACCCGGAGCTGATCGTCCGGACGACCTACGGCCCGACCGAGTCCACGGCGTTCGCCACGCAACTCGCGTTCACCTCGACCGACGACGTGCCCGACGCGATGCCGATCGGCGCGCCGATGGACAACACCCGCGCGTACGTCCTGGACGAGTTCTTACGCCCGGTTCCTCCCGGCGTCGTCGGGGAGCTGTACCTGGCAGGTCACGGCTTGGCGCGCGGCTATGCGGGCCGTCCGGGACTCACCGCCGAACGGTTCGTCGCGAGCCCTTTCCACCCGGGCCGCATGTACCGCACCGGCGACTTGGCCCGTTGGACGGACGACGGTGTCCTCGACTTCGCGGGACGCGCCGACGAGCAAGTCAAGATCCGCGGGTTCCGGATCGAGCCCGCCGAGGTCGAGGCCGTCCTGACGTCCCACGACGACATTGACCAGGCCGTAGTGATCGCCCGCGAGGACCAGCCGGGCACCAAGCGGCTCGTCGCCTACGTCATCGGGTCCGCCGCCGATGAGACCGACCTTCGTGAGTTCGTCGCCGCGCGGCTGCCCGAGTACATGGTTCCGGTCGCGTTCGTCGGCCTCGACGAGATCCCGGTGACCCGCAACGGCAAGGTCGACCGCGCGGGCACTCCCCGCCCCCGACCTGGCGGGACGGACGGGCGGCCGCGCCCCGGCCACGCCCGCCGAAGAGGTACTGGCCGGCCTGTTCGCCGAGGTGCTGGGCGTCGAGCGGGTCGGTGCGGACGACTCGTTCTTCGACCTCGGCGGCGACTCCCTCCTCGCGATGCGGCTGATCTCCCGCGTGCAGGCGGTGCTGGCCGCCGAGATCGGGATTCGGGAACTGTTCGGAGCCCCGACCGTCGAGGGGCTCGCGCGGCTCGCGGACGAGGCGCGCGGCGCGGGCGTCCGCCCGGCCCTGACTGCCCGCACCCGCCCGGACGTTGTGCCGCTGTCGTACGCGCAGCAACGGATGTGGTTCCTCAACCGGCTCGAAGAGGCCGGGGCGGGCGCCGGGTACAACGTGCCGCTGGCGCTCCGGCTGTCCGGCGACCTGGACGTCGCCGCGCTCGAAGCGGCGATCGGTGACGTCGCCGACCGGCACGAGACGCTCCGGACGATCTTCCCGGAGTTCGCGGGCGTTCCCCGGCAGGAGGTCCTGGACGACCGTCCCGTCCTGCGGGTGGACGACGTCGCGGAGAGCGACCTGCCGGACGCCGTCGCCGCCGAGATGGAACTCGGGTTCGATCTCACCCGGGAGCCGCCGTGGCGGGCGCGGTTGCTGGCGCCGTCGTCCGCCGAGCCCGTCCTGGTGATCACGGCGCACCACATCGCCGTCGACGGGTGGTCGATGGGCGTCGTCACCCGTGACCTGGGAACGGCCTACGCGGCGCGCGCCGCCGGTTCGGCCCCCGAGTGGGAGCCGCTGCCCGTCCAGTACGCCGACTACGCGCTGTGGCAGCGCGAAGTCCTCGGCGACCCCGACGACCCGGAAAGCCTCCTCGCCGAGCACATCGGGCACTGGCGCGAAGCGCTCGCCGGGCTGCCCGAGGAGCTGACGCTCCCGGTCGACCGGCCACGCCCGGCGGCGGCGACGTTCCGTGGCGCGATCGTCCCGGTGGAGACGGACGCCGACGTTCATGCACGTCTCGCGGAACTGGCGCGGGCGCAGGGCGTGACGATGTTCATGGTCGCGCAGGCGGCGGTGGCGGTGCTGCTGTCGAAGGTCGGTGCGGGTGACGACGTCCCGATGGGGACGGCCGTCGCTGGGCGCGGCGACGCGGCGCTGGAGGATCTGGCCGGGTTCTTCGTCAACACGCTCGTCCTGCGGACGGACGTGAGCGGCGACCCGACGTTCGCCGAACTGCTCGCCCGCGTCCGGGAAACCGACCTCGCCGCGTACGCGCACCAGGACGTCCCGTTCGAGCGGCTAGTCGAGGACCTCAACCCGCCCCGCTCCCTTGCCCGGCACCCGCTCTTCCAGGTCATGCTCACGTTGCAGAACCTGCCGCAGGGGAACGACGACGGCGATCTCGATCTGGCCGGCGTGCGTGCGCGGCCGTTCGCCGGGGACGAGCCGGGGGAGCAGGCGGCCAAGTTCGATCTCTCGTTCAGCCTCACCGAGCACCGCGACGAGGACGGGACTCCGGCCGGAATCGAAGGCGGCATCCAGTACGCGATCGACCTGTTCGACGACGGCACCGCCCGCGCGCTCGCCGCGCGCCTCGAACGTGTTCTGGAACAGTGCGCCGCCGACCCGGACGTGCGCGTCGGCGCGATCGAGGTGCTGTCGGAGGACGAGCGGCGGCTTGTCGTCGAGGAGTGGAACGACACGTCCCGTCCGGTGTCGGCCGCGTCGATCGCCGGGCTGTTCGAGGAGCGGGCGGCGCGGACGCCGGACGCGGTCGCGGTGGTTGCCGACGGTGTGGCGTGGACGTACGCGGAGCTGAACGCGCGCGCCAACGGCGTCGCACACGCACTCGCCGGACGTGGATCGCCGATCGGCGTCCGGATGCGGCGCTCGCCGGAGTTGATCCCGGTGTTGCTGGGTGTGCTGAAGGCGGGCGCCGCATTCGTCCCGTTGGACGTGTCGCATCCGGAGGAGCGGATCGCGGCGGTGATGGCCGAGGCCGGGGTCTCGGTCGTCGTCACCGACGACGACGTGTTCGAGCCGGTCGAGGAGAACCCGGCGGTCCGGATTTCGCCGGACGATCTCGCGTACGTGATGTACACGTCGGGGTCGACCGGGACGCCGAAGGGCGTCGCCGTCACGCACGCGAACGTCGTCGCGTTCTGCCTGGACGAAGCGTGGCAGGCCGACACCGTCATGGTGCAAGCGAACCACGCGTTCGACGCGTCGACGTTCGAGATCTGGACGCCGCTGCTGCAGGGTGGCCGGTTGGTCGTGGCGCCGTCGGGTGACTTGGACGCGGCCGAGCGCGGACGTCTGATCGCCGAGCACGGAGTCACCAACGTGCACGCGACCGCCGGTTTGTTCCGCGTCCTCGCCGAGCAGTCCCCGGAGATCTTCGCCGGTGTCCGCGAGGTGTCGACGGGCGGCGACGTCGTGTCGTCCACGGCCGTCCAGGCCCTCCTGCGAACCCACCCGGACCTGATCGTCCGGACGACCTACGGCCCGACCGAGACGACCGCGTTCGCCACGCACCTGGCCTTCACGTCCGGCGATCGGGTTCCGGCGGCGGTCCCCATCGGCCGTCCGCTCGACAACACGCGCGCGTACGTCCTGGACGACGCGATGCGCCCGGTTCCTCCCGGCGTGGTCGGGGAGCTGTACCTGGCGGGTCACGGGCTGGCGCGCGGGTACGCGTCCCGTCCGGCCCTCACCGCGGAACGGTTCGTCGCGAACCCCTTCCACCCCGGCCGCATGTACCGCACAGGCGACCTGGCCCGCTGGACGGACGACGGCGTCCTCGACTTCGCCGGACGGGCCGACGAGCAAGTCAAGATCCGCGGCTACCGCATCGAGCCCGCCGAAATCGAGACCGTTCTCGCCTCCCACGACGACATCGACCAGGCGGTCGTGGTCGCACGCGAGGACCGTCCGGGGACCAAGCGGCTCGTCGCCTACGTCACCGGCGCGGCCGTCGAGGACGACGACCTGCGGGAACTGGTCGCGGCCCGGCTGCCCGAGCACATGGTCCCGGCCGCGTTCGTGTCCCTCGATGAGATCCCGGTGACCCGCAACGGCAAGGTCGACCGGGCCGCGCTCCCCGCGCCCGCCGCCGACGATGCCGGGGCCGGTGCCGGGCGTGAACCGGCGACCCGGGTGGAGGAGATCCTCTGCGGATTGTTCGCGGAGGCGCTCGGTGTCGAGCGAGTCGGGCCGGACGACTCGTTCTTCGGACTCGGCGGCGACTCCCTGCTCGCGATGCGGCTCGTCGCCCGGATCCGGGCCGTCTTCGATGCCGAGGTCGGCATCCGGCGGCTGTTCGCGGCGCCCACGCCCGCCGCGGTGGCCGAGGCCGTCGCGGAGGGCGGCGGTCCCACGGGCGACTTCGATCCGATGCTGCCGCTGCGCCCGGACGGCGACGCGCCCCCGGTCTTCTTCGTCCACTCGGGCGGGGGGCTCGCCTGGAACTACGCGGAACCGGCCCGGCACCTGCCGCCGGGGCGCCCCGCGTACGGGATCCAGGCGCGCGGCCTGGACGGGACGGCGGAGCCGCCCGCGAGCATCGCGGAGATGGCGGCCGAGTACGCCGAACGCATCCGCGCGGTGCAACCCGCCGGGCCGTACCACCTCGCGGGGTGGTCCTTCGGGGGCGTGGTCGAACGGGCCGGACGGGCCGTCGTGCGGGACCCGGCCGATCCCGCGCGGATCGGCCTCGTGCCCCGGGCCGGGGCGGCGCGGCGGTCGCGGAGGTGCCGGGCGCCGGGACGGCGCACGAACCGTTCGCCGCGTGACGCCGAGCGCCGTCTCGTCGAGGTCGCGCGCGCGGTGCTGCGCCGTTCGGTGCCGGAGGCACTCGACGTCCCGCTGACCGG
>NZ_MKJY01000346.1 GCF_001942465.1 Actinomadura sp. CNU-125
CCGGGCCGGGCGGCGGGCCCATGCCCGGGCCCGGCGGCGGGCCCATGCCGGGGCCGGGGGGCGGGGCCCATGTGGGGGCCCATCCCGGGCGGCGGGCCCATGACCATGCCGGGGGCGCCGCGACGGCGGGCTCGGGGAGGCGGCCCCGGTCCGGGTCGGGACGGGCCGCCGCGAACTGCGTCCGGCACAGTTCGGCGTACAGGCCGCCCGCGTCGAGCAGTTCCTCGTGGACGCCGCGTTCGATGATCCGGCCGTCGTCCACCACCAGGATCTGGTCCGCCTCCCGGATCGTGGACAGCCGGTGCGCGATCACCAGCGAGGTGCGGCCCCGCAGCGCGGTGCGCAGCGCGCGCTGCACCTGCGCCTCCGACTCCGAGTCCAGGTGCGCGGTGGCCTCGTCCAGCACCACCACCGGCGGCGCCTTGAGCAGCAGCCGCGCGATCGCGACCCGCTGCTTCTCGCCGCCCGACAGCCGGTAGCCGCGCTCGCCCACCACCGTGTCGAGGCCCTCGGGGAGCGCGTCGATCACGTCCCAGATCCGCGCCGCCTCGCACGCCTCCCGCATGTCGTCCTCGGTGGCGTCCGGGCGCGCGTACAGCAGGTTGGCGCGCAGCGTGTCGTGGTACAGGTGGGCGTCCTGCGTGACCATCCCGACCGTCTCGCGCAGCGAGTCGAGGGTGAGGTCGCGGACGTCCTGCCCGCCGATCCGGACGGCGCCCGACTCGACGTCGTACAGCCGCGGCACCAGGTGCGTGATCGTGGTCTTGCCCGCGCCGGACGGCCCGACGAGCGCGGTCATCCGGCCCGCCGGCGCGGTGAACGAGACGTCCCGCAGGACCGGCGGGTTCTCCACCCGGTCCGGTGCCGGCAGCGCGATCGACTCCAGCGACGCCAGCGACACGTCGGCGGCCGACGGGTAGCGGAACGCGACGCCGTCGAACGTGATCTCGGGGGCCGTCGCGTCGCCGTCCGGACCGGCGCCGTTCGTGCCGGTGAGCTTCGCGGCGGCGACGGGGCGCGCGTCCGGGCGCTCGGCGATCAGCGGCTCCAGGTCCAGGACCTCGAAGACGCGGTCGAAGCTGACCAGCGCGGTCATCGCGTCGGCCTGCATGCCGGACAGCTGGTTGAGCGGCGCGAACAGCCGGGTCAGCAGCGTCGCCATCGCCACCAGCGTGCCGATCTGCACCGCGCCGTCGATCACCAGGGCGCCGCCCAGCCCGTACACCAGCGCCGTCGCCAGCGACGCCAGCAGCATCACCGAGATCAGCATCAGCTCGGCGTACACCGACGTCACCACGCCGATGTCGCGGACCCGCGCGGCGCGCCGCGCGAACAGCTCCGACTCCTCGTCCGGGCGGCCGTACAGCTTCGCCAGCAGCGCGCCCGTCACGTTGAACCGCTCGTGCATGAGCGATCCCATCTCGGCGTCCTGGTGCATCGACTCGCGGGTGAGCCGCTGCAGGGGGCGCCCGACGAGCCGTCCGGGCAGCAGGAACAGCGGCAGCACCAGCAGCGCCACCAGCGTGATCGGCCACGACAGGTAGAACATCGTGCCGAGCACCAGCAGCAGCGTCAGCACGCTCGGCACGGCCATCGACAGCAGCGAGGTGACGGCCTGCTGCGCCTGGATGACGTCGGTGTTGAGCCGGCTGACCAGCGCGCCCGTCTGCGCGCGGGTGAAGAACGCGAGCGGCTGCCGCTGGACGTGCCGGAACACCTTCGTGCGCAGGTCGTAGATGAGGCCCTCGCCGATCCGGCCGGACAGCCGCGCCGCCGCGAGCTTGCCGAGCGCGTCCACCAGCGACAGGACGGCCGCGGCCACCGCCACCTGCACCACGACCGACGTGTCGCGCGGGATCACGCCGTCGTCGATGATGACCTTGAACAGCAGGGGGATCGCCACCGTGATCCCCGCCCCCAGGACGGTGACCGTCAGCAGGACGAGCGCGAGGCCGCGGTACGGCCGGACGTAGGGCAGGATCCGCCGGAAGGTGCCGGGACGGACCCGCTGCCGGGTCACCTCCTCGCCCCCCATCCCGCGGATCATCACGGGTCCCGGGCCGCCGATCACGACGAGGTCTTCTCGGGTTCGGCCCGCTCGCGGCCCGCCTCGTACTCGCGCATCTCCTCGACGAGGCTGCGCGGCCGCATGTCCGTCCAGTTCGCCTCGATGTGGTCCAGGCACGCCTGCCTGGAGTCCTCGGGGTGCGCGATCTCCCAGCCTTCCGGGACGTCGGCGAACGCGGGCCACAGCGAATACTGGCCCTCGTCGTTGATCAGCGCGAGGAATCGTCCGTTCTCGTCATCGAACGGGTTGGCCATGATCTCTCCCTGCGGATTCAGAAACCGGCCCATCCATTTCACGCGTCACGATAATGAGGCCGACACGTCGCTACAAGGCGTCAGAAAATGGACGCGCGACCGTCCAACCGTGCAATTTTCCGGTTGGACGGCCGCCTTTTTTCGCGCAGTTCTCGGCCGGGTGCCGCGGCGGCCCCGCAACGGCGCGGAGCCCACCGGGACGTCCGGTGGGCTCCGCACCGCGGGGTCCTGTACTACGGCCGGCGGGTCACCCCGCCGACCAGCGCGGCTCGCGCTTCTCCGCGACGCCCGCGGGCCCTCCACCGCGTCCCGGCTGTGCATCCGGCGCTCCTCCCACACGTAGCGGGTGGCGAACGCCTGCTCCAGCGGCATGTCGACGGACCGCAGCACCGCCTCCTTGATCGCCCGCACCGCCAGCGGCGCGGCCCGCACCAGGTCGTCGGTCCACGCCGCGACGCGCTCGTCCAGCCCGTCCGCGGGCGCGACCTCGTTCACCAGCCCGAATTCCAGCGCCCGCGCCGCCGTCATCCGGCGGCCGGTGAGCAGGTGGCCCATCGCCGCCTTCAGCGGGATCTGCCGGGCCAGCCGGAACGCGCCGCCCGCGCCGGGCACCAGCCCGAGCCGCACCTCCGGCAGCCCGAACTCGGCGTGCTCGGCGGCCACGATGACGTCGCAGGCCAGCGCCAGCTCGAAGCCGCCGCCGAGGGCGTACCCGTTCACCCGCGCCACGACCGGTTTGGTCAGCGCGAACCGCTCGGTGAGCCGCGGCCAGCCCGGCTGCCCGCGGCTCCCGAACGTCGTCGGCGGCGCGCCCGCCGCGTTCAGCCGGCTGCGCTCCTTCAGGTCCTGCCCGACCGAGAACGCGCGGTCTCCCGCACCGGTCAGGACGGCGACGCGGACGGCGTCGTCCGCCTCGACGTCGTCCCACACCGCGGCCAGCTCCTCGTGCGTGCGCAGGTCCATCGCGTTGAGGACGGCCGGACGGTCCAGCGTCACGTACGCGACGTGGTCCTTCTTCACGTACCGGACGCGCGGGCCCTCGGCGTCGACGTCGGTGCCGGTGCTCGCGGCGCTCACGCGGGACGCCCGAAGCGGCCCACCTTGGCCAGGACGTCCTGACCGTAGATCCGCAGCGCCTGCTGCAGGGCGAACTCCGCCATGTACCGGCGGAACTCCTCCGGCGGGTCGTCGGCGAGGTTCAGCATCCGCCGGTTGGTGACGACCGCGGGGCCGCGCATCCGGTCCAGGCTCCGCTCGATGGCCGCGTCCATCTCCGGCGGCTCCACCACCTCGTCCACCAGCGTCGCCGCGGCCGGCTCGGCGGCGCGGATCCGCCGCCCCGACAGGATGATCTGCCGGGAGAGCCGCGGGCCGGTGGCGCGGGTCAGCCGGTAGTTCGACGCGCCCGGGATGATGCCCTCCTGCGCGGCGGGCAGGCTCAGGTACGCGCCCGCCTCGGCGATGACGTGGTCGAACGCCTGCAGCAGCTGCATGCCGCCGCCGATCGCGAACGCGTCCACCGCCGCGACCCACGGCATGTCCACGGTCGGCCACTGCCACGCCGAACCGTCCGGCTCGTCCGCGCCGGACGGGACGCGCACGCCGCGCACCAGCTTGGCGATGTAGCCCGTCTCGCGGCGCAACAGGAAACCGACCAGCGAGATCTCCCCCGCGTGCAGCCGCTTCAGGTTGATGCCGGCGCTGAACACCCGGCGCCCCCGGTAGCGCGGGTGGCTCATCTCGCCGCCGCGCAGCAGGCCCACGCCCACGGACGGATCGAGGTGCGCGAGATCGACCGCGGTCTCCATGTCGTCGACCTGGCGTTCGTCCTCGGCGTTCAGGCAGTCGTCCCGGCACATCGTCAGGTACGCCACCCCGTCGCGGCGCTCCAGCCGGACGGCCTCCATGTCCACCGTGCCCGTCCGGGCGAACTCCGGCAGCAGGTCCAGCGCCCGTTCGGTCGGCGCCAGCATCGCGTCGAGCAGGTGCGGGCCCGCCACCGGGGAGCGCAGCACGCCGCGCAGGAAGATCCCCTGGTCGATCTCCAGGCCCTCCTTGTCGGCCTGCGCGCGGGTGCGTTCGGCGGCGATCCGCGCCGCCGTCGGCACCAGCCCCGGGAACGTGTCCGCCGCGGCCTCCACCAGCGCGTCGATCCGCAGGTCGCGGGTCCGCCCGGCGGTCAGGACGTCGTAGACAACGGCGGGTGCGCGACCATGAACC
>NZ_MKJY01000347.1 GCF_001942465.1 Actinomadura sp. CNU-125
CGCAGCACGGCCTGCCGCTTCGTGCCCGCGACCGTCGAACGCCTCGCCGCGTCCGCCGCCGTGCCCGGACCGCCCTGGCCGTCCGACGCCCGCGACGCCCTCGTCTCCCTCCTCGGCGCCGGACCCCCGGCCATCCCCGTGTGGGAGTCGCTCGACCAGGCCGGGGTGATCGTCCGGCTGATCCCCGAATGGGGACATGTCCGGAACCGGCCGCAACGCGACCCGATCCACCGGTTCACCGTCGACCGCCACCTCGTCGAGACCGCCGCCGGAGCCGCCGCCCTCACCCGCGACGTCGCCCGCCCCGACCTCCTCCTCACCGGCGCCCTCCTGCACGACATCGGCAAGGGGCGCGGCGGCGACCACAGCGTCGCCGGAGCCCCCATCGCCGCCGACATCGCCGCCCGCCTCGGCTTCGCCGCCGCCGACGCCGCGTCCCTGCGGGCCGTCGTCCGCCACCACCTCCTCCTCCCGCACACCGCCACCCGCCGCGACATCGACGACCCCGCCACCATCGAGACCGTCACCACCGCCGTCGCCGACGTCCCCGGCCGCGAACGCGAAACCCTCGAACTGCTCGCCGCCCTCGCGATCGCCGACGGCAACGCCACCGGCCCCGCCGCCTGGAACGCGTGGAAAGCCCGGCTCGTCGCCGAACTCGCCCGCCGCGCCGCCGCCGCCCTCTCCGGCGGCACCCCGCCGCCCCCGCCCGCCCTCGGCGAACGCGAACTCGCCCTCGCCCGCCGCGACCGCGTCGCCGTCCGCGTCGCCGATCCCGCGTGACGATCGCCGCCCCGGACCGTCCCGGCCTGCTACGGGCGCCGCGGGCGTCCTCGCCCTGCACCGCCTCGCCGTCCGGACCGCCCGCACCGTGTCGTCCCCCGGCGCGGGGCACGGCCGTCCTCGACTTCACCGCCGTCCCCGAATTCGCTCCCCGCCCGACCCCGCCGCCTTCGAAGCCGACCTGCGGCGCATGCTCGCCGACCGGCTCGACGTCGCGGGCCGCCTCGAACGCCGCGCCCGCTCCCGCCGCGTCCGTCCCGGCTCGCCCGTCCCGCCGCCCCGCGTGATGATCGTCGACGGTGCGTCCAGCACCGCCGCCGTCGTCGAGGTCCGCGCCCACGACCGTCCGGGGCTGCTGTGGCGGATCGGACGCGCGCTCGGCGGCCACGGCCTGCAGATCCGCGCGGCCCAGGTCGACACGCTCGGCGCCGAGGCCGTCGACGTCTTCTACGTCGTCGACGCCCGCGACCGCCCGCCCGCCGACCCGTCCGTCCTGGAGGCGGTCCGCACCGACATCCTCAAGGCCCTGGCCTGACGACGAGGCCGGGCGCCGGACGATCGCAGCGGCCCCGCCCGTCCAGGGGCACTCCGCGCCGCAACCGAAAGGCCGGGGCCCGGCTGTCGAAGCGGCTACGGACGAGAAAGGCGCGTCCTGGGGGCGGGCATCCGCAAGGCCCTGCGACGACGGCAACGCCGGTCGGTCGAAGCGGCCGACAGGGCGCTCCCGTGCATCCCAGGTGCGCGCCCCCCCGGTAACTCTCCAAACCCCGGGCATAGCCCATGGCCAGGGGCCGACCCCCGACGCCACGCTCGAAGCATGCACAAGTGCGGAAGCGGCGGTCGCCCGGGAAGCGGGAGGACCCCGACCGAGATCGTCATGGGGAAGAAGCGCACAGACTCGGCGGACGAGGGCCGGGGCGGGTGGGAACCCGCCGGGGAGCCGATACGCTGATAGGCGATCCCAGTAGCTTTCCAAGGACGGTCCAGACACGTGTTCGAGACGCTCTCCGACCGGCTGACGACGGTCTTCTCGTCGCTGCGCACCAAGGGCCGGCTCTCCGAGGCCGACATCAACGCCACGGCCCGCGAGATCCGCGTCGCGCTGCTCGAGGCCGACGTCGCGCTGCCCGTGGTCAAGGACTTCATCGCGCGGATCAAGGAGCGGGCGCGGGGCACGGAGGTCTCGCAGGCGCTGAACCCCGCGCAGCAGGTCGTCAAGATCGTCAACGAGGAGCTCATCGAGATCCTCGGCGGCGAGACGCGCGAGCTGCGGCTGGCCAAGAACCCGCCGACCGTCATCATGCTGGCGGGCCTGCAGGGCGCCGGTAAGACCACCCTCGCCGGCAAGCTCGCCCGCTGGCTCAAGCAGGAGGGCCAGACCCCGATGCTGGTGGCGGCCGACCTGCAGCGGCCGAACGCCGTCCAGCAGCTGGAGGTCGTCGGCGAACGCGCCGGGGTCCCGGTGTTCGCGCCCGAGCCCGGCAGCGGCGTCGGCGACCCCGTGGACGTCGCCCGCCGCTCCATCGAGCAGGCGCGCCGCGCGCAGCACAGCGTCGTCGTCATCGACACCGCGGGCCGTCTCGGCATCGACGCCGAGATGATGCAGCAGGCGATCGACATCCGCGACGCGGTCAAGCCCGACGACGTCCTGTTCGTCGTCGACGCCATGGTCGGCCAGGACGCCGTCAACACCGCCCAGGCGTTCATGGACGGCGTCGGCTTCGACGGCGTCGCCCTCACCAAGCTCGACGGCGACGCGCGCGGCGGTGCGGCCCTCTCGGTCCGGCACATCACCGGCCGGCCGATCATGTTCGCCTCCACCGGTGAGAAGCTCGAGGACTTCAGCGTCTTCCACCCGGACCGGATGGCCGGGCGCATCCTCGACATGGGCGACGTCCTCACCCTGATCGAGCAGGCCGAGCGCACCTTCGACGAGGCGCAGGCCGAGAAGATGTCGGCCAAGTTCGCCTCCGGCGAGGACTTCACCCTCGAGGACTTCCTCGAGCAGATGATGATGATCCGCAAGCTCGGCCCCATCGGCAACCTGCTCGGGATGATGCCCGGCATGGGCCAGGTCCGCGACCAGATCAGCCAGATCGACGACCGCGACCTGGACCGGATCGCCGCGATCATCCGCTCGATGACCCCGCAGGAACGCTCCCAGCCCAAGATCATCAACGGTTCGCGCCGGGCCCGTATCGCCAAGGGCTCCGGCGTCGAAGTCGGTGAGGTCAACAGCCTCGTCACCCGCTTCTTCGACGCGCAGAAGATGATGCGTCAGATGGCGGGCGGCATCCCCGGCATGCCGGGCATGCCCGGTGGGGGCAAGCGCAAGGCGGCCAAGGCCGCCAAGGCCAAGAACAAGAAGGGCAAGCAGCGCAGCGGCGACCCCCGCAAGCGCGCCGCCCAGGGCAACCAGCCCAAGGAGCACGCCGACGGCGCGCCCCAGGGGCTCCCGCCCGGCCTCGGCGGCGGGCAGCTGCCTCCCGGCCTCGGCGGCGGCCAGCTGCCCCCGGGTTTCCAGATGCCCGACCTCGACAAACTGCAGGGCCGCAAGAAGAAGTGACGCGCGGCGTCACCGCGCGATTGCGCTTTTCCCGCCTCCATCTGGCAGAATGACAGGCTGGAAACCCCGTAGCCGCGAGGCGCCCTCTCTCGTCCTGCGCGGCCGGAGTCCCTCGGGCGGGCCGGACGCCGGTGTTCCCCACCTGGCATGGCACGCCCACCCTGTAATGAAGTCTGGAGTACACCACACCCGTGGCAGTCAAGATCAAGCTCAAGCGTCTGGGGAAGATCCGGAACCCGCAGTACCGGGTCGTCGTCGCCGACGCCCGCACCAAGCGGGACGGCCGGGCCATCGAGGAGATCGGCCTCTACCAGCCCAAGCAGGAGCCGTCGCTCATCCAGATCGACTCCGAGCGGGCGCAGTACTGGCTCGGCGTCGGCGCGCAGCCGACCGAGGCCGTGCAGAACCTGCTGAAGATCACCGGCGACTGGCAGAAGTTCAAGGGCGAGCCGGGCGCCGAGGGCACCCTCAAGGTCGCCGAGCCGCGGCCCGACCGCAAGGCCGTTTTCGAGGCCGCGGTCAAGGAGGCCCTCGGTGACGACGCGGGCGAGGCCACCGCCACCCGCGCCAAGAAGAAGGCCGAGCCGAAGAAGGCCGAAACCGAAGTCAAGAGCGAGGGCTGACGTGCTCGAAGAAGCGCTCGAGCACCTGGTCCGCGGGATCGTCGAGCACCCCGACGACGTCGGAGTGCGCGCCCGCAGGATCAGGGGCGGCCGGGTCCTGGAGGTGCGCGTGCACCCCGAGGACCTCGGCAAGGTCATCGGCCGAGGCGGTCGCACCGCCAAGGCCCTGCGCACCGTGATCAGCGCCCTCTCCGGAGGCCGCTACGTGCGCGTGGACCTGCTCGACGTCAACGAGGTCCGCTGAGCGCGTGAACCTCAGCACCGCCGCACGGCGTCCCGCCGTGTCCGTGCGGGGGGACGACCTGCCCGGCCGTCCCCCCGCCCGAGCGCTCTCTTCGCGGCCCCGCTCTCACCCCGCCCGGCCGCACACCGTCCCGCACGTCCCGCCACAGGTGATCGGCCCGGACGTGCCGGGTGTGCGGCCTTGCCGGGCGGTTCGCCCACTCGTCCGGCCCCACACGCCGCGCCCTACGCCGCCCCTCCGTTCGCAAGCGGTCGACCCGAACGCCCCGGGCGCGCGGCCTTGCCGAGCAGTCGGCGCCGTTCGTCCGGCCCCACACGCC
>NZ_MKJY01000348.1 GCF_001942465.1 Actinomadura sp. CNU-125
CCCGAAGGTGTCGACGGCGGCGGCGACGGCGGCTCGCTGTCGGCGGGCTCGCGCACGTCGCAGCGCACGAACGCGCCGTCCAGCTCGGCGGCGAGGGCGGCGCCGCCCCGTTCGTCCACGTCGGCGAGGACGAGCCGGACGCCCCCGGCGGCGAGCCGGCGCGCGACCGCGGCCCCGATGCCGTTGGCGCCGCCGGTGATCAGCGCGACCTTGCCGGTCCCGTCGAAGCCCGTGCCGTCGAAGGCTGCCATTGGGGACTCCCCTCCAAAGTAACTGACTCGTCAGTTACTCTAGCGGAATGGACTTCGGTTTGAGCGAGCGGGCGCGGGACTACCACGGCCGCCTCCAGGACTTCATGGACTCCCACGTCTACCCGGCCGAGGCGGTGTACGCCGCGCAGCGGCGGGAGCTGCGGGAGCGGGGCCGCGAGCACCACGTGCCGCAGATCGTCGAGGACCTCAAGGTCGAGGCCCGCCGGCGCGGGCTGTGGAACCTCTTCCTGCCCGACAGCGACGCCCCGGCGCACGGCCTGAGCGTGACCGACTACGCGGCGCTGGCCGAGGTGACGGGCCGCTCCCCCAACCTCGCCCCGGAGGCCACGAACTGCGCGGCGCCCGACACCGGGAACATGGAGGTGCTGCACCTGTTCGGCACGCCCGAGCAGAAGGAGAAGTGGCTGCGGCCGCTGCTGGACGGCGAGATCCGCAGCGCGTTCGCGATGACCGAGCCGGACGTCGCCAGCTCCGACGCCCGCAACATCTCGACCCGGATCGAGCGCGACGGCGACCACTATGTGATCAACGGGCGCAAGTGGTGGATCAGCGGTTCCGCCGACCCGCGCTGCAAGATCATGATCGTGATGGGCAAGACGGATCCGGACGGCCACCCGTACCGGCAGCAGTCGATGGTGCTGGTGCCGGTGGACGCGCCGGGCGTGGAGATCGTCCGTCCGCTGCCCGTGTTCGGCTACCAGGACCAGCACGGCCACTGCGAGATCCGGCTGACCGACGTGCGGGTCCCGGTGGAGAACCTGGTCGGCGAGGAGGGCGGCGGCTTCGCCATCGCGCAGGCCCGCCTCGGCCCCGGCCGCATCCACCACTGCATGCGCGCGATCGGGATGGCCGAGCGGGCGCTGGAGCTGATGTGCGAGCGCGCGGTGTCGCGGGAGGCGTTCGGCGGGCCGCTGGCCAAGCAGGGCGTCGTCCGCGAGCAGATCGCCGAGTCGCGGATGGCGATCGAGCAGGCCCGGCTGCTCACCCTGAAGACGGCGTGGCTGATCGACGAGCACGGGGTGCAGGCGGCGCGCTCGGAGGTCGCGGCGATCAAGGTGATCGCGCCGCGCGTCGCGCTGGAGGTGGTGGACCGCGCCATCCAGGTGCACGGCGGCGCGGGCGTCAGCGACGACACCCCGCTCGCGGGCATGTGGGCGGGGCTGCGGACGCTGCGCCTCGCCGACGGGCCCGACGAGGTGCACGTCCGGTCCGTGGCGCGGGCCGAGCTGGGCAAGTACCTCGACAAGTGACCGATCGGCAGATGAACGGATAGATGAGCGAATCGACGGGGGACGCGTCCCCGGGCGTGCGGCGGCGGATGCCGTACGCCCGGCGGCGCGAGCAGCTGCTGCAGGTGGCGCTGGCCGAGTTCGGCCGCCGCGGCTACCACCTGACGCAGATGGAGCACGTCGCGGGGGCGGCGCAGGTGTCCAAGGCGCTGCTGTACCAGCACTTCGCGTCCAAGGAGGAGCTGTTCGTCGAGGTGACCGAGGCGATCGTCGCCGAGCTCACCGGACGGCTGAACGCGGCGGTGCTCGCCGAGCACGATTCGCGCGAGGGCATCCGGGCGATGATCCGGGTGCTGTTCGACTACGCCACGGCCGAACCGGACGCGTGGGCGCTGGTCATCCGGCACCTCGACAAGCCCGAGGTCGGGCCGGAGCTGCGGGAGCTGCGCGACCGGCTCGGCACCGCGTTCGCCGACCTGCTGCTGCGGCGCCGCCGCGCCGACCCCAAGCTGTCGCCCGCCGCGCTCGCGGTGAACGAGCACCGCGCGCGGCTGCTCGTCCCGCTGATGTACGGGTCGATGCTGTCGATGGTGTCGTGGTGGCTGGAGCATCCGGACACGCCGCGGGAGCGGGCCGAGCAGATGGCGGTGGAGTTCATCTGGCTGGGCCTGGACCGGCTCCGAACGGGCGAGCGGCTGCCCAAGGCTTAGCCGGCGGGTCGGCGCGGGGCGTCGGCGCGCGGGGTCCGCGCCGTCTCCGCCAGCCGGGCGAGGGCCGCGGCGGCCTCTCCGTCCCCGGGCGACGCGTAGTGCACGAGGACGCTGAGGTCGGGCTCGTTCTCCACGTTGATCTTCATGAACCGGAGCGTCACCCGGCCGAGCGCGGGATGGCTGTAGTGGCGTTCGGACGGGGTGAAGGGCGTGATGTCGTGGCCGTCCCAGAACTCGCGGAACTCGGCGCTGGTCGCGGTGAGCCGCTCCACGAGGCGCTGGAAGCGGGGGTTGCCCGCCTGCCGGCCGGCCTCGTTGCGCAGCAGCGCCGTGAGCCAGCGCGCCTCGGCCTCCCATTCGGGGAACCTGGCGCGCATCCACGGATGGTGGAACATCATCCAGA
The DNA here is from genome assembly GCF_001942465.1 of Actinomadura sp. CNU-125. Lineage (GTDB taxonomy): Bacteria > Actinomycetota > Actinomycetes > Streptosporangiales > Streptosporangiaceae > Spirillospora. Next base: position 2,615 of record NZ_MKJY01000348.1, read on the forward strand.
CGATGTTGAGGTCCTCGCCAAAGGGCGGGTCCTCGACGTCGCGGAACAGCGCGTCCACGGGGGCGTTCCAGGCGACGACGTCGAAGCAGCGGGTGACGACGTGGGCGAGGTTCGGCTCGACCATGGTCAGCAGGGCCCGGACCTCGGCGGAGACGGCGGCGGGCGCGGCCGGTTCGGCGGCGGGCTCGCCCGCGAGTTCGAGGAGGTGCCGGTGCTCGTCCGGGCCGAGCCGCAGCGCGCGGGCCAGGGCGTCGAGGACCTGCCGGGACACGCCGTTCACGCGGCCCTGCTCAAGCCACGTGTACCAGGTGAGGCTGACGCCCGCGGCGGCCGCGACCTCCTCGCGGCGCAGCCCCGGCGTGCGGCGGCGCGGGCCCGGCGTGATGCCGGCGTCGCGCGGCGCGAGCCGGTGGCGGCGGGAGCGCAGGAAGCCGCCGAGTTCCCGGCGCCTGGCCTCGGCCGTCGGATCGGGCACGGCCCGGCCCCCTTTCCCGTCGCATCCTGTCAGTCCGGTTAATACTGTTAACTGTAGTCTTCCTCCGGTCGCGCCGCCCCCCGAGCATGGCCTCATGAGCACTCGAACCGTTCTGATCACGGGCGCCGCCGGAGGCATCGGCGGCGCCGCCGTCCGGCGCCTGCACGACCTCGGCTGGGAGGTGTACGCGGGCGTCCGCCGCTCCTCCGACGCGTCCCGGCTGCCCGCGGGCGTCCGTCCGCTGGTCGTCGACCTCATCGACGAGGAGACGATCGACGCCGCCGCCAAGGAGGTCGCCGCGCGCACCGGCGGTCGGCTGGACGCGCTGGTGAACAACGCGGGCGTCATCGTCGAGGGCCCCGTCGAGACGGTGCCGCTCGACGAGTGGCGCCGCCAGTTCGACGTCAACGTCATCGGCCAGGTGGCGGTGACGCAGTCGGTGCTGCCGATGCTGCGCGCGGCGAAGGGCCGGGTCGTCAACATCGGCGCGGTCAGCTCCCGGATGTGCGCGCCGACGTTCGGGCCGATCGCCGCGTCGAAGGCGGCGCTGGCGTCGGTCACCGAGGCGCTGCGGATGGAGATGCGCCCGCTCGGCGTCGCGGTGAGCCTGGTGGAGCCGGGCTCGATGCAGACGGAGATCTTCGCCAAGGCGGGCGACGCCGCCCGGGCCGCCGGGTGGCGCGGCGACGCCGCGACGCACCGCCTCTACCGGGGGCTGGCCGAGAAGATGGGCGAGTTCACCGAGAACGCGTCGCGGGCTCCGGTGGACGGCGTCGTGAAGGTCATCGTGAAGGCGCTGACGGCGCGGCGCCCGTCCTCGGTCTACCTCGCCGGGCGGGAGGCGCGGATGATGGCGACGCTGGCGAAGGTGCCCGACCGGACCCGCGACCGGCTCGTCCTGCGGACCGCCGGTATCGACGCCGCGACGTACGAGGGCTAGGCACGAGGGCCGGGCGCGCAGGCCGGGCGCGCAAGCCGGGCGCGCAGGCCGGGCGCGCGGGGTCAGCCGAAGACGGCGTCGCGGGCGGCGTCGAGGGCGGCAGCACCGCGCCCCGCAGGATCGGGTCGCCCTCGACGACCGCCGGGCGCACCTCGGTCGCCGCCGGGGACAGCGCGTCCAGGCGGGCCGAGACCAGCCGGGCGAGCCCGTCGCCGCCGCGCGCCGAGCGCGCCGCCGAGCACGACGAGGCCGGGGTCCAGGACGGCGACGAGCGCGAACACGCCGCGGACGATCCGGTCGGCGAGGCGTCCGGGGCGAGGCCGCGGACGGCGGGGAGCTCCATCAGGCCGCAGAAGTCGGCGTCGCCGAACTTGAGCAGCCCGACCTCGCCCGCGCCGCCGGACGCGCCGCGCCGCAGCCGTCCGTCGAGGACGACCCCGGCGCCGATCACGTCGTCGAGCCAGAGCAGCGCGAAGTCGTCGCGGCCGACCGCGGCGCC
>NZ_MKJY01000349.1 GCF_001942465.1 Actinomadura sp. CNU-125
CTCGTCGGCCGCCAGCGCCAGCCGCGTCATGTCGACGAGCGCGCCCTGCATCTCCGCGCCGTTCGACACATCGCCGAGTTCGACGGTCGCGGCGGCGTCGGCCTGACGGTGTGCGGGGGACGGTGTGCTGCGCGTCCGGGGGCCCGCGTCGACGGGCGCGGCGATCGGACGGGCGTCGAGCGCGGTGGCCGCGTCGGCCTCGGAGTCGCCCCCGGCGAGCGCGAGCAGCAGCTCGCGGGCGGTGGGCCGGTGCGCGGGATCCTTGCTCAGCGCGGCGCGGACCAGCCCGCCGAGCGGGTCCGGCAGGTCGCCGAGCTCGGGTTCGGCGTGCAGGACGCGCGCCGACAGGATCTCGAACGATCCGCGCCCGAACGGGTTGCTGCCGGTGGAGCCGTAGGCGATGAGGCAGGCCCAGGCGAACACGTCCGCCGCCGGGGTGACCTCCCGGCCGGTGATCTGCTCGGGGGCGATCCAGCCGGGCGTCCCGATGAGCTGCCCGGTGCCGGTGTGGTGGTCGGTCTCGTCGAGGGCGCGGGCGATGCCGAAGTCGATGACGCGCGGCCCGGTGATCGACAGCAGCACGTTGCCGGGCTTGAGGTCGCGGTGGACGAGCCCGACGCCGTGGATCGCGACGAGCGCGGCCGCGACGCCGATCGCGACGCCGTGCAGCATCGCGGGCGACAGCGGCCCGTCGGACTTGATGCGCTCGCGCAGCGTCGGGCCCTCGATGTACTCGGTGACGAGGTAGGCGACGCCGTTCTCGTCGCCGTGGTCGAGGACCTGCGCGGTGCAGAACGAGGCGACGCGCGCGGCGTTCGCTGCCTCGCCGTGGAACCGGGCGAGGAAGCGCGGGTCGTCCGCCAGGTCCGGCGGACGACCTTCACCGCGACCGCCCGCCCGTCCGGCGCGCGCCCGAGGTAGACCGCCCCCATGCCGCCCCGCCCGATCCGCGACTCGATCCGGTAGGGACCGACCCTCTCGGGGTCCGCGGGGTCGGGGGTCGGGGGCCGCGGTCCCTGGCTCGCCATCCGCATCCGACCTTTCTCCGCCTGCACAAGACGTGATCACCCTGGCACAGAGCGGCCGTTTCCGCGCCCACACTGGCATGACGGATATCCAACCGGAAGTCTCCGGACCGGACCCGGCCGCCCCCGTCAGTGGAAGTCGCGGGAGCGGACGCGGCCCGCGACCGGCAGCCGCCGCAGCCGGTACGCGCGGATGTGCGTCACCCCTTCCGCGCGTTCCAGCCGCCCGCTCACCAGCAGCGCCTGCGCGTCGACGGCGAGGGCGCGGTGCCGCTCGAACACCTGCGGCGGGCAGATCACGTTCGCGATGCCGGTCTCGTCCTCCAGGCTCAGGAACACGATGCCCCCGGCGGTCGGCGGCCGCTGCCGGTGCGTGACGAGCCCCGCGACCAGCACGTTCGTCTCGTCGCGGACGTCGCAGAGCCGTGCGGCGGGCAGCGCGCCCAGTTCGTCCAGGGCGTCCCGGACGTGCGCGACCGGGTGCGTGCCCGCGACGCCGGTGGCCCACAGGTCGGCGATGGTCTCCTCGATCGGCGTCATCGCGGGCAGCGCGGGCGCCCGCGTGCCGGGCGCGATCCCTTCGAGCTGCCCGGGGCCCGCGCCCGCCAGCGCGCCCGCCGCCCACAGCGCCTCCCGCCGCGACAGCCCGAAGCACTCGAACGCGCCCGCCGTCGCGAGGGCCTCCAGCGCGCCCGGCGACAGCGGGACTCGCCGCGCGAGGTCCTCCATGCCCGCGTACGGACGGCCCGCCGCGATCGCCTTCGCCGCCTCCGTGCCGAGATTGCGGACGCCGTCCAGGCCGAGCCGGATCGCGGGCTGCGGTTCGTCCGGCGCGTGCGGATGCTCCGAACGGACCTCCAGGGGTTCCTCCAGCGTGGGGTAAACATCGCTGGCGTTGATGTCCACGCCCCTTACCTCGACCCCATGCCGCCGGACGTCCTCCAAGAGGCTGTTCGAGGAGTAGAACCCCATCGGCTGGTTCCGCACCAAGGCCGCGGTGAACGCCGCCGGGTAGTGCCGCTTCACGTAGGCGCTCGCGTACACCAGATGCGCGAAACTCTGCGCGTGCGACTCGGGAAACCCGTAGCCGGTGAAGGCGTGGATCTTGTCGTACACGTCCTCGGCGAGGTCCGGCGGGATCCCCCGCTCGGCCATCCCGCCGAGGAGGCGCTGCCGCAGCCGCTCGACCCGTTCCGGCGCGCGCTTGGCGCCCATCGCCTGCCGCAACTGGTCGGACTCCGCCGGAGTGAACCCCGCGCAGTCCACGGCCAACTGCATCATCTGCTCCTGGAACAGGGGGACGCCCAGTGTGCGCGCGAGGGCCTTCTCCATCAGCGGGTGCGGGCACGTCGCGGGCTCCTGCCCCGTGCGGCGACGCAGGTACGGGTGGACGGACCCGCCCTGGATCGGCCCCGGACGGATCAGCGCCACCTCCACGACCAGGTCGTAGAACTCGCGCGGCCGCAGCCTCGGCAGCGTCGCCATCTGCGCGCGCGACTCCACCTGGAACACCCCGACCGAATCCGCGTCGCTCAGCATGTCGTACACCGCCGGATCGTCCGCCGGGATCGACTGCAGGTCGAACCGCCGCCCGTGATGCTCGGCGACGAGGTCGAACGTGTCGTGCAGCGCGGACAGCATCCCCAGCCCGAGCAGGTCGAACTTCACGAGGCCCGCCGCCGCGCAGTCGTCCTTGTCCCACTGCAGGACGCTGCGGCCCGGCATGCTCGCCCACTCGATCGGGCACACCTCCCCGACGGGACGGTCCGCGATCACCATCCCGCCCGAGTGGATCCCCAGGTGGCGCGGCAGCGTCAGCATCCGCCCGGCCAGTTCCCGGACGGGCGCGGGGATGCGGTTCTCGGTCCCGACCGGGTCGCGCGAGTCGATGCTCTTCGACCACGCGTCCTGCTGGCCCGGCGAGAACCCGAGCGCGCGCGCCGCGTCCCGCACCGCCATGCGCGGCCGGTAGCTGATCACGTTCGCGACCTGCGCCGTGCACTCGCGCCCGTACTTCGCGTAGACGTACTGGATGACCTCCTCCCGCCGCCGGTGCTCGATGTCGAGGTCGATGTCGGGCGGCCCGTCCCGTCCGGGCGACAGGAACCGCTCGAACAGCAGCCCGTGCCGGACGGCGTCCACCCCGGTGATCCCGAGCGCGTAGCAGACCGCCGAGTTCGCCGCCGACCCCCGCCCCTGGCACAGGATGCCCCGGCTCCGGCAGAACCCCACGATGTCGTGCACGATCAGGAAATATCCGGGGAATCCCAGCGCCTCGATGACGTCCAGTTCGTGCGCGATCTGCGCGTGCGCGCCCGCGACCCGCTCCGCCTCCGGCGGCCCGTACCGCTCCCGCGCCGTGTCCGTCGCGAGCCGCCGCAGCCAGCTCGCCTCGGTGTGCCCGCCCGGCACCGGCCAGTCGGCAAGCTCGGCGCGACGACGTCGAAGTCGAACGCGCACGCCCGCGCCAGCTCGACCGTCCGCTCCCGGACGCCCGGGAACCGCGCCAGCCGCGCCGCCATCTCCGCCCCGCCGCGCACGTGCTCGGCGCCCGACGCCGCCAGCCACCCCTCCATCCCGTCCAGGCTCCGCCGCGACCGCACCGCCGCGAGCGCCTGTCGCCAGCCGCGCGTCCGCACCCGGCGCCGCGTGGTGCACGTTGTTGGACGCCACCACGCCGACGCCCACGCGTTCCGCGAGCGCCGCGAGGACGTCGCACCGCTCGTCGTCGTCCGGCATCCCGTGGTCGACCAGCTCGGCGAACACGTTCTCCGGTCCGAACACGTCCGCGAGCCGCCGCAGCTCCCGCTCCGCCGCGTCCGGCCCGCCCGCCTCCAGCGCCGCCGGGACCGGGCCCTTGCGGCACCCCGTCAGCACCGCCCACGCACCCCCCCCGCGCGTCGCCAGCGCGTCCTCGTCGTACACCGGACGGCCCTTGCGCCCGCCCGCGAGCTGCGCCCGCGTGATCGTCGAACACAGCCGCGCGTACCCCTCCGGACCCCGCGCGAGGACCAGCAGGTGCCGTCCCGCCGGATCGGGCGCGCCCGCCCGCGGCCCCGGCGCGCCCAGCCCCAGCTCGGCGCCGAACACCGTCGCGACGCCCGCCTCCCGCGCCGCCTGCGCGAAGTGCACCGCCCCGTACATCCCGTCGTGGTCGGTGATCGCCATCGCCTCGACGCCCCGCCGCGCGGCCTCCGCCACGAGCGCCGCCGGGTCGCTCGCACCGTCCAGGAAGGAGAACGACGAGTGGCAGTGCAGCTCCGCCCACGGCACCCCCTCGACCGGCCGCCGGACGACCGGTTCGGGCGCGGCCTCCTCCCGCCGCGGCGCCGTCGCCCCCCACGACAGCCGCTGCTCCAGCTCGCGCCACGGCACGGCCGGGTTGAACCAGCTAGTCATACGCCGCCTCCATATGCCACCGCCCGCCCTCGACGGTGACCAGGTACGCGCCGCCGTCCTCGGTCACCACCTGGAACCGCGCCCTGCTCCG
>NZ_MKJY01000350.1 GCF_001942465.1 Actinomadura sp. CNU-125
GCGCGGCGCCGACGTCGTCCTCGGGGTGTCGCCCGACCTGGAGGAGCGGATGCGCGACCGCGGCGCCCGCCGCGGGGGCACGCGCTCGTGCCCGCGCCGGCGCCGCGCGTCCAGCCGGGCCCGGCGTCCTCGCCGACCGGCGCGCGGCGCTGGGCGTGGGGGACCGGCCGCTGATCCTCACCGTGGGGCGGCTCGCCGACCAGAAGGGCCGCCGACGCTGCTGGACGCCGCGCGCGCTGGGCGGCGCGCGAGCCGCGGCCGCTCGTCGGGATCGTCGGGGACGGGCCGCTGGAGGACGAGCTGCGCGCCCGCATCGAGCGGGAGGACCTGCCGGTGGTGCTGCTGGGCCGCCGCCCGGACGTGCCCGCGCTGCTGGCCGCCGCCGACGTCGCGGCCGTCCCGAGCGTGTGGGAGGGGCAGCCGCTGATCGTGCAGGAGATCCTGCGGGCCGGGCGCCGCTGGTCGCCACCCGGGTCGGCGGGATCCCCGGCCTCGTCGGCGGCGCCGACCGGACCGGCGGCGGGCTCCTGCAGGGGCCCGAAAGCGACGCGGCGCTGCTCGTCCCGCGGGGGACGGCGGGGCGCTGGAACGGGCCGTCAGCCGGGTGCTGGACGATCCGGCGCTGGCGGCGCGGCTGGCGTCGGCCGCCGCCGCGCGGGCCGCGCTGCTGCCGGGCGAGGACGACGCCGTCGACCAGCTCGCCGACCTCTACCGCGGGCTGCGGGAGGGGAACGCCGGCGCCGGGGCTGGAAGTGATCGGACCTTAGACGCCCGCTTCCGCGACCGGGTTCGAAGAATCCCCAAAAAGTTTTGGCGGAACGGGAACCGGCTGGTGGGGGACCGCGTTTAAGGGGGCAGTGGAGGGGAGTATCCCTGCGCGCGGTTCTCGTCAGCACGGCCGGTCCGTACCGGCCCGGGTTCCGCGGCCCGTTTCTTTCAGGGCGGGAGAGACCTCCGGCGCCCCGTCGTGTCCGCCGGAGGAGTGTTCACCTTGTCCGTTGCCCCCTGGGTGTGGGCCCTGACTCTCGCAGGGATCCTCGCCGTCATTCTCGCCGACCTTTTCTTGATCCACCGGAACGACACCCGGGAGTTCACGACTCGCCGGGCCGCGTTCTGGTCGTCCGTCTACATCGGCCTCGCCGTGGTGTTCGGCCTCGGCGTCTGGGCCTTCTCCGGAGGCGAGTACGCCGCGCAGTACTTCGGCGGCTTCGTCACCGAGAAGAGCCTGAGCGTCGACAACCTCTTCGTGTTCATGGTGCTCCTCGCGCGGTTCGCCGTGCCGAAGCGGTCGCAGCACACCGTGCTGATGGCCGGGATCATCATCGCGCTGGTGCTGCGCGGCATCTTCATCGCGGTCGGCGCGGCCGCCCTGTCGGCCTTCACCTGGGTGTTCTTCATCTTCGGCGCGATCCTCATCTGGACGGCGTTCGGGCTCGTCCGCGGCGACGACGACGAAGAGGTCGGCGAGAACGCCATCCTGCGGTGGGCCAAGCGGGTCATCCCGACCGCCGACCACTACGACGGCAACAAGTTCGTCACCCGGGCGAACGGGCGCCGGATGGCCACCCCGCTGCTGATCGTGATGATCGCGATCGGCACCACCGACGTGCTGTTCGCGCTGGACTCCATCCCGGCGATCTTCGGGCTCACCACCGAGCCCTACCTGGTGTTCGCCGCCAACGCGTTCGCCCTGATGGGCCTGGTGCAGCTGTACTTCCTGCTGGGCGGCCTCGCCGACAAGCTGAAGTACCTGAGCCACGGGCTGGCGTTCATCCTCGGGTTCATCGGTGTCAAGCTGGTCCTGCACGCGCTGCACGAGTACGGCGTCCACTGGGCCCCCGACATTCCGATCTGGCTGTCGCTGTCGGTGATCGCCGGCACCCTCGTCGCGGTCACCGTGGCCAGCCTCGCGTCCGCGCCGAAGGACGCCGCGAAGGACGCCGCGAAGAAGGACGCGCAGGTCGAGGGCGAGGAAGGCGACCGCGAGGAGCGGGACGCGCCCGCCGCCCTGGACTGACCCGCGGGCCGAGACGCGGGCCACCGTCCCGTCCGAACAGAACTCTGTTCTAGAATCGCGCCAAAAGCGGTCTCAGAAGGGTTGGACGCATGGCCATCGGGCTGACCGAGGAGCACGAGGCGCTCGCCGATTCGGTGCGCGGCTTCGCCGAGCGCAACATCACGGCGTCGGTCGTACGGACCGCGCTGGACGCGGACGAGGAGACCAGGCCCGCCTTCTGGCCGGCCCTGGCCGAGCAGGGGCTGCTGGGCCTGCACCTGGACGAGAAGCACGGCGGACAGGGTTACGGCCTGCTCGAACTGTCGATCGTGCTGGAGGAGCTGGGCCGCGCCGTCGCGCCCGGCCCGTTCCTCCCCACGGTCCTCGCCAGCGCCGTGATCGATGGTTCCGGCAACGCCAAAGCCTGCGCGGAGCTGCTGCCGGTCCTGGCCGACGGGTCCCGCACCGCGGCGGTCGCGCTGGACGGCTCGCTGACCGCGCGCCGCGACGGCGACGCGCTCGTCGTGTCCGGTACGGCCGCGACGGTGCTGGGCGCGTCCCTCGCCGACGTGCTGGTCCTGCCGGTGGACGCCGACGGCACCGAGTTCTGGGTCGCGGTGGACGCGGCCGACGTCACCGTCACCCCCGTCGAGAGCCTGGACCGGGTCCGGCGGGTCGCGAAGGTCGAGGCGTCGGACGTCACCGTCACCGCCGACCGGCTGCTCGACGACGTGACCGACCGCCGCGTCCGCGACCTCGCGGCGGCGCTGTTCGGCGCCGAGGCGGCGGGCGCGGCCGGCTGGCTGGTGACGACCGCCGCCGAGTACGCCAAGGTCCGCGAGCAGTTCGGCCGCCCGATCGGGCAGTTCCAGGGCGTCAAGCACAAGGCCGCCCGGATGCTCATCGCGCTCGAGCAGGCCCGCGCCGCCGCCTGGGACGCCGCCCGCGCCATCGACGACCTCGCCGCCGACGCCGGGTTCGCGGCCGCGGTCGCGGCCGACATCGCCGCCGACGCCGGTGTGCAGACCGCCCGCGACGCCATCCAGATCCTCGGCGGCATCGGGTTCACCTGGGAGCACGACGCGCACGTCTACCTGCGCCGCACCCTGACCCTGCGCGCCCTGCTCGGCTCGTCGAAGGACTGGGCGGCCGAGGTCGCGGCGACCGCCCTCGGCGGCGGCCGCCGCGAGGTCGTCCTCGAACTGGACGAGGACGCGCAGCCCACCCGCGAGCGGCTGCAGGCCGAGATCGCCGAACTCGCCGCGATCGAGGACAAGACCGAGCGCAACACCCGGATGGCGACGACGGCTGGACCGTCCCGCACTTCCCGAAGCCGTGGGGCCGCGCCGCCGGGCCCATCGAGCAGATCCTCATCCAGCAGGAGCTCAAGGCCGCCGGGGTCAAGGCCCCGAACCTGGTGATCGGCGCGTGGCTGGTGCCCTCGCTCGTCCGCTACGGGACCGAGGAGCAGAAGGAGAAGTTCCTCCGCCCGACGCTGCGCGGCCAGATGACCTGGTGCCAGCTGTTCTCCGAGCCGGGCGCCGGCTCCGACCTGGCCTCGCTGTCGATGAAGGCCGAGCGGGTCGAGGGCGGCTGGAAGCTCACCGGCCAGAAGATCTGGACGTCGATGGCGCAGATGGCCCAGTGGGGCTTCTGCATCGCCCGCACCGACCCCGATGCGGCCAAGCACGACGGGATCACCTACTTCCTCGTCGACATGAAGGCCGCGGGCGTCGACGTCCGCCCGCTGCGCGAGCTGACCGGCGACGCCCTGTTCAACGAGGTGTTCCTCGACGCCGTGTTCGTTCCCGACGAGCACGTCGTCGGCGAGGTGAACAAGGGCTGGCAGGTCGCCCGCAACACCCTGTCGAACGAGCGGGTGTCGCTGTCCACCGGCGGCGGCCTCGGCATGGGCGTCCCCGAGCTGCTGAAGTTCTTCGCGGGCAAGGAGCTGGACGCCGTCGCGACGAGCGAGGTCGGCAAGCTCATCGCGCAGGGCCAGTCGATCGACCTGCTCGGGCTCCGCACCACGCTGAAGCAGCTCAACGGCGTGGAGCCGGGTGCGGAGGCCAGCGTCCGCAAGCTCCTCGGCGTCCAGTTCAACCAGGACGTCGCCGACTACTGCTGGGCGTCGCAGGCGCGGCCGCCACCACCGAGGTCCCGATGACCGAGGGCGGCATCGTCGCGCGCGCGATGCTGTTCAGCCGCTCCATGACGATCTACGGCGGCACCACCGAGGTGCAGCTGAACATCATCGGCGAGCGCCTCCTCGGCCTGCCCCGCGACGCCGAACCCGGGAAGTGACCCCGGAGCCCGGGAGGCGCGCCTCCCGGGCTCTCAGCCTCTGCGCGGGCGGAAGGCGTAGGTGACGTTCAGCAGGACGATCGCCGTCAGGGCGAACGCCAGCCCCGGCAGGCCCGCGTTGATCGCCGTGATCGCGCTCAGTGGGATCGCGGCCAGCAGCGACAGGACGGCGAGGGCCAGG
>NZ_MKJY01000351.1 GCF_001942465.1 Actinomadura sp. CNU-125
GGACGACCTCGACGACGACGCGCCGCGGTCGGGCCGCCGGACGCCGCGCCCGACCCCGGCACCACCGAGCTCGTCCGGTCCTCGATCCGGGAGCTGCGGCGCGCCGTCCGGGACGAGCTGGCCCGGATCGACCCCGACGACGACGGCCGCGCCCCCGCGGAGGTCGTCGAGGACGAACTGGAGACCCGCATCCGCCGCTCCCCCGACGCGGCCCGCATCGTCGAGGCGCTCCTGGCCGCCGTCCGCGACCGGTTCGAACTCCTCGGCGAGGGCGAGCTGCGCCGCGACGACGGCGGCTGGCCGGTGTCGTGGACGTGGCGCAGCGACGACCGAGCCGAGTTCCTGCGGGTGATCACGCGGTTCTCCAGCAACCAGGCCGCCTTCTTCGGGCACCTGCTGACACCGCTGGTCGACGGCCTGCGGGTGGCGGGCCCGTTCCGCCCGCGCTGGGCCGGACGGGACGCGCGGCTCGTCCTCATCGACGGCGAGGGCCTCGGCCACACGCCCGGTTCGGCCGCCGAGGTGTCCACCCGGCTGCGCAGGCGGCTCGACGAGGTCGACGCGATCGTCCTGGTCGACAACGCGCAGCAGCCGATGCAGGCCGCGCCCGTCGCGGTCATGCGCACCGCCGCCGCGACCGGGAACGGCGGCAAGCTGTTCTTCGTCTTCACCCACTTCGACCTGGTCAAGGGCGACAACCTGCGGTCCTTCCCGGACCGCGAACGGCACGTCCTCGGCTCGGCCGAGAACGTCCTCGGGGAGGTCCGCGAGGAACTCGGCATCGCCGAGCGCGTCCTGCGCCGCCGACTGGACGAGGCCCGCTTCTTCGTCGGCGGCATCGACCGGCTGCTCGCCCCCGACCTGATCGACCCCGCCCGCCCCCGGGCGCCCGCCGCACGATCGGGCAGCTCAACGCGCTCCTCGACTCGCTGGCCGCGCGGACCGTCCCCCGGGAACCGGGCCCGTCGCGCCCGGTCTACGACCGCGCGCAGGTCACCGCCGCGGTCGTCGAGGCCGCACGGACCTTCCACGTCCGCTGGCGCGGCGCCCTCGGGCACGCGCCGAACCCGGACGCGCCCCGCAAGCACTGGTCCACCGTGAAGGCCCTCACCCGGCGCCTCGCCGAGGGCCACACCGACGAGTACCGGGACCTGCGCCCCGCCGCGAGCCTGCGCACCGCCCTCGAATACGCCCTCTACCGGGCCCTGCAGCACCCCGCCGGCTGGTCCGGCGCCGAACCCGACGCGGACGAACAGGAGGTCATCGTGGGCGAGATCGCCGGCGCCCTCACCAAACGCCTCGTCACGCTCGTCGACCGCCTCATCACCGAAGACCCGCGCCCCGTCTGGACGCGCGCCTACGAGGAACGCGGCAAGGGCTCGACCGTCCGCCGCGCCCGCACCGTCATCGAGGACATCTACGAACGGGCCGTCCCGCTTCCGCCCCGCGACTCCCCCGGCGGCGCCGCCCTCTACGACACCCCGTTCGCCCACGCCGTCCACAAGGCGTTCGAGGAGGCGACCAAGGACCTGGCCCGCACGATCAACTGAGGCAGAGCACTCCCCCGGACGTCGAACGGGCAGAGCCCAACGCACGAGGCCGGACGGACGGAACCAGACGAGCGGAACCGGACGCGCGAGGCCGGACGGACGGAACCAGACGTGCGGAACCGGACGCGCGAGGCCGGGCGAACTCGGCCAGATGGTCGGGGCGGACTGGCGGAACGGAGGGGAACGAGCACCCGTGCGGGCGCCGGACGGACGCGGCGGGGGGGTTCGGGTGCTGGTGAGAGGGTTGCGGGGACAACCGTGGAGTGTCGCCGGGCGTCCCACTCAGACCGCTTGCGGAGATCGTGACCACGGTGGACGCGGGCGCACGGGGGTGAGACGGCGTTGAAAGGATGCGAGGGCGTACGTGACCGGTGAGGCCATGACGCGGGAGCGGATCGGGCACCTGTACGACTATCTGGGGGCGCTCGCGCAGGAGGTGTACGCCGAGCCCGTCCGGCATCTGGGGGACCACGAACCGCAGGTGGCGCCGGACGACCTGCCGGAGCATCGGGCGGTTCGGCTCGCGTCCCCGGCCGGGGAGGCGTGGCTGCGGGTCGGCAAGACGCCCCGGCCGAAGCCGCCCGCGTATCCCCCGGAGATCGCCGGGCTGCTGCGGGAGGTGGGCCGCGACGACCCGGCCGTCCCGCCGGAGTTGCCGGACGACGTCGCCGAACGGGCCGGCGAATCCGCGCGCGAGACCCTCGCGGCCTGGCGGGCGGGGGTGTGGGAGCCGTGGGCGGAGACGGCGCGCGCCGCGCTCGCCGCCAGGGACCTGTACGAGACGCTGTTCCGGCTGCGGCAGCGGATGCGCGCCGACGAGGCCACCCACGAGCTGGTGTGGGGGCACGGGATCCTGGGCTGGCACCACGGCGGGCACCGGATCTGCCATCCGCTGCTCATCACGCGGACGCGGGTGGAGTTCGACGCGGCGTCCGGGGAGATCGCGATCGTGGCCGACGGGCCGACCGGCCTCGAACTCGACTGCCTGCAGGGGCTCGGCGTCCCGGGGCTGGACCGGCTCAACCCGATCGTCGAGGAGCTGCGGGCGGCGCCCGTCGATCCGTGGGCGCCCGACCGGGTCCGTGCGCTGTACCGGCGGCTCGTCGCCCCGCTGGGCCTGGACGCCCGGGTCGACGACGGGGCCGCGGCACCGGAGATCGGCCCGACGCCCGTCATGTCCGGGACGTGGCGGTTGTTCGTCCGCAAACGCCCGGTGATGTTCCCGCGTTTCTTCGAACGGCTCAAGGAGACGGTCGCCGCGGGCGGGCGGCTGCCCGCGCCGCTGGTCGCGCTCGCCACGGGCGACGACGCGGCCGCGGGCGTCCCCGCGAACGAGTGGGCGCCGACCGCCGAACGGCTGCTGCTGCCGCTCGCCGCGAACGACGAACAGGAACAGATCGCCCGCAAGCTGGCGTCGCACAGCGGCGTCACCGTCCAGGGACCGCCCGGTACCGGCAAGAGCCACACCATCGCGAACCTGGTGTCGCACCTGGTCGCGCACGGCAAGCGCGTGCTGGTCACCGCGCACAAGGACCAGGCGCTCGCCGTCCTGCGCGACAAGATCCCCGACGAGCTGCGGGACCTGTCGCTGGCGGTGCTCGGCTCGTCGTCGGCCGACCTGACGGCGCTGCAGCAGTCCGTCCAGGCGATCACCGGGACGGCCGACGGCATCGACGAGGAGCGGGAGCGGCGCGCCACCGAAGCGCTGCGGGACCGCCTCGACGCGGTGACGGGCGAGGTGCTGACGCTGCGCGGGCGGCTGCGGACGTCGCTGGAACGCGAACGGGAGACCCTCGACCTCGACGGCTTCGCGCGGTCCGCCGCCGAGGTCGCCGACTGGCTCGCCCGTCGCGAGGACGAACTCGGTCGCGTCCCGGACCCGCTGCGCGCCGGGACGGAACCGCCCCTGGACGCCGGTGAACTCGCCGAGCTGTACGCGCTGTCCGCGGAGATCGGCGAGCGGGACGCCCGCGACGCGATGCTCGAACTGCCGCCCGCCGACCGGCTGCCGCCGGGCGGGCACCTCGCGGAGCGCTGGGCGGAGCTGCGGCGGCTCGCGGACGTCCTCGACGGGTACCGCGACTACGTCGCCGACCCCGCCGTCCTCGACGCCGTCGGGGAGAGCGCCCTGGCGCGCCTCGCCGAACGGTGCGGGCAGGCCGCCCACGCCCTGCGCGACCTGCAGGAACCGTGGTTGCAGCGGTTGCGCGACCAGGTCGTCCAGTCGCCGCGGTGGCGGGCGCTCTGGGAGGGGCACGCGCAGCGGCTCGGCGCGACGCCGCCGAGTGCGCCCGGCTGCGCGCGGCGGCGGCGGGCGCGGCGGTCGAGCTGCCGCCGGGCCCGCACCGGGAGACGCTCGCGCTGCTGGAGCAGGCGCGGACCCGGTTCGCGCAGGGCAAGAAGGTGTCCGGGCTGACGCAGCGGGCGCTGGCGCAGTTCCTCAAGGGCACCGCGCTGGACGGCGAAGCGCCGCGCACGGCCGCCGACGTCGAACGCGTCATCGCGTTCGTGGAGCTGCGGCGCCGCCGGGAGAGCGCGGTGCGGCTCTGGCGGGACGAGCTCGGCGCGGCGCTCGGCGCGCCCTCGAAGCCCGCCGCGGGCGCCGCCGTCGAGATCTGGATCGACGCGCGGGTCCAGCAGATCGCGACCGCGCTGACCTGGGAGTCCGGCGAGTGGCCGCGGCTGCGCGCCGAACTGTGCGCGATCGTGTCGCCGGACGCGGTCCCGCACCGGCCGTCCCCCGACGACCTGCACCGGCTCACCTCGGTGCTCGGCGGGCTGCGGGCGCGGGCGCGGCAGCGGGCCGTCCAGGGCGAGCTGGACGCCCTCGCCGCGCACGTGTCGGACGGGCGCGGCCGTCCCGGGGCGAGCCCGCTGTGGACCGACCTCGCGGACGCCCTCGGGCACGCGACCGCGGCATCT
>NZ_MKJY01000352.1 GCF_001942465.1 Actinomadura sp. CNU-125
GTGGGCGGCGGCGGGTCGCCCGGCGGCGGCGTCCGCGGGCTCGCCCGTCCCGGCGACCGGCCCGGCCGCGAGCCTCCAGCAGCAGTACCAGCGGATCGTCGACACCGTCCTGCCGTCGGTCGTCAAGATCGAGACCGACCAGGGCGAGGGCTCCGGCGTCGTCTTCGACGACCGGGGCCACATCGTCACGAACGCGCACGTCGTCGCGGGCGCGCGGCGCATCCGGGTGACGGCGGCGAGCGGCGGCGCACCGATCGAGGCGAAGGCGGTCGGGGCGTTCCCGCCGGACGACCTCGCCGTCGTCAAGGTGGACGGCGCGTCCCTCAAGGCCGCAACGTGGGCCGACTCCAGCAAGGCGCAGGTCGGGCAGATCGTGCTGGCCATGGGCAACCCGCTCGGACTCGCCGGAAGCGTGACGAACGGGATCGTCTCGGCTCTGCACCGGACGGTGTCGACGCAGGGCGAGGGCGACTTCGAGGGCTCGACGATCGCCGACGCGATCCAGACGAGCGCCGCGATCAACCCCGGCAACAGCGGCGGGGCGCTCGTCACGCTGACCGGCGAGGTGCTCGGCGTCCCGACCGCCGCGGCGTCCGACCCGTCCATCGGCGGCGCGGCGAACGGAATCGGGTTCGCGACGCCGAGCAACACCGTGAAACGGATCGTCCCGCAGCTCATCCGGGGCGGCGAGGTGACCGATTCCGGACGGGCCGCGCTCGGCGTCGTCGTCCGGACGATCGTCGACCCGCGGAGCGGGCGGCAGTCGGCCGTCGCGGTCGTCGAGGTGCTCGACGGCGGCGGCGCCGCCGCGGCCGGGATCGAGGAGGGGGACCTGATCCTCGCCGTGAACGGGACGCCGACGCCGAGCCAGACGGAGCTGACGACCGTCCTGGCGAACCTGAGACCGGGACAGAGCGTAACCGTGAAGATCCGCAAGCAGGACGGGACGGAACGGCAGGTCGAGGTGACGCTCGGTGAGCTGCCCGCGTCGAATCGGCCCTGAGGTCGTCAAGGGATCAACTGTGTCCTGGGGGTTTGCCGACGCGCGCCCGTTCGTTCACTCCCGATTAAGCATGGCGGAGAAGGCTCCCGCGTGATCCCCAGACGCGATCCCCCACTAAAGGAGCGTTCATGTCCGTCACCCGTCGTGGAGTGATGAAGGGCGGCGCCGTCGGCGCGATGTCCATCGCGATGGCCGGCAGCCTCGACGCCATCTTCCAGACCTCCGCGGTCGCCGACACCGGCGAGGCGTACGGCTACGGCCCGCTCGTCCCCGACCCCAAGGGCGTCCTCGACCTGCCCAAGGGCTTCAAGTACACGGAGCTGTCGGTCGAGGGCGACACCATTTCCGACGGCGTCAAGGTTCCCGGACGTCACGACGCCATGGGAACGTTCCCGACCGGCAAGAACAACGAGCTGGTGCTGGTCCGCAACCACGAGCAGACCGACAGCGGCGTCAAGACCGTCGCCGCCGACGAACTGGTCTACGACCCCGAGGCGTGGGGCGGCACCACGACGCTGACGGTGCGCAACGGCGACGACCTGCGGTCCCAGTACGTCAGCCTCGCCGGGACGTCCACGAACTGCGCGGGCGGCGTCACCCCGTGGGGCACCTGGCTGACCTGCGAGGAGACCGAAGGGTTCGGCGGCGAGAGCAAGAGCCACGGCTGGGTGTTCGAGGTCGACCCGTGGGGCCGCCGCACCAAGCCCGAGCCGCTGAAGGAGATGGGCCGCTTCGCGCACGAGGCCGTGTGCGTCGACCCGCACACCCTCACCGCGTACCTGACCGAGGACGCGTCGGGCCCGTTCGGCATGTTCTACCGGTTCCGTCCCCGCGCCCACCGCGGCGACTACCACGCGTACATGCAGGGCGGCCGCCTCGAAGTCGGGTACGTCCGGGACGTCCCGGACCTGTCGCTGATCGACGAGCCCGGCACGAAGCTGCACGTCCGCTGGAAGGCCGTCCCGGACAAGTACGCCAAGCAGACCTCGATCCGCGAGCAGTTCGGCGACGAGATCACCCGCACGCAGAAGCTCGAAGGCTGCTGGTGGGGGCACGGCAAGGCGTGGTTCACGGCCAGCTACGCCCGCAAGTCCAGCGGCGCGGCCCGCGACCACAAGGGCCAGGTCTGGACGTACGACCCGCGGACGAACGAGTTCGAGCTGCAGCTCATCTTCAAGACCGACTCGCGGTTCGACAGCCCGGACAACATCGTCGTCTCGCCCTACGGCGGCGGCGTGATCATCGCCGAGGACGGTGACGGCGAGCAGCACCTCGTCGGCACGACCAAGGACAACAAGCCGTTCGCGTTCGCCCGCAACGCCGCCAACGGCAGCGAGTTCTGCGGCGTGACGTTCTCCCCGGACGGCAAGACCCTGTACGCCAACCGGCAGAGCGGCCCCGGCGTGACGTTCGCGATCACCGGCCCCTGGGGCAAGATCCGCGGCTGACCCCGCGGCCCGGTGGCCGGTCCCGTCGGCCCGCGCCCGGCCGGGCGCGGGCTCAGGCCAGCCCGCGCCGGGTCTCCGCCGGGGGCCGCTCCCCCCGGATGGAGGCCACCATGTCCAGGACGTCGCGCACCGCGGCGGCCTGCGACTCCGGGACGCGGAACGCCCGCGCCCCCAGCCACGCGTGGACGGACGCCGCGGCCAGCAGCCCGGGATCGGGCTCCCGCGCGTCCGTCTCCAGCGTGACCAGAACCTTCTCCCCGGCGGCGACGAGGCCCGCGACCCGCTCCGCGGACGGCGCCGCGCCCGCGTCCGCGAACCCGTCCGGCACCCGCTCGTCCGGCGCCAGCAGCGCGCCCGTCTCAGTCATCCCCATGCCATAAGCGTGGCACGATCGACGGCACCGACACGTAAACTGATCGGAGCATGATCGTGCTTGTGGTCCTCGGGCTGGCGGCCGTCGCCGTGCTGGGCGCAGTCGTCCTGCTCGCCATGGGCCGGGGCGGGGAGCTGTCGGCGACGCACCCCGACCACCCGCCGCTGCCCTTCGGCGCCGAGGGCCGGCCCGTCACCGCCGCGGAGACCTTCGACCTGCGGCTGCCCCGCACCATCTGGGGCTACCAGCCCGAGGTGACGGACGAGGCGGTGCGGCGCCTCGCCCGCCGCGCCCTCGGCGACCGCGACGCCGAGCTCGCCGCCCTGCGGCGCGAGAACGCCGAACTGCGGCACCGCGCGGGCGACCCCGTCGGCGCCCTGTACGGCCTGCGGGAGACCGGCCCCAACGCCGTCCCGTCCGACGACGTCCCGCCCGGCGCGGGCGACCCGCACGACGGCGCGTCCGACACCGTGCCGGGCGCCGCGTCCGAAGCCGGAGCGACGCGGCTCGACGGCACGTGGGGCGACGGTAAGTGGGGCGACGGCACGTGGGGCGGCGGCGACCGTCCGGACGACGAACGCGACGACGAGGAGTGGGAACGGCCGTGACGACCGCGATCATCGGTGCCGACGGCCTGGGCCGCTGCCCGTGGGGTGCGGGCCCGCCCGACTACCTCGCCTACCACGACGACGAGTGGGGCCGTCCCGTCCGCGACGACCAGGGGCTCTACGAGCGGCTGTGCCTGGAGGCGTTCCAGTCGGGGCTGTCGTGGCTGACGATCCTGCGCAAGCGCGAGGGGTTCAGGGCGGCGTTCCGCGGGTTCGACCCCGAGAAGGTCGCCGCGTTCGGGCCCGGCGACGTCGAGCGGCTGCTCGGCGACGCGTCGATCGTCCGGAACCGGGCGAAGATCGAGGCGGCGATCGGCAACGCCCGCGCCGCCCTCGACCTGCCCGGCGGGCTCGCCGCGACCGCCTGGCGCTACGCCGACCCGGACGCCCCCGCGCCCGCCGACACCGCCGACGTGCCCGCCTCCACCGACGGGTCGAAGGCGCTCGCGAAGGAGCTGAAGCGGCACGGGTTCCGGTTCGTCGGCCCCACCACCGCCTACGCCCTCATGCAGGCGTGCGGCCTGGTCGACGACCACCTGACCGGCTGCCACCGCCGCGGCCGCTGACTCACTCCGCCCTGGCCGCCGCCAGGACCGGGACGGCCGACGCCCGCCGCGCGGGCAGCGCGGACGTCACCAGCGCGACCAGGCCCGCACCCGCGACGATCAGCGCGAACAGCCACCACGGCGCCGTCGGCCGCAGGAACGAGCTGCCCGTCGCCGCGTACAGCGCGACCATCGTGCCGAGCGCCGCGCCGAGCCCCAGCAGGCTCCCCAGCAGCACGACCGTGGCCGCCTCCCACCGGACGATCGTGCGGATCTGCGGCGCCGTCGCGCCGACCGCGCCGAGCAGCCCGAACTCGCGGGTGCGCTCGCCGACGCTCATCGACACGGTCGTGGCCATGCCGAACAGCGCGAGGACTAGCGCCATCCCGA
The DNA here is from genome assembly GCF_001942465.1 of Actinomadura sp. CNU-125. Classification (GTDB taxonomy): domain Bacteria; phylum Actinomycetota; class Actinomycetes; order Streptosporangiales; family Streptosporangiaceae; genus Spirillospora. Next base: position 4,368 of record NZ_MKJY01000352.1, read on the forward strand.
TGAACCCGTACACGACCGTCAGCCCGTTGGTCATCCCGTCGACGGCCGAGCCGATGTAGGCGTCCGGGCCGAGG
>NZ_MKJY01000353.1 GCF_001942465.1 Actinomadura sp. CNU-125
ACGCGGCGAGCGCGGCGGCGTCGCGGGCGGCGCGCGGCGGACGGGGTCGCTCGCGGTGACGGCGAGCCGGGCGGCGCCGGCGGCCGCGGGGGCCACCTCGTCCCACAGGTCCTCGAGCCGCTGCGCGGCGGCGCGGTCGAGCCGCGCGAGCGTCGCGTCCCCGCCGCAGTCTCGCCGCAGTCTCGGCGGGCGGCGCGGGGGCGCGGGGGGCCGTTCCCTCAGGGGCCGTGTTCGCTTCGGGCGCGGGCCCGGGGGCCGGGTCGTGCCGGGGGGACGGCGCCGGCGCACCGGCCCGCTGCACGTTCTCGTCCACGACCACGCCCCTCTATCACGGTCACGTCTCCTCAAATCACCATAACCGCCGCGCGGCCTCCGAAGTTCCCGGCGCGGCGTCCCGGACTCGGGACACGGGTGGCGGGAACGGGCGCGCAGGGGATATCGTGGCTCACCGGAACCGAAGGGAGGTGGGGTGCATGGCCGCCGTCGCGGTCGCTGCCGCGCGCAGCGTTCTGGCCTGCCTCATCTTCCGGGCCTCGGGCTGATTCCACGTTCTGGCGCGCCGTCGGCGCGCCCGCCCGGGTGCCCTTTCAATCGAAGGGTTCCGAACCGTTGTCTCACTCTTCTGACGGGTCTTTCCTTGCCGCCTACGGCTGGGACGAGACCCTCGAGGACGAATTCTCTGTTCATTCCGCCGCGGGGCTGACCCCGGCGCGGGTCGTCGCGGTGGATCGCGGGCTGTGCGAGGTGGTCACCGCGGACGGCCCGGGGCGCGCGGCGACGCCGCGCGCGGACCGGCCGCCGATCCGGCGGCGCGCCGTGCACGGGCGACTGGGCGGCGCTGGACCCGGCGGGGCCGGACGGCCGTCGATGCTGGCGGCGCTGCTGCCGCACCGGACCGCGATCGTGCGGGCCGGGTCGTCGCGGGACTCGCGGGGGCAGGTGCTGGCGGCCAACGTCGACACCGTCGCCGTCGCGGTGTCGACGGCGACGCCCTCGGCCCCCGCCCGGCTGGAGCGGCTGCTGGCGCTGGCGTTCGAGAGCGGCGCGCGGCCGGTGGTGGTGCTCACCAAGACCGACGAGGTCGGCGCGGCCGACGTCGCGGCGGCGGAGGCCGAGGCCGCGGCGTCGGCCCCGGGTGTGGACGTCGTGTCGTGCAGCGCGCTGGCCGGGGACGGCGTGGACGTGGTCCGCGCGGTCCTGTCGGGCACGGTGGTGCTGCTGGGGCCGTCCGGCGCGGGCAAGTCGACGCTCGGCAACGCGCTGCTGGGCGATGCGGTGCTGGCCACCGGCGCGGTCCGCGCCGGCGACGGCAAGGGCCGGCACACCACGGTGCGGCGGGAGCTGCTGCCGCTGCCGGGCGGCGGCGTGCTGATCGACACGCCGGGCCTGCGGGGCGTCGGGCTGCAGGACGCCGGTGAGGGCCTGCGGCGGACGTTCGCCGACGTCGAGGAACTGGCCGGACGGTGCCGGTTCGGCGACTGCGCGCACGACACCGAGCCCGGCTGCGCGGTCCAGGCCGCGGTGCACGACGGGTCGCTGCCGCGCCGCCGCCTGGACGGCTACCGCAAGCTGCTGCGGGAGGGCGCGTGGGCGGCGGCCCGCGGACGCGCGGCTGCGCGCCGAGCGGGAGGGCCAGCGCAAAGCCCTCACGAAGTGGCAGCGGCAGATGTACAAGGAGCGGGACAGGAACCGCTGACCGGCGGGCCGGTGCGGTCGCGGCGCCGTGCCGCGTCCGCACGGCCCGTGACCGGTGAACACCGTCGCGGGATCGTCCGGCCGCTCGGCGACCCGGTTCCGTCCGGTGCCCGGTCGCGGCTGCCCGCCGGCCCGGCGCGTCCGCGGTCCGGACCGCGGGGCGTCCCGCCTCCGCGCCCGGCGGGGCGGTGCGGTCGGTCTCCCCGGCAGGATTCGAACCTGCGTTCTCCGGCTTCGGAGGCCGGTGCCGTGTCCGCTCGGCCACGGGGAGGCGTCCCCGCCCCCGGGTGACAGGGGGGCGGGGACCGAGACGCCGGTGGGATTCGAACCCACGTGGACGGTTTTGCAGACCGTCGCCTGAACCGCTCGGCCACGGCGTCGGGGGCCCGCCCGGGGGCGAGCCGGCGGCCTCGGCGGGATTCGAACCCGCGGCTTCCGGCGTGACGGGCCGGTGCTCTGACCACTGAGCTACGAGGCCGGGCGAACGAGGGCGAGCACGCCGCGCGCGGGGCGGTCGCGAGTTGCGGGGGCGCGGCGCGGACGCCGGTGGACGCTCCACGACGGCGGAGCGCGACGGCCGGGACTGCGCGCGACGGAGCTGAGCGCGACGGGGGCAGCGCCTACCGGCGGCGGGACGGATCCCGGTGGCGACAGCGCGAGGCAGCGGTGGTGCGGTCCATGGTCGCGGCCCTCCTCGCCTCGGTGGTCTCGCCGTCGGCGTCCGGGCCGTGGTGCCCGGTGCCGCGCCGGCAGAGCCAGCGTGCCCCGGGCGGCCGGGGCGGCGCAACGCATTTTCGCGGCGCGGGCCCGCCGGGTTTCCGCTGAGCGGAAAGCCCCTGTCCCGGGGGGTCGCGGGCGTGGTGAAGGTAGGGGGCGACGTATCCAGCCGACGACCCGTGTGGAGGAACGATGACGCTGCTCGATCCCGGTGTGTGGACCGGGAAGATCTTCGATGGCGGGTGGGTCGCCGGTTCGGGCGGCGGCTACGACGTCGTCGTGCCGGCGACCCGGCGCCACGCTGGGGGTGCTGGGCCGGGCGGACGGCGCGGACGCGGCGCGGGCCGCGACGGCCCGCGGCGGCCGCGCAGCGCGACTGGGCGGCCCGCTCCTACGAGGAGCGCGCGGTGGTGCTGCGGCGTGCGGGACGGCTGTTCGAGGAGCACGCCGCCGAGATCGAGGGCTGGATCGTGCGGGAGGCGGGGTCGATCCCGCCGAAGGCGGCGCTGGAGGCGGGGTTCGCGGCGAACCTGTGCTACGAGGCGGCGGCGCTGGCGTCGCATCCGCAGGGGCTGGTGCTGCCGTCGGCGCAGCCGCGGTGGAGCCTGGCGCGGCGCCGCCCGGCGGGCGTGGTGAGCGTCATCGCGCCGTTCAACTTCCCGCTGATCCTGTCGATGCGGTCGGTGGCGCCGGCGCTGGCGCTGGGCAACGCGGTGCTGCTCAAGCCCGACCCCCGCACCGCGGTGTGCGGCGGCGTGACGGTCGCGCGGATCTTCCAGGAGGCGGGCCTGCCCGAGGGCGTGCTGCACCTGCTGCCGGGCGGCCGCGAGGCCGGCGAGGCGGTGGTGGCGGCGCCGGAGGTGCGGGTGGTGTCGTTCACCGGGTCGACGGCGGCGGGCCGCACGATCGGCGAGGTGTGCGGGCGGCTCCTCAAGCGCGCGCATCTGGAACTGGGCGGCAACAACGCGCTGGTGGTGCTGCCGGGCGCGGACCTGTCCAAGGCGGTCGCGGCGGGCGCGTGGGGCTCCTACCTGCACCAGGGGCAGATCTGCATGACGACCGGCCGTCACCTGGTGCACGAGAGCCTGCACGACGAGTACGTGGAGGCGCTGGCGGCCAAGGCCGACGGGCTGGCGGTCGGGGACCCGGCGGCGGGCCCGGTGCACCTGGGCCCGATCATCGACCGGGGGCAGCTGGCGCGCGTGGACGAGCTGGTCCGCGACACCGTCGCGGCGGGTGCGCGCCTGGCGGCGGGCGGCACCGGCGAGGGGCTGTTCTACCGGCCGACGGTGCTGGCGGAGGTGTCCCCGTCGATGCCCGCGTACGCGCAGGAGGTGTTCGGGCCGGTCGCGCCGGTGGTGCCGTTCTCGACCGTGGACGAGGCGGTGAAGCTGGCGTCCGACAGCGAGTACGGGCTGTCGCTGGGGATCCTGGGCGAGGTGGGCGCGGCGATGGAGATCGCCGACGCGGTCCCGACGGGCCTGGTGCACATCAACGACCAGACGGTCAACGACGAGCCGGTGGTGCCGTTCGGCGGGCTGGCCGCGTCGGGGAACGGGTCGCGGTTCGGCGGCCCGGACGCCAACATCGAGGCGTTCACCGAGACGCAGTGGGTGACGATGCGCGGCGAGATCGCCCCGCACCCGTTCTGATCGCCGCGCGTCCGGTGGTTGAGCCCCCGGCGGCCCGCGGCGGCCCGGCGCGGGCGGCGCCGCGGGGCCGTAGAGTGCCCGGGGCGCCGTCCGCCGGGACCGCTGGAGGGTTCATGGGCCGCGATCCGCAGTATCTGGCGTTCATGCGGGACCGCCTGGCCGCCGCGGCCCGCCACGGTCCCCCCGACTCCCCCGGCTCCTCCCCCGGCCCTTCCGCCGAGACGGCGGGGCGGCGCCGGTCAGGTCGCGGAGGAGCGCCGCGAGCACGCCGCCGATCTGGCGCGCTGCGGGCGTGCCGGACGGCGCCGTCGAGGACGTTGCG
>NZ_MKJY01000354.1 GCF_001942465.1 Actinomadura sp. CNU-125
CCCGAATTCGATGGATGATCTTCCTGCTCGATCATCTACCCCACCAAGATCATTTCCACGCCGGGAGTGATACCCCCTCGACATCGACATGGGTCGCCGCCTCGACCTCGGCCTGGCGGCTTGACCCGAACCGCCAGGAGCGGCGTGGTTACTGCTCCTGGCGGTTCGGATGCGGGGTCGCTGCTGGTTGACCGGCTGTCCTCAGCGTGTTCGGGCCGTCGGGCAGGCCAGGAGAGAGGTGGTGTTTGAGCTGGGTCGTTCAGCGGGGTGCTGGGTGCGGTCACCGGGCCGGGTCGCTGTGGTCAGGGGCTGCGGGGGCGTGGAGGACGGGGGCGAGCCAGCGGCGGAGGTATGTGTGGAGCTGGTCGGGGGTGCGGGGCGGGTGGCCGGGGTCGGTGAGGAAGGAGGACAGGAGGCGGAGGCAGAGTTCGGCGAGTTCGTCGAGCTGTGGGGGGGTGTAGCCGAGGGCGGTCCAGTCGACGGGGAAGCGCTGGAGGATGGCCCGGCCGAAGGTGAGGGCTGCCGGTGAGGTGATGTTGCCGGTGATGGTGGTGGTGTGTCCGGTGGCCAGCAGAATCCCCAGGTGCGGGTCGGCGGGCAGCGCGGTGAGGGTGTGGGTGAAGGCCGCGGCGAGGATGTCGGCGGGGTCGGTGAGGCCGGCGACACGGGCGGCCAGGCCGTCCAGGAACGGCTCGGCCGCGGCGGCGGCGGTCGCGACCAGCAGCGCGTGGGTGCCGGGGTAGTAGGCGTAGACGGTCTGGCGGGTGACGCCGAGTTCGGCGGCGACGTCGGAGATCGAGGTCTTGGCGCCGTACCGGCCGATGCACGCGGACGCTGCCGCCAGGATCCGGGCGCGAGCTTCCTCCTCGTTGCGCGGCGGGTCGCCGCCCCATCCCCGTGTCCTGGCCAACTCGCCCACCGCCCTTCGAACCGCCCGGCCGGGTGACGCGACGCGCGGCACCCGGTTCCATCATCCACGACCACACGTATAGACAAACTCGTCAAAGTGTATGAACGTGGAGGCTCGCCCCTGCTCGTGAGGAGCCGTGCCATGGCCACCAGCATCACGCCCCCCGCCGATCTGCCCGGCGGCATCACCGCCACCACCAGCGCGGAGGCCGAGGAGGTGTTCTGGGGTGTGATCGCCGACCCCGCTGCCGACGACCCCTACGCCTCCTACCGGCGGCTGCGGGAGCTCGCGCCGGTACTGCGGACCGGGGACGGCACCCTGGTGCTGTCCGGGCACGCCAGCTGCGACGCCGCGCTGCGGCACCGGGCGCTGGGCAAGGGCCCGCAGATGTTCGAGCTCCAGTTCACCGACCTGCCGCCCGACCAGCTCAAGCGGATGCTGGACCGGGTCGGCGACAGCATGCTGATGGCCAACCCCCCGCACCACACCCGGCTGCGTCGCATCGTCTCCGACGCCTTCACCCCCCGCCACGTCGCCGACCTCACCGCCGCCGTCACCGCCCGCGCCGAGGAGTTCCTCGACCGGCTCACCGAAGGCGGCGGCGGTGACTTCATGCGCCTGTTCGCGATGGAGTTCCCGATGAACGTCATCGCCGACCTCCTCGGCGTTCCCGAATCCGACCGGGCCTACTTGACCCCGCTCATCTACACTGCCACCGCCCTGCTGTCGCCCGGCATCGCCCCCGACGCCGCCGAACAGGCACTCGCCGCCCAGGACGAGGCCGAGGCCTACTTCACCCGCCTGCTCACCACGGACGCGGACCGCCTCGGCGACGGCCTGCTCACCCGCCTGGCCGACCGCCGCCAATCCGACGCCCTCACCGAAGTCGAGACCGTCTCCACCGCCCTCATGCTGTTCGGCGCTGGCTTCGAGACCACCACCAACCTCCTCGGCAACAGCCTCCACGCCCTCATGACCCACCCCGACCAGCTCGACCGCCTCGCCGCCCACCCCGAGACCATCCCCGCCGCCACCGAGGAACTCCTGCGCTACGATCCACCCTTCCAACTCGCGTCCGCATCGCCCTGGAACCCCTCACCTTCGCCGGAGCCGACCTGCACCCCGGCGGCCTGGTCATCACCATCCTCGGCGCCGCCAACCACGACCCCGCCCTCTACCCCGACCCCGACACCCTCGACACCACCCGCTACCTCACCACCGACCCCGCCACCCGCCCCGCCCCCCACCTCGCCTTCGCCTCGGCATCCACTACTGCCTCGGCGCCCACCTCACCCGCCTCGAACTCACCACCGCCCTCACCCAACTTCTGGCCCGCCACCCCCGCCCCGAACCCGCCGCACCCCCCACCCGTCGGCCCGGCCTCGCCCTGCGCGGCTACCAGCACCTCCCCATCCACCTGCCATAACCGGCAAAGACGAACGCCTGGCGCAGCGACGACCACCGGCTGTCGGGATTAGACGGTTTCCCGACACCCACTCTGCAGACCCCGCACACCCTCTGGAAAATCGGACACTGGATGACGAACCATGACGTCCGGCGGCCGGTTTCGCACGCGAATTGACGACAGGATTTTCCGACAGGGGAACCGGGGTCCCCGTCCCCGTCCTCGAGGAGAAGCCCGGTGCAGATCGTCTACTCGCGTCTCCACCGCGCCCAGTCGCTGCTGCGGCAGCGGCACATCCTCACCGAGGCCGGCCTCCTCGTCCGGACCGAGGGCGTCGCCGAAGGCTTCCGCGCCGCCGACGGCGTTCTGCTGTTCGAGGACCCGGCGACCACCTCGAAGGTTCCCGCGCTGGAACGGCCCGCCTTCGCGAAGGTCGCCGCCGCGCACCCGGGCGACACACTGACGGTGTCGGAGCTGTTCCGGCTCTGCCGCGATCTGGTCGACATCCACAACGTCCGTGCTGGTGCCAAGCCCGCGGCGTGGCCCTGCGGGTGCTGTCCGGGCCGTTGTCGAACTTCCACGATCTGGCCGCCAACGACGCGACGACGGACCTGCTGATCAACGTCATCACCGCCGTCGGCCAGTTCCAGCGCGACATCCAGAACGAGCTCACCGTCGAAGGCGTCGCCGCCGCCGAAGCCGAAGGCCGCTACCGCGGCCGTCCGCCCGCCCTCGCCGGAGCAGACCTCCAAGACGTCCGGTCGACCTACACCGACCAGGGCACCTCGATCGCCGCCCTCGCCCGCGCCCACGGCGTCAGCCGCGCCGCCATCCGAACCGCCCTGGCCGACCTACTGCCGACCCCAGCGTTCCCGCTCCTCGGCCCTCCTGACCAACACACAGTCACCACCATCACCCACAGCTACTTTGGGGCTGGGGCCACGTTCGGGAGCGGAGGGCCGTGGCCGTGCCGCGCGGGCGGCGGCGGCAGCGCGAGAATAATTCCGGCCGCAGTCCACCGTGTTCTTTCTTCGCCTTGTTTGACGTTTCTTGGAGGTGCGAGGCGTCGACGGACCGTCCTCACGCCGGGGCCGGTCGGGTGCCCCCGGGGCGGCGCGAGTCACGCCGCCCCGGGGCACCGCCGCTGGCTACACCAATGATCGAGACGGGCCGTTGCGGCGCGGGTCGCCGATGGTCATCTGATCGGCTGGTTGTGGATGAAAACCGAGCCGTCCGGCATGACTTCCAGGCGCCTGGTGTCACCGCCGACCGCCTCCCGCGCGGCCTTCCACGCCTTCGGATCGGGTCTGCGTACCGTCACCGGCCCCGTCCGAGCAGCCGCACGCCGGGGCGGGGACGCCGCTTGGGTTTCTGCGGTCCGGTCGGCGCGCCGGTCGGGCTCGGGGAGCTTGTCGGGTTCGACGGTCTCGTTTCCGAAGTTGATCCGGAGAAGGTCGTACAGGTCGGGCTTGGACTTGCGGGTCATTGTTCTCCTTCGAGTGCCAGGCGCGCCGGTGAGGCGTCACCGCGCGGACTGTCGGCGGTGTCGGTGGGTTCAGCGACCGGATCGCCCCCGGCCGTCTGGTCGGCGGAACGGTGCGTCGGCGGGGTGGGCGGGTCGGGTGCGGGGTCGAGGCCGAGGATGCGGCGCAGGGCCCGGTTCGGGGCATCGTGGATGCCGTGGGCGTGAGATTGCAGCCAGGCGTACACCTGCGCGTCGACCCGGATGTTGCGCCCCATGGCGTTGATCCTTCCAGTCATGATCACGGACCGTGTCGCGGCCGGTTCCGGACGGGCGCCCGGTAGCGGCCTTGAAAGGGGCCGCTACCGGGCACGGGCGGTCACGCGTTATGGCGTGGGCGGGCCGTCGGCGTCCGTGTCGGTGTCCGGGGCCGTCTGGTCACCCGGGGCGGTGTCGCTGTCGGGGTCGAGACCGAGGATGCGGCGCAGGACGAGATTGTGGGTGTCGCCCTTCTTCGGCTTGGGACTCCAGCCAGGCGCGTACCTGCTCGTCGATGAGGATGACTCGGGTCATGTGAGATGCCTTCCGTTCGTGTGG
>NZ_MKJY01000355.1 GCF_001942465.1 Actinomadura sp. CNU-125
CGACGGCTTCCGCCTCTGGTCGGAGGCCACCCGGGCGCCCGTCCACCGGGCGCTCGCGCACCGCTGCCGCGCGCTGCTCACCGACGCCTCCGGCGACGCCGCCGACCACTTCACCGAGGCCCTGCGCCTGCACGAGTCCGCCGACGCGGTGTTCGAGCAGGGCCGCACCGAACTCCTCTACGGGCACCGGCTGCGCCGCGCCCGCCGCCCCCGCGCCGCCCGCGAGCACCTGCACACCGCGCTGCGGATCTTCGAACGCTACGACGCCCGCCCCTGGACCGACCAGGCCCGCGCCGAACTCCGCGCCGCCGGGGAGACCGTCGTACCGCTCCCGGTGCCCGCACCCGCCGAACCCGTGCACGTCGCCGGGACGCCCGCCCGTCCGCCCCGTCCCGTCCCGGTCCAGGCGAACGCCTTCGGCGACCTCACCCCGCAGCAGGCGCACATCGCCCGGCTCGTCGCCGAAGGCGCCACCAACCGCGAGATCGCCGCCCGGCTCCTCCTCAGCCCCCGCACCATCGACCACCACCTGCGCAACGTCTTCACCCGCCTCGGCATCCGCTCCCGAGTGGAACTGGCCCGGATGATCCGCTGACCCGAAACGCCGGGTCAGTCGGACCGGTCGGCGGGCGGGTCGGCGTAGACGCCGTGGAGCATGCCGGTGGCTTGGCCGACCTCGATGAGGCGGTCGTCCGGGTCGAGCATGTAGCAGCGGATCTCGGCCTTGCGGTCGATGGGGTCGGTGAGGAAGCGGACGCCGCGGGACTTCGCGTGCGTGTGGAAGGCGGCGATGTCGGCGACGCGGACGTTCATGAACGCCGTCACCGGGTCCCCCGGCTCGGGCGCCCGCAGCGTGACGTCCGGTTTGTCGGGGGTCGGGCCGCCGCCGGGGTTCATGATGATCCACGTGCCGGCGACCTTCACGATCGCCGGGTTCTCCGCCAGGACGACCTCGCCGCCGAGCACGTCCGCGTAGAACTCGCGCGAGCGGGCGACGTCCCGGACCACCAGGAAGTGCGTGAGCACCAGTCCCTCGACGGGCGCGGGCAGTTGTTCACGGGTCACCATGCCGTTCACCTCGAAGACGCCGGGGTCTTGTGCGACCAGCGGGCAGGATCGTCCTCCAGGGTGGGCCGGTCCCAGTCTGCGAGGTCGGCGGCGGCCTCGTAGGTGTCCTGGAGGAAGGCCAGCAGCGCACCGTCGGGGTCGGGGTCGTCGGCGACCGCCTCGTACGGCAGCAGGAACTGGCCGTTCTCGACGCTGTAGAAGGCACCGGACGGGCGGACGGGACGGTCCGCGAAGCCGGGCGGCTCCGGGTAGGCGTACGCGTAGAACGCGCCTTCCGCGCCGCCGCCCGGCCAGAACCCGCAGCTGCTCAGCTCCCGCGAGTAGCCCTCGACCATCACCCAGTCGCCGCAGTTCGGCGCGCCGCCGGGGTGCTCGGGCGCGGGACGTCCGGAGAAGCGGGTGCACGCGAGGTCCATCGCGCCCCAGAAGAAGTGGACCGGGCTGACCTTGCCGATGAAGCGCGACCGGAAATGCCCCATCACCCGGGACGCCTGCAATAGCTGCCGCCAGAACAGGTGGGCCGCGTCGGCGTCGTAGGACGCGTGCCGGTCGTCCTCCGCGAACGGGATCGCCGGATCGACCTCGTTCGGGCGCCCCTGGATCTTCGCCTCGACGCCGATCCGGTCGAGGGCGCGCATCGTCCGGTCGTGGAACTCGGCGACGGACATCGGTTCGAGCGCGAACCCCGCGTCCGTCCCGTCGTCTGCGCGCAGCCGCAGCCGGTGCTCGACGAAGTCGAACTCGACGTCGAACGCGCCCGTCCCGTACGGGATCGCGGACGTCGTCAGCCCGCGCGGGCTCACGTACAGCGTCACGTTCCACCAGTGGTTGACCAGCGGCGCGTGCACCAGCCGGACCTTCCCGACGATCTGCGCCCACATGTGCAGCGTGTCGCGCGTCTCGTGCCAGTCGGCCACGCGCAGCCGCGGCCAGTCCTGCCGTCCCATCGCGTCCCCCTCTCGACCGGACCGGTCCGGGGGTCATGCCCGTCTGTGCGGCGGCCCACACCGATCGGGCGGCCCGTTCATCGCGAAATTTCAGGCTAAATCGGTAGGGAAAGTTGACTGGACGGTCGTGGTTCAGCAGGATCGGGGGCATGCCACTCGGTTACGGGCACGACGACGACCTGACCGACGAAACGACCTACGAGCGCGTCCGGGGGATGTCGCGGCGGAACCTGCTGCGGATCGCCGCCGGTGCCGGGCTCGGCTCCGGCCTGGGCGCCGTGCTCGGCGGTCCGGCCCGCGCCGCGGAACCCACCACCGGGATCGTCAAGCCGACCCCGCCCGAGCTGTTCGTCCCGCACGGCACGAACGCCGAAACGCGCTGGGAGGCCATGCGGGGGCAGGGGTACCTCACGCCCGCCGACCGCTTCTTCGTCCGCAACCACACCTCCACGCCCCGGATCGACGCGCGGACGTGGCGGCTCAAACTGTGGGGCACCGGCCTGCACGGCTCCCCCGCCGGCTGCGGAGACCCGTCGAGTTCACCTACGAGGACCTTCTCGGGCTGCCCGCCGAAACGCTCGTCTCGCGCATCGAATGCGCGGGCAACGCCCGCGGCTTCTTCGCGTCGCAGCAGGGGCAGGAGGTCTCCGGAACGCCGTGGAAACTGGGCGCGGTGGGCCTCGCGCGCTGGCGCGGGGTCCGCCTGTCGACCGTCCTGGAGCGCGCGGGCCTCACGCACCGGGCGGTGGACGTCCTCCCGCGGGGGCTCGACGCCGACTACGTGACCGGCGGCGAGAACCTCGGCCGGGTGCGGCGCCCGCTCCCGATCGCCAAGGCGCTCAAGGACGTCCTGCTCGCGTACGAGATGAACGGCGCGCCGGTGCCGCCCGACCACGGCCACCCCGTCCGGCTGGTCGTCCCGTCCTGGGTGGGGATCGCGTCGATCAAGTGGCTGGGCGACATCCAGGTCGCCGACGAACCCCTCTTCTCCCCGTGGAACACGCACTACTACCGGTTCTTCGGGCCGGACTACCCGCCCGGGGGCAGCGCGCCGCTGACCGAGCAGAACGTGAAGTCGGCGTTCGAGCTGCCGTGGGACGCGACGCTGCCCGCCGGACGGCGCGTCCTGCACGGCCGCTCCTGGTCGGGCACCGGGCGGATCCGGCGGACGGAGGTCAGCGCGGACGGCGGCGCCACCTGGCGGCCCGTCCGCCTGCGGGACCCGCGGCACGACCGGCACGCCTGGACCCGCTGGGAACTCCCCTGGCACGCCCGCCCGGGACGGTACGAACTGCTGTCGCGTGCCGTGGACGAGACGGGCGCGTCCCAGCCCGCGACCACGACCTACAACGAGAGCGGTTACCTTTTCGGCGCCGTCGTCCGGCACCCGGTCACCGTCACCGGTCAGAACACGTCGTAGGCGACCTCGCGGAAGTCGTCGTACAGCCGGGCGAAGACCGGCCCGGTGACCATGACCTGCGTGAACAGCACGGCGACCAGGTCGGCGGACGGGTCGGCGAACGCGATCGTCCCGAGGCCGCCCACCCAGCCGAACCGTCCGCCCTCCTCGACCGCGATGCCGAGACCCCAGCCGCCCGTTCCGAGGAACGGCCCGGCCGCGGCCTTCTGCTCCGGGGTCAGCCGGTCGGTCGTCATCGACTCGACCGACTCCCGCGACAGGACCGGTCCGCCCCCGTCGAGCAGCATCCGGAAGAAGGCCGCGAAGTCGTCGGCCGTGCACACCAGCCCCGCGCTGCCGGACTCGAACGCGGGCGGACGGTCGCGCGGGTCGTCCCGTACGGCGAGGGCGCCGGACGCGTCGGGCGCGTAGGACACCGGCAGCCGGTGCGCGTCGCCGGGCGCGACGTGGAAGCCGGTGTCGCGCATCCCGAGCGGCTCGAAGATCCGCTCGCGGCAGAACCCGCCCAGCGGACGGCCAGCGGCGCGGGCGATCAGCACGCCCAGCACGTTCGTCCCGGTGTCGTACAGCCAGCGCTCGCCCGGCGGGTACGCGAGCGGCAGCGCGCCGATCCGCTTCAGGTACTCGTCCGGCGGCATCGGCGGCGCGTCCGGGCCCACCTGGACGCCCGCCGCCGCCATCGCGTCGCCGAGCGGGCACGGTTCCATCGGCTGGCCGATGCCGAGCCGGAACGTCAGCAGGTCGCCGACGGTGATCGCGCGCCCGGCGGGCACGGTGTCGTCGAGCGGTCCGTCCGGACGGCGCAGCACGCGGGGCGCGGCGAGTTCGGGGAGCAGGTCGTCCACCGGGTCGTCGAGGCGCAGCCGCCCGTCCTCGACGAGCAGCAGCGCGGCGGCGGCCGTCACCGGCTTGGTGAGCGACGCGATCCGGAACAGCGCGTCGCGGCGCATCGGGGCGCCGCCGCCCGCCGACATCGAACCGAGCACGGTCGCGTGCGTCTCGCCGCCCCGCCGGACGAGCGCGACGAGGCCGGGCACGTCCCCCTCCTCGACGGGCCCGGCCAGGACCCGCCGCAGCCGATCGGGGCCGCGTTCGTCCGGCATGTCCGGCTCCTTCTGTCGTCTACCCAGATACCGACCGGGCGGCGGCGCGGAACTCATCGCCGCGCCGCCGCCCGGGCCCCGCCCGGTCAGGAGACGGCCTCCAGGGACGGGGAGGCCGCGTCGTCGCTGAACTGGGTGCGGTACAGGTCGGCGTAGCGGCCGTCGGCGGCGAGCAGCTCGTCGTGGGTGCCGCGTTCGACGATCGTGCCGTCCTCGACCACGAGGATCAGGTCGGCGGCGCGGACGGTCGACAGCCGGTGCGCGATGACCACGGCGGTGCGCCCGTCGAGGGCCTCGGCGAGGGCTTCCTGCACGGCGGCCTCGGACGTCGAGTCGAGGTGGGCGGTCGCCTCGTCGAGGATCACGACGCGCTGCCGGGCGAGCAGCAGCCGGGCGATGGTGAGCCGCTGCCGCTCACCGCCCGACAGCCGGTAGCCGCGCTCGCCGACGATCGTGTCCAGGCCGTCCGGCAGGCTCTCGATCAGCGCGTCGAGGCGGGCGCGGCGCAGGACGCCCCACAGGTCGTCCTCGGTGGCCTCGGGCCGGGCGAGCAGGAGGTTCTCCCGGATCGACTCGTGGAACAGGTGCCCGTCCTGGGTGACCATGCCGAGCGTCGCGCGGATGGCGGCGAACGACAGGTCGCGGACGTCGGCGCCGCCGAGCCGGACGGCGCCCGAATCGACGTCGTACAGGCGCGGCAGGAGCTGCGCGATCGTGGACTTCCCGGCGCCGGACGAGCCGACGAGCGCGACCATCTGCCCCGGTTCGGCCTTGAACGAGATGCCGTGCAGGACCTCCTGCCCGCCCCGGGTGTCGAGGGTCGCGACCTCCTCCAGCGAGGCGAGGGACACCTTGTCGGGCGACGGGTAGGAGAACCGGACGTCGTCGAACTCGATCGACGCGGGCCCCTCGGGGACGTCGCGCGCGTCCGGCTTCTCGGCGACCAGCGGCTTCAGGTCGAGGACCTCGAAGACCCGCTCGAAGCTGACCAGCGCGCTCATCACCTCGACGCGGGCGCTGGCGAGGGCGGTCAGCGGCGCGTACAGGCGGGTGAGCAGCAGCGCGAGGGCGACGACGGCGCCGGCGTCCAGGGAGCCGCGCAGCGACAGGTAGCCGCCGAGACCGTAGACGAGCGCGAGGGCGAGCGCCGACACCATCGTCAGCGCGGTGATGAACACGTGCTGCACCATCGCGGTGCGGACGCCGATGTCGCGGACGCGGCGGGCGCGTGCGGCGAACTCGGCGGACTCGCGCGCGGGCCGTCCGAACAGCTTGATCAGGGTGGCGCCGGGGGCGGAGAACCGCTCGGTCATCTGCGTGCTCATCGCGGCGTCGTGCGCGACGGCCTCGCGTTCGAGCCGGGCGAGGCGGGCGCCCATCCGGCGGGCGGGCAGCAGGAACAGCGGCAGCAGCACCAGCGCGAGCAGGGTGATCTGCCACGAGATGCCCACCATCACCCCGAACGTCAGCGCGACCATCACCAGGTTGCTGACGACGCCGGAGAGGGTGTCGCTGAACGCGCGCTGCGCGCCGATCACGTCGTTGTTGAGGCGGCTGACGAGCGCGCCGGTGCGGGTGCGGGTGAAGAACGCGACCGGCATCCGCTGCACGTGGTCGAACACCGAGGTGCGCAGGTCGAGGATGAGGCCCTCGCCGATGCGGGCCGACAGCCACCGGTTGGCGAGCCCGAGCGCGCCCTCGGCGAGCGCCAGCACGGCGATCAGCACCGCGAGCCACACCACGGTGGACGGGCCGGAGCGGTCGACGATCGCGTCGACGACCCGTCCGGCCAGCACGGGCGTCGCGACCGCCAGCACCGCGAGGACCACGCTGAACAGCAGGAACACGGTGAGGGTGCGGCGATGGGGGCGGGCGAAGGCGCCGATCCGGCGCAGCGTCGCCTTGGAGAAAGGTCTGCTGTCCTGCGCGGTGGCCGCATGGTGCAGCGACATCCACGCGGTGACTTCCATGTCCATGCGATATCCCCGTTTTCTGAGATGCTCCGTCGTGGACCATCATCAGACCTCAAGAAAGATTGAGGTCAAGTTCCGCCGCCCGCGCCCAGTCTCGCGCGCGGGTCCGACATTTCCGGGAGGGGCGCATGGACGTCGGGAAGCTGCGGGCCGACACACCGGGATGCGCGCGCGTGGCGCACCTCAACAACGCGGGCGCCGCACTGCCGCCGCGTTCGGTGCTCGACGCGGTGACCGGCCATCTCGCACTGGAGGCGACGATCGGCGGCTACGAGGCCGCCGAACGCGAGGCGGCCGCGATCGAGCACTTCTACGACGCGATCGCGGGCCTCATCGGCGCGCGCGCGGACGAGATCGCCTACGTGGAGAACGCCACCCGCGCCTGGGACATGGCGTTCTACTCGATCCCGTTCGCCGAAGGCGACCGCATCCTCACCACGTCCGGCGAGTACTCCAGCAACGCGATCGCCTACCGGCAGGTCGCGTCCGCGACGGGCGCCCGCGTCGAGGTCGTCCCGGACGGCCCGGACGGCGCGATCTCCCTGCCCGCGCTCGACGCCGAACTCGCGAAGGGCGGCGTCCGGCTGGTGTCGCTCAACCACGTCCCCACCCACAACGGGCTGGTCAACCCGGCCGCCGAAGTCGGCCGGCTGTGCGCCCGCCACGGCGTCCTCTACCTGCTGGACGCCTGCCAGTCGGTCGGGCAGCTCGCCGTGGACGTCCGCGAGATCGGCTGCGACATGCTGTCGGCGACCGGACGCAAGTTCCTGCGCGGCCCGCGCGGCACCGGGTTCCTGTACGTCCGGCGCGAGATCGTCCCGACGCTGGAACCCCCGTTCCTCGACCTGCACGCCGCCGAGTGGCGCGCCCCCGACTACGAGCCGCGACCGGACGCCCGCCGCTTCGAGACGTGGGAACGGTTCGTCGCCGGGCAGCTCGGCCTCGCGGCCGCCGCCGACTACGCGTCCGCGCTCGGCATGGACGAGATCGAGAAGCGGGTCGTTTCGCTCGCGGCGACGCTCCGCACGGAACTCGCCGCCCGCCCCGGCACGTCCGTCCTGGACCGCGGCACGCGCAAGTCGGGAATCGTGACCTTCACCGTGGACGGGCACGAACCGCGCGCGATCCAGCAGGCCGTCCGGGAACAGGGCATCAACGTGAACGTCTCCAGCCCGGCCGCCCACGGATACGACCCGGACGCCGTCGCCGCGGCCGTCCGGGCCTCCGTGCACTACTACAACACCGAAGAGGAAATCGGCCGCCTTCTCACGGCCCTGCCGTGACGCGCCCGGCGGGGGCCTCCCCGCCTCCCGCCGGGCGCGCGCCTCGCGGCGTCAGGTGTTCGGCCGCGCCGCGCTGATGTCGGCGAGGGCCGACTCGGAGTCCTTCTCCACGGCCAGGTCGCCGATGGAGACGATCCCGACCGGCCGGCCGTCCTCGACGACCGGAAGCCGCCGCACCGACCGTTCCCGCATGAGCTGCGCGGCCTTGTCCGTCGTGTCGTCCGGGCCGATCGTCGCGGTGGCCCTGCTCGCCAGCCCGCCGATCTTCACCTGCCGCGGATCGTCGCCCGCGGCGAGCCCCCGGACCACGAGGTCACGGTCGGTCACCAGCCCCTGCATCTCGTCGCCCTCCGCGACGAGCACGGCGCCGATGTCCTCGTCGCGCATCGCCCGTGCCACGGTGACGATGTCGAGCTCCGGCGACACCGACGTCGGCGAACCGGTCATGATGTCGCGAATCTTCCTGGCCATCCCTGTACTCCTCGAACTCGCGGTGATCTGCCGAACCCCGGGACGATTCGCCCCCTACCCGCAAGAACCGGACTCACTCACCCCGCTCTGAGCTGGGCGAACAGCCGCTCCGCACGCTCCCCGTCCAGGACCACCCGGTTCCGGTCGCCCGGCGCCGGCACCACCGGCACGGTGCCGAACCCGACGTCGTCCGCCCCGACCTTCGGCATGCTCTCCGCGAGCTCCAGCAGGCCCCGCGCGTCCAGTGCCGGTTCCGTCTCGACCGCCCCCGCGACCGCCTTCACGAACTTCGCGAACCCCACCGGATCGTTCCGCAGCTCCGCGACCTGCCGGGCCATCGCCGCCAGGAACTTCTGCTGCCACTCGATCCGCGACAGGTCCGAACCGTCCCCGCGCCCGTAGCGGAGGCGCACGAACGCGAGCGCGTCCCCGCCGTCCAGCCGCTGCTTTCCCGCGGGCAGCGACAGCCCCGCCTTCCGATCCTCGATCGGCCGCGGCACCGTCACCTCGACGCCGCCGAGCGCGTCCACGATCGTCCGGAACCCCGCGAACCCGACCGTCACCGTCCGATCGATCCGGACGTCCGTCAGCGCCTCGACCGTCTGCCGCGCGCAGGCCGCGCCCCCGGCGGTGAACGCGGAGTTGATCATGCCCTGGTTGCTCCCCGCGCACCGGGGAACGTCCACCAGCATGTCGCGGGGGAAACTCACCACCCGGGCGCTGCCGCGCCCGTTCGGGACGTGCAGCAGCATCAGCGTGTCCGACCTCGCCGAGTCGCCGCCCCGCCCGTCCGACCCGATCAGCAGCACGTTGAACGCGCCCGTCTCGATCGCCCGCTCCTCCGCCACCGGACCCGCCGACCGGCCGTCCCGCAGGAACAGCACCGGCACCAGGACGGCCGCCGCCGTCACCACCGCCACCAGCCCGAGCAGCGCCCACCGCCCCGGCCGCCTCCGGCGGGGCCCCGCCCGCAGCAGCCGCTCCCGCTGCCGCACCAGCGACGCGGGCGGCTCGTGCTCCAGATCCCGGCCGAGGCCGCGGATCAGCTCCAGATCGTCCACGGTCATTCCTCCTCGTGCATCGGGTTGGTGTCGCCGAGCGCCGCACGCACCTTGCGCCGCGCCCGATGGAGCCGGGACCGCACCGTCCCGACCGGCACGCCCAGCGCGTCCGCGACCTGCTCGTACGCGAGGTCGCCCCACGCCACCAGCAGCAGGACGTCGCGGTCCCGCGGCAGCGCCGCCAGCGCCGCGGCCAGCGCCGGACGCACCGCCGACGCCGTCACGCCCGCCGCGACCCGCTCCGCGGGCCCCTCCGCGGGCCCGTCCACCGGACTGCGCAGCAGCGCCCGGTACCGCGCCGCCTCCGTCCGGTGATGCCGCGCGATCAGCTTCGTCGCGATCCCGAACAGCCAGGGCCGCGCGTCCGGCCGGGACAGGTCGTAACGGTGCCGGCCGCCGAACGCGGCCAGGAACGTCTCCCCCACCACGTCCTCGGCCGTCTCCGGCCCGAGCCGACGGGACACGTACCGGTAGAGCATCGCGGAATAACGGTCGAACAGCGCTGCGAACGATTCCGGGTCGGTGAGCGAAGACTCTATGAGTTCGGCGTCGAGCATCGGAACCGCTGGAGGTGCGGTCATCGCGGCAACCATGGCATGTATGCCGGCCTTCCCGTGCGGGGGCTCTGTCCCCGACATCTCTCCGCATCCCCGCGAAAGAGTTCACGGTTCTCCGGCGCGGCGCGCGGACTCTCCCGTCCGGAAGGAAAGGAAGTCAATAATCCGCAACTCGTCCGAACCATTCGCCCCGCCGGTGCATCCTCATCAGTACACGGGGGCCTCGACGATCGACCGCTCCGCCTGCATGCCGTCGCACAACTCAAGGAGGAGCGGCTCGTGACCGACATTCCGGACGCCCCGGAAGCCCCGGACGCCTCGGAGAGCACCGAACCGGCCGACCGCGCCCCCGCCCGGACGCCCACGGCCGAGTTCCGCGTCCCGGACATCACGAAGACCCGCGAGGACATCGCCGTCCGGCGCCCCGGGACCGCCGTCACGCGAGCCGAGCCCCTCCCCGTCCCGTCCGAGGACGAGGACGAGGACGACGAGCCGGCCGAGGCGTCCGCCCCGGACACGGACGAACGCGACACCACCGAGGAGACGCCCGACCCCGCGGACGCCCCGGACGACGAGCCGCCCGCGGACACCGACCGTCCCGAAGAGCCGACCGGCGAAGCGTCCCCGGACGAGGACCAACCCGACAACGCGGACGAGCCGGACGCCGACCGTCCGGGCGAACGCCCGACACGCACGTCCGGCCCCCACGCCACCGCGCCACAGCCCGCACCCAGCACAACGGAAGCGGCAGAAACGGGACCGGACACCGACCAACCCGAACCACACGACATCGCGCCGCAGACACCGCCCCGCACAACCGAAGCGGCGCAGACGGCTCCGAGCACAGACCAGCCCGACAACACCGACGAGACGCCAACCCCGACCACCGGGCCACGCGCTTCCGCGCCGCACCCCCCGCCCCCCACGGCGGAAGTGACGCAGACGGAGCCGAACACCGACCAACCCGAACCACAACCAGCCGAACGCCCGACGCGCGCATCCGGACCACACGCCTCCGCGCCGCAGACACCTCCCGCGACGACCGAGGTGGCGCGGACGGGGCCGCCAGGCGGGCAGGCGTTCGGGGTTCGGGAGGTCACGGCGCCGTCGGCGCTGCCGGCGCTGCCTTCGGCGGACGCGTCCGACGGTGCGGGGCTCGTCCGGTTCGTCGGGTACGCGCCGCCGGTCGGGGATGTCACGCGGCAGGACGTGCCGCAGGTCGCGGGGGTGCCCGAGGACGAGCCGCGGCGGCGGCGCGGGTGGCCATGGCTGCTGGTCGCGGCGCTCGTCCTGGTGATGGCGGTCGTGACGGCGCAGTTGCTGCGGCCGGTGCCGGATCCGGAGTTGCGGTTGACGATCGCGGCGGAGCACACCGCCCGGGGGCGGCGCCGCAGTTGCCGTGGCCGGGGTCGGGGCAGTCGGCGGTGTTCGTCGAGGGGCTCGGGATGATGGGGACGTCGGGGGGTGCGCAGCCGGCGCCGACGGCGAGCGTCGCGAAGGTGATGACGGCGTACGTGTACCTGCGGGAGCATCCGCTGCGGCCGGGCGAGCCGGGGCCGACGCTGGCGGTGTCGGCGGAGGGCGTCGCGCAGATGCCGATGCGGCGGCAGCGGGGCGAGTCGCTGCTGGGGATCACGCAGGGGCAGCGGTTGACGCAGCGCAAGGCGCTGGAGGCGTTGCTGATCATCTCCGCGAACGACGTGGCGCACGAGCTGGCGAAGTGGGACGCGGGCAACGTGCAGGCGTTCGTGGCCAAGATGAACGCGGCGGCTCGTGAGCTGGGCATGACGAACACGACGTACACCGATCCGGCCGGGTACGACTCGGGGACGGTGAGCACGGCGGCCGATCAGGTGAAGCTGCTGCGGGCCGCGATGGGCGTTCCGGCGTTCGCGGAGATCGTGAACCAGCGGACGTACGAGCCCGCGAACGGCGGGCCGGTGCGGCAGGGCGGCAACTTCCTGCTGGGGCGGTTCGGGGTCGTCGGGGGCAAGACGGGGTTCACGGACGCGGCGGGCGGCAACTTCGTGTTCGCGGCGCGCAAGGAGGTCGCGGGGGTCGCGACGCTGATCGTCGGCGCGGTGATGGGGCAGCGGACGCCGAGCGCGGCGGGTGCGGTGTCGGCGGCGGGCGAGCTGGTGCGGGCCGCGGAGGACGCGCTCATGTCGGCGACGCTCGCGGAAGCGGGCACGTCGGTGGCGGTGGTGGACGACGGGCTGGGCGGGACGTGGTCGCCGGTGCGGGCGGCGTCGGCGGTGACGGTGGTCGGCTGGCCCGGCCTGACCGTGGACGTCGCGGCCGAGGGCGAGCCGCCCGCGGAGGCGGCGGCGGGCACGGAGACGGGGACGCTGACGGCGGGCGCGCGCGGGTGCCGCTGGAGTTCGCGGGCGCGTACGGCGGCCCGTCCGTCGTCGACCGGCTGACCCGGCTGGGTTAGGCGTAGAGGGCGGACAGGAACCGGATCAGCAGGCCCTCGCGGGTGGCGGGGGGCAGGGCGTCGAGGACGGCGTTGACGACGGCCATGCCCCCGCCGCCGGACGGGTCGGCGCCGACGGACGCGAGCAGTTCGGCGAATCCGGCGTCGTCGATCGTGTCGAGGTCGAGGGCGGCGATCGCGTCCGCGAGTCCGTCGGGGACGGCCGGCGGTCCGGCGGCGCGGGCGGCCTTCGCGGCGTCGGCGAGGGCCTCCAGGAGCGCGCCGGTGTCGGACACGCCGGTGATCGTGAAGTGCAGGTTGGCGGGGATGCCCCGGTAGGAGAGCTGCGGCTGGAAGAACCAGCCGCGGGCGCGGGCCTCGTCGGCGAGGGTGAACACGTCGAGTGCGGGGTCGTCGGACGCGACGGCGACGAGCGGGACGGCCGGGGCGCCGAGCGCGCGCAGGCCGTCGGGGAGTCCGGCGATGAGGCGCTCCGCGGAGTCCATGGCGCGGACGGCGAGGTCGCGGTATCCGGCGGCGCCGACGGCGTTGAGGGTGGCCCACGCGGCGCCGAGCGGGCCCGCGCTCTTGCTCGACTGCACGCCGGAGTTGATGACGGTGTAGCCGGGCCATTCGGCGGACGCGAAGTAGGCGCGGCGGCGCAGGGCCGGGTCGGCGAACAGCACGACGGACGCGCCCTTGGGCGCGTACCCGTACTTGTGCAGGTCGCACGACAGCGAGGTGACGCCCGGCACCGAGAGGTCGAACGGCGGGACGGGCCGTCCGGCGTCGCGCAGCCACGGCAGGACCCAGCCGCCGACGCAGGCGTCCACGTGGCACAGGACGCCCGCGGCGGCGGCGGCCGCTGCGATCTCGGGGATCGGGTCCATCGCGCCTTGCGGGTAGGAGGGCGCGGACGCGACGACGAGGACGGTCCGCGGGGTGATCGCCTCCGCGATCGTCGCGGGGACCGCGCGGAACGCGGCGTCGACGTCGACCGGCACGGCCTCCATCCCCAGGTAGTGCGCGGCCTTGTGGAAGGCGGGGTGCGCGGTGGTCGGCAGGACGATCTGCGGCACGCCCTCGACCGGACGCGCGTCGCGCGCGGCCTTCACCGCGAGCATGATCGACTCCGTGCCGCCGCTGGTGAACACGCCCGTCCCGCCGCCGAGCTTGGCGGCGACGGCGCCGACGACCTCGCGTTCGAGGGCGACGATGCTGGGGAACGCGGTGGGGTCGAGGCAGTTGACCTCCAGCATCTCCCCGAAGGCGGTGGCGGCGAGGTCGTGCACGGCGTCGCGTCCGGTGTCGTAGACGTACGCGGTGACCTTGCCGCCGCGGACGGCAGGTCGGCGGCGCGGAGGGCGGCGAGCCGGTCGAGCAGTTCGGCGGCGGGGCGGCCGTCCTCGGGGAGCGTCATGCGGGTTCCTTGCGGTCGTGGGCGGCGGCGAGCCGCCGGTAGGCGAGCAGCAGCGGCACGCCGGCCAGGAGCAGGACGGCCGGGACGAGCGTGAACCCGGCGGCGACGCCGGTGAGCGCGGAGTCCGGCTGGACGGCGGGGGTGTCGAAGTCCGACGAGCGGAACGCGCACGCGGCGAGGATCAGCGCGAACACGCCGGGTCCGAGGGCGAGGGCGCCGGTCTCGGCGGCCGTCCACAGGCCGGTGAACGCGCCGGACTGGGCGTGCCCGGTGCGTCCGGTGTCGGCGTGGACGGTCTCGGGCAGCAGGGCGAGCGGGAGGAACTGCGTGGCCGCGTAGCAGACGCCGACGGCGGCGCTGAGCGCGAGGACGGCGGCCGTCGAGGCGATCAGCGGGAACAGGGCGGTGACGATGACGGCGAACGCGACGAGTGCGGCGACGTAGCAGGGCACCGGCCCGTAGCGGCGCGCGAGGCGGTTCCACATCGGGACGGCGAACGCGCTCGGCGCGACCATGCACACGAACATCGCGGAGGTGAGGGCGTAGTCGTCCAGCCGGTAGGTCGCGATGTAGGGGGCGCCCGCGAGCATGATCGCGACGGCGAGGGTGTGCAGGACGTACGTGCCGAGCAGGGCGAAGAACGGGCGGTTGCCGCGGGCGGTGCGCAGCGCGGCGCGCAGGCCGAGCGCGTGCGGGCCGGGGCTGGAGGGGATCCAGCGGGTGGCGAGGGTGCCGGCGAGCATGGCGGCGGCCATGACGGCCCCGACGGCGACGCCCATCACCGCGTGCCCGCCGCGGCCGCCCCCGGCGCGTCGGTGATCGCGGGGGCGACGCCGCCCGCGACGAGGATGCCGACGGTGAGGCAGACCACCCGCCAGGCCATCGCGCGGCCGCGTTCGGCGGGTTCGGCGGAGATCTCGGCGGGCAGCGCGACGTAGGGCACCTGGAAGCAGGCGAAGGCGCTCGCGGCGAGGAGGAACGCCAGGCCCGTCCAGACGGCGGCGAATCCGGGCGAGTCGACCGGGACGGCGAACATCGCGGCGAACAGGACGGGCAGCGTGCACGCGCCGATGAGGAGGAGCCGGGTGCGGCGTCCCGTCCGGACGGCTTCGCGGTCGCTGGCGGCGCCGACGATGGGGTTCAGCAGGACGTCCCACGCCTTCGGCAGCACGAGGACGGCTCCGGCGACGGCCGCGCCCACGCCGAGCACGTCCGTCAGGTAGTAGAGGAGGAGCAGCCCGGGGACGGCGGAGAACACGCCTGTGCCGACCGAGCCGACGCCGTAGCCGAACAGGCGCGCGCGTGTCAGCGGCGCTTGGGTCGTTGTCGTGGTGGGGGCGGTCATCGGAGCCCCAGGGCGGCGGTGACGAGCCGGTGCAGGTGGGCGCGGAACCGGGCGAGTTCGGCGGGGTCGTCCATGCCGCGCCGCCGCCCGTCCGCGTCGAGGACGCCGCCGCGCGCGAACCCGTGCGTGGCCCAGATGACCGTCCAGACGGCGTACTCGACGTCCACGTCGTCGCCGACGACCTTGCGGACGGCGCCGACGATCATGTCCGTGAGCGGCCGCACGTAGAGGCTCTCCAGGTGGGCGACGTCGGCGGCGTCCGACAGCCAGCGGTGCATCCACAGCGCGGGGACCGCCGGGTTCGCCGCGCAGAAGTCGACGTACCGGTCGACGAGCGCGAGCAGCGCGGCGCCGTCGGCGCCGTCCGCGCCGTCCGCGCCGGCGGCGGGCAGGTCGCGCAGGGCCTCTTCGAGCGCGGCGCGTTCGGCCTGGTGGGCGCGTTCCATGACGGCCAGGTACAGGTCGCGCTTGCCGCCGACGTGGTAGGCGACCGTGGCGATGTTGAGCCCGGCCGCCTCGGCGATGAGCCGGGTGGAGGTGCCGTCGTAGCCGAGGGCGGCGAACAGCCGGGTGGCGACGTCGATGATGCGCTCCCGGCCGGAGTCGCTGGTCATGCGGCGACGGTAGCCGCCCCCGATGATTTGGTCAATCGCTTGATGGAGAGGGTGCGGTGAGCCAGACCGTCAGCGCCATCTCCAGCTCCAGCCGCGCCTCCGGCTCGTACAGGCGCTCGCCGAACAGCTCCTCCAGCTGGTGCAGCCGGTACCGGACGGTCTGCGGGTGCACGTGCAGCCGGGTCGCGACCTCGGTCGCGTTGAACCCGTTCTGCAGGCACGCCAGCAGCGTGCGCATCAGCCGCTCGCGGTGCCGCGGCCGGACGGACCGCAGCGGCGCGAGCCGCAGGTCGGCGACCGCCCGCACCAGCTCCTCGTCCTTGAACACCACCAGCGTCGGCATGTGGTCGGCGCACCGGATCAGCCGGTCGGACGGCAGGACGCCGCGGCGCGCGAGCGGCAGCGCCTCGCGCGCCCACCGCAGCGACTTCGCGGCGTCCTCGGTACGGACCGTCGGGCCCATCGCCGCCACCCAGTCGCGCAGCGCCGACTCCAGCATCCGGCCCCGCCCCGGCCTTTCGGGTCGGGCACCAGCAGGCACGGTTCGCGGCGGTTCACGTCGGACAGGACGTCCGGCGGCAGCGACGGGTGCGAGAACGGCTGCCGGCCCCGCTCGTACAGCACGACCGCCGCGACCGTCCGCGGCACCCGCCACTGCGCCAGCCGCGCCAGGTCGGCGACCGCCTGGGACGACGCGGGCGGTTCGGCCAGCAGCATGTCGAGGAGCCGTCTGCGGCGGTGCTCCAACTCGCCCGCCTCCTGCTCGCGGGCCTTGGTGTACCCCTCGGTGGCCGCGCGGGCGATCTCGTCCAGGAAAGCGAAGATCGCCTCGGCGAGGCTCGCGAGGGTGTGCCGCGACATGTTGTACTGCTCGGACTCCGCCGCCAGCCGCCGCCACGCGACGCGCGCGCCGAGCCGCATCGACGTCTGCAGGATGTCCAGGCTGCGGCCCTCCCGGGCCTCCGCCCAGCCGATCTCCCGGTAGACGGCCGCGACCTGCTCCCACGAGCTGTCCGGGTCCATGATCAGGTCGACGAACTGGCGCAGCGCGCCCTCCACCGCGAGCCGGACGAGCCGCGCGTACTCCTCGTCCTGCGGGCGGGAGTACTCGGGGATCCCGGCGAGGATCTCCTCGATCATCTCCTCGGCGAGGCCGTCCAGATGCGGCCGGAAAATCTCCGACAGTTCGCTCGGCACGCCCACCCAGGGTTTGAGCGGTGAACGGTCCTGCAAGGTCGTGGTCACCGGTTCCACCTCCCGCCCCTGTGGGTCCAGGGGTCGTTCTGGGAAGCTACCGACCGCGCGGCGAACCGGCTTTACCATCGGTGACGCAAAGTCCGGTGGCGGTTGTCACCCGAATGACAAACGCCCCGGCCGCGGGGCCCGATCCGGCCGCGTCTTACTCGCCTCCGGCGAGCGCGCCCGCGAGGACGAGCCGTCCCGACGTCCGGACGATCGCCGCGACCTCGTCCGCCGGACGGTGCAGCGACGCGACGCTGACCAGCGCGGCGAGCAGCACGTGCCCGAGCACGACCTCGACGTCCTCGCGCTGCGGCACCGGATCGCCGATCGCCGCCGACAGCCGGTCCCGCAGGTACAGGAACACCACGTTGCGGGAGTCGTCGACGCTGGAGTCGTCCGCCGTCACCGCCTGGATGATCGCCGAGGTGAGCGTGACGTTGGCGGCGGCGACGTGGACGATCCGCTCCAGCAGGGCCGTCAGCCGCTCGACCGGCGTGTCCCCTTCGGCGAGCGCGTCGATGTCGTCGGTGACCCGGTGCGCCCAGGTCGCGGCGACCTCGGTGAGCAGGTGGTCCTTGGTGGCGAAGTAACGGTAGACGGTCGCGCGCGCGACGCCCGCGCGGTCCGCGACATCGTGCATGGTGACGGCCGCGTAGCCGCCCTCCACCGCCAGGTTCCACGCCGCGTCGATCAGCCGCTCCCGCCGCGCCTGCTGATCCTTCGTCAGCGTCCGCGTGACGGTGAACCGCACATCCGCGTTCAAAACGCCTCCTCGCCGAGATCACCCCCATTGTTCCGTAGATCACTCTCGTCCGCGATCGCCGCCCTCCCCGCTGGGACGCGGTCGGCCTTCACGAACCGGCCAACCTCGTTCCCTACCAGCGGATACGCGATTCGTCGCCGATCTCTGACGGGCCGTGAAACGCCGCGGCCGGACGGTGCGCCTCCGCACCGTCCGGCCGTCCCGTGGTCAGGATCCGGGCGTCAGTTCTTGCAGCGGAAGATCCCCCACTTCAGGCGGCCGTTCGCGCCGCCGTCGACCCAGTTCCGCAGGCCGGTCTTCATGTGCTCGAGATAGTCGGCGCTGATCTTGCCCGCCATCTCGGCCTCGTGCGCCTCGGTCTCCCGCAGCACCCGCCCGTAGTGCGTGGTGAGGTGCCGCGTGAGGTCGTCGAACTCGACCGACAGGCCCAGCCGCGCCAGTTCCCGGCGGTAGAAACCGGGCGCGCCCATCGTGTCGAGGTGGAGCCGTCGAGATGGGCGCAGGCGCGTCGCGCGAGCGCAGTCGTCGGCCGCCATCGGGTCGGTGAAGACGAACTCGCCGCCCGGCTTGAGGACCCGGACGATCTCCTCCAGCGCCCGGATGCGGTCGCCGCCGTGCAGCAGCGCGTCCTGCGACCACACGACGTGGAACGAGTTGTCGTTGAACGGCAGTTCCTCGAAGGAGCCGTCGACCACGTCGATCAGCTCGTCGAGGCCCTGCTCCTTGTTCGCCGCGCGGTTGCGCGCGTTCTCGACCTCGCTGAGGTTGAGGCACGTGACCTTGCAGCCGTAGGTGCGGGCGAGGTACCGGGCGGAGCCGCCGAACCCGGCGCCGACGTCGAGGACGTGCACGTCCGGCGTCAGGTTCAGACCGGACGCCATCCGCTCGACGGTCCGGCCGCTCGCCGCGTCGATCGTGTCGCCGTCCTCGTAGACGCCGACGTGGATGTGCTGGCCGCCCCACACCGAGTGGTAGAACGCGTCGGCGTCGTCGGAGTTGTAGTAGTCGCGGGCGGTGCTGACCGCGGTGGAGTAGGAGAGGCTCGTGTCGTCTTCCCGGTACATTTTCTCCGCCACGTGAATGAAGAAGTCGGGGTCGGCCTCGTGGTAGGTCTTCTGGAAGTCCCCGAACGTGTCGACCCGCTGGAAGCCGACTTCCCGCATGAGCCGCCGCATGTAGTTCTTGCGCAGCGGGAACATGTTGAGGGCGTACTCGCTGCCGTCCGGGAACCGGTACCGGAACCGCGCTAGCCCCTCGTCGACGTACTCCGGCTCGGCCGTGACCTCTTCGCCGCAGTAGTAGTACGAGTGCGTGCTGCTGAACCCGTCGTCGAGGATCGAGTCGTAGTTGCGCTGGTCGATGATGAGCACGCCGTCGTGCTTCAGCAGGGCGTAGAACTCCGCGAGGGCCTTGCGCCTGTCACGTTCCGAGAACAGGTGGGTGAACGAGTTGCCCAGGCAGATGATGGCGTCGAACTCGCCGTGGACGTCGCGGTTGAGGTAGCGCCAGTCGGCCTGCACCACCTTGAGGACGTACTGGCCGTAGGTGAAGCCGTTCTCGAACGCCTTCCGCAGCATCTCGTGGCTGCCGTCGGCACTGACCGTGTCGAAGCCCTCTTGGACGAGGCGTACCGAGTGGAACCCGGTTCCCGTGGCGACGTCGAGCACCCGCTTGACGCCCCGCGCCTTCAGCTGGTCGATGAAGAAGGAGCCTTCGCTCTCGTAGCGCCTCCTCCAGTCGATGAGTTCGTCCCACTTCTCGACGAAGCCGGTGACGTACTCCTTCTCGTAGTGGTTGGTGTCGCGGACCTCAGTCGGATTGTCGCCGAAATCTTGCCGCTGAATCGGTCTGCCTCCCTGTGCGCACGACCCCCGATATGACGTGGAGCAACTAGTCGGACACGTACCGTCTCACGTTCGGCATGCTTATCAGCACATTCCGTGACAACAAGCCACGAACGTGACATACACGGCGAACGTTAGCCCTGCGCACAGCTTTCTATAAGGGGTTCCCGGGGTACTTTTCGCTAACACGGTGTGTGATCAGGACAACATTGACCGATCTCCGTCCGTGCTGAGGCGGACCACGGGATACTCCCGGCCGGACTTGCTCTGATACTTCGCGATACGCGGCTGAGCTGCGGCGATGACCGCCCAGGCCCGCTCGCGGTCGGCGCCCTCCAGCCGCCGCGGCGTCACCGGGACGGCCGCGCGGCCGAGCATCTCGATCGACGCGCGCTCCGGGCGCGCCATCAGGTTGACGAACCAGTCCGGATGCCGGTCGCCGCCACCGGACGCGACGATCAGCCGGTCCTCGCCGTCCGCGAACCACGCCACCGGCGTCTCCCGCGGCTCGCCGCTCCGGCTGCCCACGGTGTTGAGGATCAGGACGTCCATGCCCATCGCCTTGCCGCGGCCCTGCCGGATCTTGCGGTTCACGCGGGCGTTCGCCTTGTGCTGCATCCACCGCGACACCGCCCCGGGCCCCGCCTTCTCCTGCTTCGCCATCGCCGCCCTCCGCTCGTTCGATCTGATGTTCGAATCGACCACGCTAGGCGCGTCCCGGCCGGGCGCGCTTCTCGATTCCTGACCGATCCGGTCCCTTCCGGTCCCTTCCGGTCCCTTCCGGTGTCTTCCCCCGGAACGCGGCCGCATGACGGCCGGGATGGCGGGCAGAAATCGGAGCTATGGGCGAGGACGATGCCGTGGGGGCGGCACGGTCGCTACCGGCGCGGCCGGAAAGCTCCGCGCTGGCCCGGAGGTTCGTCCGGGGCCGGCTGGAAGGGGCCGTCGCCCCGGACGTGGCGGACACGGCCGTCCTCCTGGTCAGCGAACTGGTGACCAACGCGGTCCTGCACGCCCGCACCCAGGTCGAGGTGTCGGTCCGGGTCGCGGGCGGCGGCGTCCGCGCGCGGGTCGCCGACCGCGCGCCCCGCCTCGACCTGGTGCCGCAGCGCCGCCACCCCTACGCCGACACGGGACGCGGCCTGTACCTGGTCGAGCAGCTCGCGTCCCGGCACGGCGTCGACATGGGCGAACACGGCAAAACGGTGTGGTTCGAACTCGGGCGCCCCGCCGCCCCTTCCGGGTGGGAACGCGCCCCCCACGACACCGCGCACCGGGCCGTGACGCTCGTCGACGTCCCCTGGGCGCTGTGCATGGCCGCCCAGCAGCACCGGTACGCGGTCCTGCGCGAATTCCTGCTCGCCTCCGCCGGCGGACGACCGCTCGGGATACGCCCGGACGATCTCCGCACCGCGCACGACGTCAACAACATGATCGGCGCCCGGCTGCTGGCCGCGGCCGCGGAACACCCGTCCGACGCCGACATCCGCACCCTGCCGCTGTCGGTCCCCGCGGACGCCGCGCCGGGCATCGTCACCCTGCGGCGCGTCCTCGACCTGGCCGAGGAAGCCGCCCGCGGCGAGCACATCCTGAGCCGTCCGTCCCTCCCCCAGACCACCGCCATGCAGGACTGGATGCTCGACGAGATCATCGGCCAGCTCGGCGGCGGGCAGCCCATCGCCTGGACGGTCGTCCCCCGCGACCCCACCGCGAGCCCCCTCGACCTGATGCCCTGGGACTCCGACCAGGTGCAGGGCAGCAGGCTCCCGACGATCGCCGTCGACGACGCGAACCGCATCATCGCGGTCAACGAGTCGGTGACCGACCTCCTCGGCTGGAGCGCCGACGAGCTCGTCGGCGAGCGGCTCACCATGCTCGTCCCCGAGCACCTGCGCGAACGGCACGTCGCCGCGTTCACGTCCCTCCTGCTCACCGGCCGCCCGCGCATCCTCGGCCGGGCCGTGCCGCTCCCCGCCCTGCACAGCGACGGCAGGCCGATCCCCATCCGCCTGCTCATCCAGAGCCAGGAGCTGCACGACGGGCGCACCGTCTTCGTCGCCCAGCTCTTCCCCCGGACGGCCGCGCCCGAGCCGTCCGAGCGCGCCGAAAGCCCCGAGGAGGAACGCGAACCCGAAAGGCCCCGCACCGAACGGCGTGCGCCCGGCCCGAACATCGGCCTGTCGCCGCTGGAACGGCTCGCCCTCCTCACCGACTGCGAGCGCGCGCTCAGCGCGCCCCGGACCTGACGCAGGGCCTCCGCCAGGTCGGCCGGATGCTGACCCGGCGCCTCGCCGACTGGTGCTCGGTGGTCCTGCTCGGCGAGCACGGCTCGCTGGAACGCAGGATCGTCGTCCACCACGACCCGGACCGGCCGCCGCCCGCCGCGTTCGAAGGCCCGCTCCCCCCGCTCACGCACGCCGCCCGCGGGCCGCTCGCCCGGGCCCTGCGCGGCGCCGGCCCGCTCACCGACGCGACCCCGCAGGGCGACAGCCCCCTCGACGCCCGGCACGCCGAACTGTTCGAGGCGCTCGGCACCGACAACGCCGTCATCGCCCCGCTGCGCGCCCACCGCGACGTCCTCGGCACCTTCACCCTCGGCCGCACCACCCCCGAACCGCCCACCCGCGGCGACCTCGCGTTCGTCCAGGACCTGGCCCGGGGAATCGCCATCGGGATCGAGAACACGCGCCTGTACGACCAGGCCCGCACGATCGCCGAACGCCTCCAGCAGTCGCTGCTCCCGACCCTGCCCACGATCCCGAACCTGCAGGTCGCCGCGCGCTACGCACCGTCCACCATCACCGCCCAGGTCGGCGGCGACTGGTACGACGGCTTCTGCCTCCCCAACGGCGACTTCGCCCTGGTCATCGGCGACGTCTCCGGCCACGACATCGACGCCACCGCCGCGATGAGCCGGCTGAGCAGCATGATGCGCGGCGTCGCCGTCGTCTGCCAGGAACCCCCCTCGACGGTCCTGCACCACCTCGACGCGGCGAACCGGCTCCTGACCGATGACGAAGTCACCGCCACCTGCGTCTACGCCCTCGTCAAGGGCTCCGGCCCGTGGGAGTTCGTCCACTCGTCCGCCGGTCACCTGCCGCCGCTGCTGACGCTCCCCGACGGCGACACCCGCTTCCTCGACGACGGCGCGGGCCTCATGCTCGGCACCGGCGTCGACCTCCCGCGCCCCACGGCCCGTACGCCGCTGCCCGCGCACTCGACCGTCCTGCTGTACACCGACGGCCTCATCGAACGCCGCGACGAACCCATCGCCGACTCGATGGAACGACTCCGCGTCCAGACCGCCGCCCTCGCCGACGCGCCCCTCGGCGTCTTCTGCGACGAACTGCTCATCAGGCTCGGCGCCGACGGCACCGACGACATAGCCCTGATAGCCCTGCGCCCGGCCCCGGAAAACCCGGTCGCTCCGAGCCCGCCGCCGAGAACCGCTCGATGAATTCGACCGCATCGGCGCGCCCGACCTCGTCGATGATGCCCACCCGCACCGACTCGGCTCACTTCGGCGGCGCTTCGGCGGCCTTGCTCCGGGACGACGTCTTCACCCGGGAAAGGCTCGGCAACATGGCACTGACGAACCCGAGTACGCAGACGATCGCCGCGATCAGAAACGGGACAACGGCCGCACCGTCGTCACGATGGGCCAGGGTGGCGCCCGCGACCGCGGCGGCGACGGTGGCACCGACCTGACGGGTGGCGTTGAGGATGCCGCCGACGGAACCGGCGGCCTCCGGAGCGGCATGTCCGATGGCGAACCCGACCAGCGCGGGCAGAGTCCAGGAGACCCCGAGGCCGCACAGCAGCAGACCGAAGCCGAGGACGAGCGGCCGTTCGTGCCCGGCCGTCGCGACGGCGACGAGCCCGAGGCCGATCGGGAAGGCCGCGAAGCCCGTCCGGATCGGCCGCAGGGGTCCGTAGGCGGCGACGAGCCGTCCCGTGACCAGCGGGTTCAGAGCGACCAGCAGCGTCATCGGCAGGAGCGTCGTCCCCACCTCCTCCGCGGTCGCGTGGAGCAGGAGCGGAAGCGAAAAGATCACCGTCGTGAGGGCGTAGTTGACCGCCGCGCCCCACCCGAAACCGACCCACACCGCCCGGTTGCGGCGCAGAGCCGCCGGGACGATCGGTGCCGCCGAGGCCCGATCAATGATCACCGTGCCGTACGCCAGCCCCAACGCAACCACCCCGAGCAGCGCCGCCGGGAGCCAGGAGCGTCGACCCGCCTGGGTGATCGCGAGCGTCGCCACGGCGAGCGTCGCCGCCAACCCGAGATGCGGAAGCCAGGACGTCGCACGCGCGTACCGTGCGCTCACGACCCGCGTGCGGCAGAGCACGAGGACGACGAGCGCCAGCGGCACGTTGATCACGAAGACGGTGCGCCAGCCGTCCGAAGTCACAAGCCGACCGCCGAGCACGGGGCCCGCGGCCATGGCGGCGCCGCTGATCGCCGCCCAGGCGCTGATGGCCCGGCCGCGCGGTCCGGGCTCGCGGTAAAGAGCGGCGATCAAGCTCAGCGAACTCGGGATGATCGCCGCGGCGAAGAGGCCCAGCAGCGCCCGGAACACGAGCAGGAACGCCAGGTCGGGCGCGAGCGCGCACGCCAGCGAGGTCGTCCCGAAGCCGATCACCCCGCCGACGAACACCGGGTAAGCCCCCACGCGGTCGGCGAGGCCGCCCCCGAACACCAGCGCGGACGCCAGCGCCAGCGTGTAGATCGTGGTGGCCCAGCCGACGCCGACGACCCCGACGTCGAGCGAACTCATGATGTCGGGTTCGGCCACGGCGAGCACCGTGGTGTCCAGCAGCACCATGAAGTAGGCCAGCGAAATACCCACCAACTGGGCCGGTCGCCGAGCGGGGATGGACGACATGGATCTCCTCGGTCCGGTGAAGAAGAACGACCCACAGATTCCGCCGCCGCCGCATTCCGCACGACCGGCACCATCGCACCACCATTCGGCAACTCCGAACACCTGCCTAAAGTGAGCACGTGGACCTGGACCAACTCCGGACCGCCGTCGCGCTGTTGCAGCATCGGACGGTCAACAAGACCGCGGCGACTCAAGGCCTCGCACCGTCCTCGGTCTCCGACCGGGTACGCCGCCTCGAAGCCGAACTCGGAACACCGCTGTTCACCCGCGACCGCGCCGGCATGCACCCGACGGCTTCCGGCCGCTCCTACCTGGTCACGGCCGCCGAAGCCCTCGAAGTACTGGACGGCGCGGCCGAACGGCTCCGCGCCGCACCGCCCCTCGCCGTCGGAGCACAAGCCTCCATCGCGGACGAACTCCTACCGGCCGTCCTCGACGACCTGAGGCAAGCGCGTCCCGATCTCCGGGTGCATCTACGCCCGGACCCCGACCGCAACCGTCTCCTCAACGCACTCGAACACAACGAGATCGACGCGGCCGTCCTCCTCGACCTCGGCGACCACATCGGCGACCTCGGCTTCCCCAGCCCCGCCCCAGACCTGGAGTACGTGGACGTCCGCGAGGTCGCCATGACGGTCGTCGCCCCGCCAAAGCACCCGCTTCTCGGACACCGCGTGAGCATGCAAGAAATCCAGAAAACCGGAGGCTTGATCGGACGCGAGCCGCGCTGCTCCTTCTGGATGGCCGCCCAACGCTGGCTCGGCCCCGACGTCGATCTCACCGCCGTCGGCGGATTGGCGCAGGTCCGCGAATGGGTCGCCACCGGCCGCGGAATCGCGCTCCTCCCCGAGTTCGCGGCCCGAGCGACCTCGACTCCGGCCGCCTCGAAGCCGTCGACGTCCAGACACCGCCCCTCCGCCTACGGCTCGTCTGGCGGCAGGAGCAGAACACCACCGACCGCCTACGCCCACTCCTCTACGCCCTAACCCAAGCCTGACCACACGACGCTACGGTCAACTCCGTGATCGACTTCAGCGACGAGCTTCTCCGTCTCAAGCCGGGCACCATCACCTACTACACGGCAGACCTCGACAGCCCCGTCGCCGGGACCTGGAGCATCGACATCCCGCTGGAGCCCTTCTCCGCCGACGACGAGTACGAACCGGAGACCTTTCGGCCGGGGCAAGCAGGACCCGAACTCGTCGAAACAGAATTCAGGCTCGACTTCATCAGCCTCCCGGCCGAAAACCTCACCGCGCTCAGCGCCCGCACTTTCACCTTCCCGGTGAATCCCGAGGACGGCTACATCGACGGATCGATCTACCTCGTCGGCACCCACAACCCTGTCGACGTCACCCGCATCGCCTTCGGCGAAACGCGCGGGGACGAAGTCCACGCGACGCTGCACGCCGAACTCGTCCTCGGGGCCCCCATCCGCGACCGCACCGTGAACCTGGAGACCACGCTGCGCTTCCGACAGGGCCGACTAGCAACGACCACGTGACCTCTCCGGCCTAACGTTCCAGCAAATCGCTCCTCCAGCGACAGTGAGCACACGGCGTCGCGACGCAGAAGGAACCGACCAGACCCGGCTATCTCGACCATTCCTGGAGATTCGGATGCTCGGGAATTTCGCCTCACGGACTGGCGACCGCTCGCGATCGTCGATGATGTGCGGCTCGTCACGAGCCTGGAAGCTGCCATGCCAACCGAACTTTTTAAACACGCCTCAGTCGTGAGATTTAACCTCATTCGCCCGGCGCGCATCTGGCTGGACGTTCCAGAACCTCGTCAGCTTCCATCGTGATGCGAGGGCGCCGACGGGGCCCGCGCGAGCAGGCCGGTTCCTCTTATCCGCATTCCTTGATCGAAGTCCATCGGACTGATGCCATGGAAGGCGGAAATCTCGGGAGCCAGGTCGAACGCCACCCGCCGCCATTCCTCGATTTGTTCCTCGTCGGCGGTGGAGGGGTCCCAGTCGAGCGGGTACCTCAACTGCTCGTGCCAGGCGGCTCGTTCCTGTGGCAATGGATCGCCCAGTGTCAGCAATTCGTCATCCAGCCCGACGGCCGAGTACCGGCGCATTACGGTGCCGTGTTCGGTCAGCAGCCAGGTCGAGCCGTCGCCCTGGGCACCGTAGTAGTACGCCTGCGCCCGGCCATAGCGCCTGCTGAGCCGACGACACAGCGCAAGCACATCGTGGCGGCGCTGCTCGTCGTAGGGATCGCACCAGGCTCCGATGACCAGCGTCCAGCCTTCGACCTCGGGCGTGACGTAAACGCGCGCCAGCGATCGATCGTCCTCAGAATCGCCATGGCCGTCGGCGTCGATCACCTCTTGCGCTTGAGCGAAGGTGAGGCCGGTTCGGCCTTTGACAGGCCAAGGGTCCGCATGACGCCGGCCTGGTCGTCGGTGGAGATCGCGATCCAATGGTTCCAGCACGTCCAGATCGGCATCGGCTGGTCGCCGGTTTCGTCGGGCATCGCCCCATCTTGGCAACCCGCACCGACGTGATCCTTGGAAGTTGGATCTCAAGCTAGTAGTGCGGCATCCACCGGTGTCGTTGATCTGCGGCGTGTTGCCCTTATCCGGCCGCTTTTAAGGGCAACACGCCGCAGGTCAACGGTCACGTCAGGTGCGGGGGGTCGCGATTTCCACGCCTTCGAGGACGCCGAGGGCGTCGGGGACGAGGATCGCCGCGTTGAAGTACGCGCTCACCAGGTAGCGGGCGATCGCCTCCTCCGTAATGCCCATGAACCGGACGTTCAGCGACGGTTCGTACTCGCCGGGGAGGCCCGTCTGGTGCAGGCCGACGACGCCCGAGTCGTCCTCGCCGGTGCGCAGGGCCATGATCGACGACGTGTGGTCGGACGTCACCGGGATCTTCCCGCACGGGTAGATCGGGACGCCGCGCCAGCCGAGCAGCCGCTTCTCCCCCTCGACGATCTGGTCGGGGTACACGCCGCGGCGGGTGCACTCGCGGAAGAACGCGGCGATCGCTTTCGGGTGGGCGAGGAACAGGCGGGTGCCGCGTCGCATCGCGAGCAGGTCGTCCATGTCGTCCGGGGTGGGCGGGCCGGACCAGGACGCGATGCGCTGCGAGTCGTCGGCCTGGTGCAGGAGCCCGAACTCGGGGTTGTTGACCAGCTCCCATTCCTGCCGTTCCCGCAGCGCCTCCACCACCAGGCGCAGTTGCTCCTCCGCCTGGTCCATCGGCCCGTTGTACAGGTCGCCGACCCGGGTGTGGAGGTTGAGGACGGTCTGGGCGACCGCCAGCTCGATCTCCAGCGGCCCGGTGTCGTAGTCGGCGAAGGTGTCGGGGAGCGGCGGTTCGCCGTCGTGGCCCGAGGCGAGCCGGATGTCCGCCTCCCCTCGCCGGTTGGCGGGCTCGGACGCCGCCGCGCGGTGGGCGGCGAGGTGGGCGCGCAGCGCGGGGTTCGCGTCGGCCAGTTCGGCGAGCGCCTCGCGGGGCAGCGCGAGGACGGTCGCGGGCGTGGCGGCCCGCAGGGTCTCCCGCCAGACGGGCTCGGTGTCGGCCGCGAGGAGGTCGCCGCCCGCGTGCCGTCCGTCGGTGAGGACCCCGAGCATCGCCGTCCCGCCGTACCGGGCGGTGCCGATCCGCTCGACGCGTCCGCGCGCGACGGCCAGCACCTCCGTCACCGGGGCGCCCTCACCGGCCAGGACGTCCCCGGGTTCGACGTCGCGTGCGGTGAACCGTTCGGCGAGTTCGGCGAGGACGGCCGCGTCGAGTCCGTGCAGCGCGGGGAACCCGGCGAGGGAGTCCGGCGCAACGCGGACGCCGGACGCCCCCCACCGGAAGGCGAGCAGCCGCGGCCGGGCGGTGGTGACGCGGCGGCGGTTGACCCGGTAGGTGCCGCCGGACACCTCGACCCACGGGAGCTTGCGCAGCAGCCACCGCGACGAGACGGCCTGCATCTGCGGCCGGGTCTTCGTGGTGGTCGCCAGGAGGCGGGCCGTGTCCGTCGACAGGCTGAGCGGGCCCGGCGGGACGTCCTGAAGTGAGGTCATCGCGCTTCCCTCGTCAGACGCGGTCGGCGGCGATCAGCAGGTAGTGGAAGCTGCCGCCGGTGTACGCCTCCAGGAACGCCTTCTCGATGCCGGTGGCCAGGTGCGGCGAGCGGGCGCGCATCCGCCAGTAGGGGATGGTCGCCTCGGTGAGGTCGATGGTGGTGATCGGGACGAGGTCGTGTTCGGCCATCGCCTTGAAGTACGCGCTGCGGGGGTGGATGTCGCAGATGTAGTGCGAGTTGATCTCGCTGACGGCCCGGGACGGCAGCCCGTAGACGTCGTTGTAGCAGCCGGTGATCGTGACGTAGCGGCCGCCGCGCTTGAGGAGCCTGCTGTGCTCGGCGAAGAGGTCGTGCAGGTCGACGTACATCGTGGATTCGTTGTTCCAGATGCCGTCGAAGGTGCCCGACTCGAATCCGGTCGACAGCATGTTGCGGAAGGAGAAGCCGACGGAGTCGGCCACTCCGCGCTGCGCGGCCTGCTCGTTGGCGAACCTGACCTGCTCCTCGGAGATGGAGATGCCGTCCACGCGGCAGCCGAACCGCAGGTTGGCCATGAGGCTCGTGCCGCCCCGGCCGCACCCGGCGTCCAGCAGCCGCCCGTCCGCCGGGATCGGGCCGAGCCGGTCGAGCAGGAGCCCGGCCTGCGCGGTCTCCAGCCGGTGCAGTTCCTCGATGGTGCGCTGTTCGCGCGTCTCCTGCGGCCCCTCCAGCACCGACCAGTTCGGCTCGCCGATGCCGTAGTGGTGGTGGTAGATGCCGTCCACCGCCCCCAGCAGGAGGTTCACCGGGTTGCGCTCCTGGTTCCAGTAGTCGGCGACCGAACGCTGGTAGGGGCTCTTGAGCACGTGCGTGGTCGTGGACATGGGCGTTCCTCCTGTAGACGGGGGGTCGGACGAAGTCAGGCGTAGCGCTCGTTGGTGGCGTGCCATTCGAAGCCGCCGCCCATCCAGGACTGCGCGCCGCGCAGGAACCACTGGAGCTGGGGGGACGGCACGACGGACAATTCGGTGCGGGCCCGCTCGAAGCCGCGGACGAAGTCGTTGTGCAGGTCGACGACGGCCTCGGTCGCCTCTTCGACGGAGCAGTCCCGGTCGGCGGCGACGAGCAGGACCATGTTGCAGACGGGCTTCTCGTCGGCCGCGTCCTTCGCGACGGAGAACAGGTCGTTCACGAGGACGGACGCGGTGCCCGCGCGGAACAGGGCGTCGCGGACGCGCTGCCGGTAGTACAGCTCGGCGGGCAGTTCGTAGCCGCCGACGGCGTCGATCAGCGTCATCGAGGTGTAGAAGCTGTCGTGCTGGCGGGCCGCGAGGTACTCCCAGGCGGGCGGGTGCCGCTCGGTCTCGCGCCACGCGGCGTAGGCCGTCCAGCTCACGAACATCGCGAACGTCGAGTAGCAGACGCGCTGGACGACGGCGGGGCTGGTGCGCGCGGCGAGGTGGTCGGTGGCCGACCGCAGCATCCGCGGCACGAGGTCGCCGGTGAGCGCCTCGTCCAGCGGGGGCGTGAAGTCGCCGGCGTCCGGCGGCCGGTCCATCGCGGACATGACCAGGGCCAGCCGGGGCGGCAGCAGTTCGGGGACGGCGCCGAGCGCGGTGTCGTCGGCGTAGTAGTCGTCGGCGGCCCACCAGCTCGCGTTCAGCTTCGCGGCGGTCAGCAGCGCGTCGGGGTCGTCGGTGTCGGGGTGGGTGAGCATCGCCAGGCGGCCGAAGCCCGCGGAGCCCATCGCGTCCAGTTCGTCGTCGCGGAAGCCGAGGGCGGCGGCCCAGGTGCGCAGGCGCGCCTCGACGTCGGCGGCCAGGATCGCGTCGACCCGTTCGACGGCCGGGACGTAGAGGGGCGACGCGGAACCGTCGCCCCAGGTCCGGAGGGTGCAGGACGGGCCGGGCCGCGGCACCGCGGTCCCGCCGGTGCCGAGCCCGATGGGCCCGGGCATCCGCCACGGGACGTGCCCCTCCGCAGACTGCCCGACGCCCATGCGGCCTCCCGAAGATCTCGCGACGTCCTCGTTCCACCAAGAGCTTGTCACTGATGGTGAATAAATACATACGAGAGGTGACTATCGGGCAAGTGAAGGATCACACTCTGGCAAGACATAGACACACAGTGCGACAACTGGTAACTCGTGGGACGGCCGCTCGCCGGGGCCGCGACGTTGCTATCGTGCGGACCGCGCGCCCGCGGCGGGCGCGGGCGGCGGCCCGAACGGAGGCAGCGGAATGACGTCCGACCCGGCGGTATCCGATCAGCGAGCACCGCAGCAGATTCCCGATCACCTCGACGCCGTCGGCCCTGGCTGGCATCCGCTGCTGGGACGCCTGCACGAGGAGTTGCTGGGCGTCAGCCCCACCTACGGCGTCCAGCAGGTCAAGGAGAAGTACGGCCTCCTGCGCGTCTATCTCCTCACCGGCATGGTGCGCCAGATGAGCATGGGGATCACCGGCAGGCCGGACCCCGACCAGGAGGCGCGCTTCGAGGCGGAGGACGGCGCGGCGACGGCGCTCGTCCGCGCCGCCGAGCAGGAGTCGGGCACGATCTGCGAGGCGTGCGGCGAGCCGGGGGAACTCCGCGACCGGGCCTGGCTGAAGACCCTCTGCGACGGCTGCGCCGCCCCGCGCTGAGCCCGGACGCCGGGCGGAGCCGCGCGTCCGGGACCTGCGATAGTCGCCCAATGATCAAAGTGCTCGTCGCCGTGGCGATCGGGGTCGTGTTCGGCGCGGCCACGTCGACGATGAACGCGCTGTCGAGCCCCTACACCGCCGTCGGCGAACCGCTCGCGGGCACGGCCGTCGCGCCGGTGCTGCAGGTCGTGAGCCGACTGCTGGGCGTGGGGTGGTCGTGGGCCGCGCTCGCCGTGGCCGTCGGATGGTACGCGTGCCGTCCCGTCCCCGGGGCCCTCGCCGGGACGGCGGCGCTGGTGGCGGCCACGGCGGCGTACTACGTGCTCGACCCCGTTTTCCGCGGGGAGCCGTTCGGCATGCACGCGAGTTCGCTCGTGTTCTGGGCGGTCGCGGGTGCGGTGGCCGGGCCCGCGCTGGGCGCGCTGGGCAGCCGCGTCGGACGGCCGGGGCCGCTCGGGCTGCTCGCGGGGCTCGCCGTTCCCGCCGGTGCCGCGCTGGAGATGCTCGTGTTCCGCGGGCCGAGTCCGCTGGTGCCGCTGTCGGCCGCCGAGCAGGTCGCCCGCTGGCTCGTGCTGGCCGCCGCGGCGGCGGTCGCCGTCGCGGTGCTCGTCCGGCGGCCCGCCCGGCTTCGTCCGGACGGGCCGCGGGACGTCAGGAGGCGAGGGCGCGGCGGTGTTCGGCCCACTTGAGGGAGTGCCGGATGGCGTCCTCGATCGTGTACTCGGGCTTCCAGCGCAGCAGGTCCCACGCCTTGTCCGGACGGACGAACGCGCCGACGACGTCGCCCGGACGCGCGGGCGCGTCCTCGGCGCGGAAGGCGTCGCCGACGACCTCGCGGAACGCGGTGACGAGTTCGCGGACGGTGGTGCCGTCGCCGGTGCCGAGGTTGATCACCTCGTAGCCGGGGTGGTCGGACAGCGGCGGGACGACCGAGTCGAAGCGGGTCGCGGCCTCGTGGAAGGCGCGGGCGATGTCCCACACGTGGATGTAGTCGCGGATCGCGGTGCCGTCGCGGGTGTCCCAGTCCACGCCGGTGATCTGGAACGGGGTGCCCTGCTCGTAGCACTCGATCATCTTGCCGAGGGCGTGCGTCGGCTTGCTGCTCTGCAGGCCGGAGCGCAGTTGCGGGTCGGCGCCGATGGGGTTGAGGTAGCGGAGGGAGATGACGCGGAGGCCGTG
This sequence comes from Actinomadura sp. CNU-125, assembly GCF_001942465.1. Taxonomy (GTDB): domain Bacteria; phylum Actinomycetota; class Actinomycetes; order Streptosporangiales; family Streptosporangiaceae; genus Spirillospora. The sequence goes on from NZ_MKJY01000355.1 coordinate 32,245, forward strand.
CGCCTTGCAGAGGTCCCGGAGGAGCAGTTCGGCCATCATCTTCGAGCGGGTGTAGGGGTTCTGGGGTTCGAGCGCCGAGGTCTCGGCGACCGAGAGGTCGGGTTCGGGACGGTACATCCCGGCGGTCGACGCGAAGATCATCCGATCGGCGCCGTTCCGGACGAGATGGCCCGCGAGGTCGAGCGTCTTGGCGAGGTTGACCCGGTAGTAGCGCTGCGGGTCCCGCATGGAGTCGGGCACGACGATCAGCGCCGCGCAGTGCACGGTGGCGACGATGTCGGCGTGGTCGCGGAAGATCGTGTCGATCAGCTCCCCGTCGCCGATGTCGCCCTGGTAGAAGATCTTGCCCGCGGTGAACTCCGGCCGGCCCGTGACGAGGCTGTCGAGCACGACGGGCGTCACGCCGTGTTCGGCGAAAACGGACGCGATCGTGCTGCCGATGAAGCCGGCTCCCCCGGTGATCAGGACTTTCATGTGGCATTCCCCTGAAGCCAGTGCCTGGACACGCACAGAATCCGCAGCGTGCCGGAGGCGGTCAACGCCGCTGTCCGCGTCCGGACGGGCGTGAACCGCGGGGGGCGCCGGGGCGTCCGCGCACGGTTCCTGTCCCGGGCGCGCGAGAAGGGCCCGGCGTACAGCGTTTGCAGGATCCGGACGGCCGGTGGAGGCGGCATTGTCGGGGGATGCGACCCATCCGCGTCCTCATCGTGGACGATCACACGCTGTTCGCCGAGGCGCTCGCCGCCCGGCTGGGCCGGGAGCCCGATCTGGTGATCCTGCCGATCGCCGCCGACGCGCGCCGGGCGCTGGCGCTGACGTCGACCGAGCGGCCGCAGGTCGTCGTGCTGGACATGACGCTCGGCGCGGAGAGCGGGCTGGACGTGCTGGACCGGCTGCGGGAGTCGCATCCGGACGTGCGGGTGGTGGTGCTGACGGCGATGAGCGACCTCGGCACGCTGGTGCAGGCGGTGCGGCGGGGCGCGGTGGGGTGGCTGTCGAAGACCGAGAGCGCGGAGCTGGTGGCGCGAGTGATCCGGTCGGCGGCGCGGCGCGGCGGGTGGATCCCGCCGGAGCTGCTGGGCGAGGTGCTGCGCCGGCTGACGGGCGAGGACGACGAGGAGCGGCTGCCGGAGCTGACGCCCCGGGAGCGGGAGGTCCTGCAGTGCATGGTGGACGGTCTGGGCCGCGCGGAGATCGCGGAGCGGCTGGGGCTGTCGGCGAACACGGTGCGGACGCACACGCAGAACCTGCTGGCCAAACTCGGGATGCATTCGGCGCTGGAGGCGATCACGCTCGCGATGCGGGCGGGGATGCGGCCCAGGGACTGATGCAAACGGCGTAGGCCGAGGTCGTCTTTTGGGCGATTTCGCGCGGTTATCACGTTCTTACGCTCAGCCTGACGAAGGCGGAGGGAAGATCGTGGAACTCGACGAAGTCGCCGCGCGGGTAGGGCGCCGTTACTGGGCGCTCCTGCTGGTCCTGACGGTTGTCCCGGTGCTGGTCGTGGGGTTCGTGATGAACGGGCGGGAGCCGCCCGCGGTCGCGCAGACCCGGCTGGAGGCGAGCAGCAGCGTGACCGACGCGGCCGTCGGGGACGCGGGCGTGAGCATCGTGGTCAGCCAGGTGAGCGCCTACGCGACGAGCGAGAACCTGCTCACCGCGGTGCTGAAGAAGGAGAAGATCGACCGGACGCCGCGGGAGCTCGCGAAGAAGATCAAGGTGACCGGGCTCGGCACGTCGACGATCGTCGAACTGTCGGTCGAGGACACCGATCCGGGGACGGCGCGCAAGCTCGCGGACGCGCTCGGCGCGGCGGTGATCGAGCAGATCAACGAGTCGAACCAGGGCGCGCTGAACGAGCGGATCGACGAGATCAACGACCGGATCCGGGAGCTGGAGGAGGATCTGGCGCCGCTGGCGCGGGAGGCGTCCGGGCCGGTGCCCGACGTCGGCGCGATGAACGAGCGCGAGCGCGTTCAGGCGGAGCTGACGGATCTGCGGTCGAGCCGGGCGGAGCTGACGTCGGAGCTGACGTCGGCGGGGTCGGCGTCGGTGGTGCAGCCGGCGGTGCTCGCGCCGGAGTCGAACCCGCTGGTGATGCTGGCGGCGATCGCGGGGCTGGTCGGGCTGGTGCTGGCGATCCTGATCGCGGTGGTCGCGGAGATGCTGCGGCCGACGGTGCCGGGGCAGCGCCGGGTGGCGCGGCGGCTGGGCGTCCCGCTGCTGGGCTGGGCCGACCGCGGGCCCGGCGAGCTGGCGGACCTCGGGCGGCGCACGCGGCTCGCGGCCCGCAAGGAGGGCGTCGGGCAGATCACGGTGGTCGGGGCGCCCGGCCCGCTGCCCGCCGAGGTCGTGTCGGCGGTGGCGTCGGCGGTGTACGGGGACGAGACGAAGCTCGTCACCCCGGAAGCGGCGAAGGCGAACGAACCGGACGAGCCGACCTCGCACGCCGAGGACGAGGGCGACGGGCCGTCCGTGAACAGCACCGGGCCCGCCGAGCCGAAGACGAGCACGTCGGTGGTGCGGGCGAGCACCGCGGTGATGGCGAAGAAGACTCCCGGCGAGGTCGCGCAGCGCAAGCGGACGCCCGTGCCGTCGCGGGAGCCGTGCCACGTGCACGCGTTCGAGGACGTCGACCCGGGCGCGGACGCCGACGCCGGTGTCGTCGTCGTGGTCGGTCCGGTCACCGCGGTGTCGGGGCTGGAGACGGTTCGTGACCTGGTGGCGGCGTCGGGGTGGCCGCTGCTCGGGGTCGTCGGTACCCGGAAGATCAAGAGGTAGGGCAGATGAGTTCCGTTCCCTTCACCGTTCCGTCGCTGGCCGGAGAGGTCTCCGACGCCGTCGTCAAGGTCCTCGACTCGGGGTGGATCACCACGGGTCCGCAGACGGGCCAGTTCGAGCAGGAGTTCGCCGACTATCTGGGCGCCGCGCACGTGGTCGCGTTGGCGTCGTGCACGACCGCGCTGGAGCTGTCCCTGCGCGCGCTTGGGCTGCCGCCCGGTTCGGCGGTGCTGACCCCCAGTTTGACGTTCTGCGGTGCGATCAACGCGATCCTGCACGCGGGGCATCGTCCGGTGCTTGTGGACGTCGACGAGGACACGCTCGTCCCGAGCCCGCGTACCGTCGCGGCCGCCGCCGGACGCGTGGACGCGGCGGCGATGATCGTCCAGAACCAGGGCGGCTACCCCGTGGACGTCGCGGCGCTCGCGGACGCGGCGGGGCTCGACCGGGCGCGCGTCATCGAGGACGCGGCGCACGGGCCGGGCGCCGCCCGGGACGGCGCGCCGGTCGGATCGGAGTCGTTCGCGGCGTGCTTCTCGTTCTACGCGACGAAGAACATGCCGATCGGCGAGGGCGGCGCGGTCGCGTCGAACGACCGGGAGTTCGCCGACCGGGTGCGCGCGATGCGGCTGCACGGGATGAGCAAGGACTCCTGGCGCCGGTACCTGCCGGGCGGGAGCTGGCGCTACGACGTGAAGACGGTCGGGCTGAAGGCGAACATGACCGACGTGCAGGCGGCGATCGGACGGGCGCAGCTCGCGGCGCTGCCGGACTGGCAGCGGCGCCGCGCGGAGATCGTCGCCGCGTACGACGCGGCCCTCGCCGGGCTGCCGGGGCTGACGCTGCCGCAGCGGGACCTCGCCGGGATCACGCACGCGTGGCACCTCTACCAGGTGCGGGTGCCGGACCGGGACGCGGTGAGCGCCGAACTGGAGGAGGCGGGCGTCGCGACGTCCGTCCACTTCATCCCGGCGCACCAGATGACCGCGTACCGGGAGATCCTGGGCGCGGACGAGTGCGCGTCGGTGCCGGTGACCGAGCGGATCTCGGGGGAGCTGCTGTCGCTGCCGCTGTACCCCGGGCTGTCGGCCGACCAGGTGGATCGGGTGGTGTCGGCGCTGACCGAGGCGCTGCGGACCCGGGGTTGACCGTGCGTCGCTTCCTGCCGCGCCGCCGTCCGGGCCCCGCCGCCCCCGCACCGGCCGTCCCGGAACCGGCGAGCCCGATGGCGCTGCTGCTCGGACGGGACGAGGTCGTGCTGGCGGGCCCGCGCGGGCGGCGGCTGGTGCACGGCCGCCGGGTGCTGGTGACCGGGGCGTGCGGGACGGTCGGGGCGGCGCTGTGCAAGCAGGTCGGGCGGTACGGCCCGGCCGCGCTGTGCCTGGTCGACATCGACGGCGGCGGGCTCGAACGGCTCGGCCGCGAACTGTCCGGGCCGCCGGACGGCCTCCCCGACGGTGCGGTGACGATCGCGCGCGCCGACGTGCGGGACGCGGGCCGCATCGACCGGGTCGTCGCGATGGCCGGCCCGGAGCTGCTGTTCCACACGGCCGGACGGCGGAACCTGGCGGCGGTCGAGCGGGACCCGTGCGGGGGCGTCGCGGAGAACGTCACCGGCACCCGGCACACCGTCGACAGCGCGGTCCGGCACGGGGTGGAGCGGCTGGTGCTGGTGTCGTCGGAGCTGGCCGCCGACCCGACGTCGGTGCTGGGCGCGACGCTGCGGCTCGCCGAGCTGCTGCCGCACGCGGCGACGGGCGGCCCGACCTGCTTCGCGGCGGTCCGCGTCGGGAGCGTCCTGGACGCGGGCCCGCCGCTGCGGCGGCTGGCGCGGCGGATCTCGGCGGGCGAGGCGGTGACCGTCCCGCATCCGGCGGCGGCGCGCAACTTCATGACGGTGGAGGAGGCGGCGGGGCTGCTGCTGGAGGCGGCGGCGCTGGCGGAGGAGGCGGAGACGTTCGCGCTGGACGTCGGCCGTCCCGTCCCGGTCGTGGACCTGGTGCACCGGTACGCCGAGCAGCTGCGGCTGCCGGAGGTGACGATCCGGTTCAGCGGCCTCGGCCCCGGCGAGAAGCTCGCGGAGAAGGCGTTCGCCGACTCCGAACGCCTGCTCCGCACCGTCCACCCGAAGATCTGGGCGACCCGGCCGGCTCCGCCGCCCGCCGGGCTGCCCGCCCTGCTGGACGCGCTGGAGGCCGCGGCGGGCGCGGACGACGCGCGGCGCGTCCGGATGCTGCTGCGGCGGCTGCTGCCGGAGTACCGACCCTCGTCGGCTGTGAGGTGCCCGTGAGTACGGATCGGAAGCTGCGCGTGGCCACGGTGATCACCCGGTTCAACGGGGGCGCCGGGCAGGTCGCGCTGAACGGGATGCTGGCGCTGCCGGACGGCGCCTACGAGCGCGCGATCGTCACCGGCGGCGTCGGCATCGACAGCAAGGCGTCCGGCGACGGCGGCGGGGGCGCGGCCGGGGCGGCCGGGGCGGTGCTGCACGGCGACGAGGCGGTCGCGAACGCGGCGGCCGGCGACCTGACGCCCGCCGCGCACGAGGCGGGAATGGAGATCGTGCAGGTGGGGCCGCTGGTCCCGCAGATCTCCCCGCGCGACGACCTGGCCGCGCTGCGGACGCTCGAACGGGTACTGCGCGAGGGCCGCTACGACGTCGTCCACACGCACAGCGCGAAGGGCGGCGTGATCGGACGGGTCGCGGCGGCGCGCGCGGGCGTGCCCCGGATCGTCCACACCTGGCACGGGTTCCCGTTCAACGAGTTCCAGTCGTGGGCGCGGCGCCGCACGTATATAGGTCTGGAGCGGATCGCGGCGAAGCGGACGGACGCGTTCCTCGCGATCGGGTCCGAGACGGTGACGACGGCGCTGCGGCTGGGGCTCACGACGCCGGAGCGGGTGCGGCTGTCGTGGCCCGCCGTGGACGTCGCCGCGTACGCGGCCGCGCCGGGCTCGCGGGCGCAGGCGCGGCGGCGGCTCGACCTGCCGCTCGGCGTGAAGGTCGTCGGGTCGGTGGGGCGGCTGACGTTCCAGAAGGGCCCGGAGATCTTCGCGAAGGCGATCGCGCGGCTGCCCGGCGACGTGTTCGGGCTGTGGGTCGGCGGCGGGCCGATGGCCGACGAGCTGGAGCGGCTGACCGACCGGCTCGGGATCGGCGAGCGGATGCGCTGGCTCGGGCACCGCGACGACGTCGCGGCGGTGCTGCCCGCGTTCGACGTGCTGGCGATGGCGTCCCGCTGGGAGGGGCTGCCGTGCGTGCTGGTCGAGGCGATCGGCGCGGGGATCCCGCTGGTCGCGACGGCCGTCCCGTCCAACCAGGACCTGGTGCTCGCCGGGGAGACCGGGATGCTCGTCCGGCCGGAGGACCGGCGGGGCTGGCGGCGGCGGTCACGGTGCTGCTGGACGATCCGGTCGCCGCCGCCCGGATGGCGGCGCGGGCCCGCGAGCGGGTCGGCGACTGGTTCTCCCCCGCGCATCTCGGGACCGTGCTGGACGAGACCTACCGAGGGGGCTCGCGGCGCCCATGACCACGATCACCGAACGGCCGCCGGTGCGGGGGGCGCCGCCGGACGGCGACCCGGACGGCGACCCGGGCGGCCGGGACGAGCGTCCGGGGCCGCTGCGGAACCGGTGGCGGCCGGAGGCGGTGCTGCTGTCCCTCGGGATCGCGTCGCTGCCGATGCTGATGCCGGCCGGGCTGCCGCCGGGCCCCGGCAACACCGGGCTGCCCGACCTCATGCTCGTCGTGCTGACGGTGACGACGCTGCTGTGGGCGGGCACGCGGAAGCTGCCGGTGCGGTGGCCGTTCCTGCTGCCGACGCTGCTGACGATCATCGCGGGCGGCATCGCCGCGTACGTCAACCAGGCCGGGCTGCTCACCCTCGCGAAAGACCTGTTCGTCCTGTTCTGGGGCGTGTGCGTGGCGAACCTCAGCCGCGATCCCCGGCTGCTGCGCGTCGCGTTCCGGTCGTTCATCGGCTTCGGGACGCTCTACGCGATCGTGATGATCGCCGGGTTCGTGCTCGGCATCGACGCGATGTCGGGCAAGCAGCCGGACGGCATGCGCGCCATGTTCACGTTCGGCGACGCGAACTACGCGTCGAACTGGTTCATCTGCGTCTTCTTCATCGTACGGGCCACCCGCACGCCGCGCACGCCGTGGAAACGGTACGCGGTCCTCGGGATCCTGCTGGTCGCCGAACTGCTCACCGGCTCCAACGGCGGCCTGCTGTCGCTGCTCGTCGCGCTCGTCCTCGGCCACCTGTTCCGGCTGTTCCGCGAGGGACGGGCGTACCGCGCGATCGCGACCGCCTGCCTCGCCGGGGTCGTCGCGGGCGGCGGCGTCACGATCGTCACGACCGTCGACGTCCAGCCGTATCTGGACCGGGTCAGCTCGCTGCACCCGGTGCTGCGCGACTCGATCGGCCGGACGACCGGGGAGAGCACCGAATCGCGCAGCACCGTGTTCGCCACGACCGCCGACATGATCGCCGAGCAGCCGCACCCGTGGGGCATCGGGCCCGGCGAGACCAGGAACGCGATGATGGCCCGGCAGGAGACCTATATACGCGAGGCGCACAACGACTACATCGCCTCGACGCTCGAACGCGGCTTCCTCGGCGGCGTCGCGCTCGTCGCGCTGGTGTTCGCGCTGCTGCTGAACTGCGCGCGGATCGCCCGGCGCGGCGCGCTGACCGGCGAGTACGCGCGGATCGTGCCGCGCCCGGAGATGTTCGGCGCGCTCATCGCCGTCTTCCTGATCTCCGGGCTGTTCTACGAGACGCTGCACTACCGGCACGGCTGGGCGATCTTCGGGCTGATCGCGGCCCTGCACCTGTTCGGACGGCGCGGCTCGACGGACCGTCCGGTCGGCGGAACCGAGGCCGGGGGCGGCCGAACCGGGGGCGGCCGATGACCGACACGCGCAAGCCCGAATCGGCGGCCGACCCCGAAGCCGGACGGCTGCGGCGGCGGCTCGTCGCGCTCGTCGCGGGCAACATGGCCGGACGGGTCGGTGCGCTCGCCTCGCTCGGCATCGCGACGATCATGGTCGCCCGGATCGGCGGGCCCGCGCTCGTCGGCGCGTTCACGCTCGTCCGGATCCTGCCGGGGCTGCTGTGCCAGCTGGCGAGCGCGGGCCTGCCGGGCGCCGCGCCGTACTTCCTCGCGCGGGGCGCCGAGGACCAGCGGCGCGTCCGTCCGACGCTGGCCGCGCTGACGGTGCTCGGCGCGGTCGCCGCCGGGGTCGGCTGGCTCGTGCTCAGCCCGGTCGTCCACCTGGTGTTCTTCCAGTCGTTCGGGTTCTGGATCGCGCTCGTCGCCGCCGCGCCCGCGTTCACGCAGACGTTCGTGTCCGTCGGCAAGGGCCTGCTGCAGGGCACCGACGACCAGGCCGGGGCCAGCCTCGCGATCGCCGTCGAGGAGTTCGTGTTCCTGCCGATCTACCTGGTCATCCTCATCGGCTGGTACGGGCCGGGCGCGCTGATCACCGGGCTGGTGCTCGCCGACGTCGCCGCCGCCGCGTGGATCGTGCGGCGGCTCGCCCGCGGCGGGTTCTTCCGCGGCTGGGGCCGTCCGGACGCGCGGCTCGGCCGCCGCATCGCCGGATACGGGTTCCGCGGCTACGTCGGGCAGCTCATCGACCTGCTGCAACTGCGGTTCGACATGGCGCTGCTCGGCGCGATCGCCGGGCCGAGCGTCCTCGGCGTCTACACCGTCGCGAGCAAGTTCGCCGAGCTGGTGCAGCTTCCCGGGCTCGCGGTCAACTACGTCCTCTATCCCGACTTCGCCAAGGAGGACCGGGCGACCGCCACGCGGCGCACCGCCCGGCTCATCCTGCCCGCGCTCGGCGTGTCCGTGCTCGCCGCGCTGCCGCTCGCGCTGATCGCGGGGACGGCGCTGCCGTGGGTCTTCGGCGACGTGTTCGACGACGCGGTGGTCCCCACCTACATCCGCCTCGCGGGCGTCGTCACGTTCGGCGTGACCGGCCTGGTCATGGCCTACCTGTACGGGGTCGGGCGGCCCGGCGCCGCGTCCACCGGGCAGGGCATCGGCCTGCTCGTGGTCGTCGCGCTCGGCCTCCTGCTGATCCCGTCGCACGGGGCGGTGGGCGCCGCGATCGCCACGTCCGTCTCCTTCGTCGCCACCACCGCCGCGCTGCTGCTCTGGTTCCGGCACGTCAGGAACGTCGATGACCGGGACCGGCGGGCGGCCGCCGGAGAGAAGGGGTGATTCCATGTCCGAGGACCGCGCCGAACCGGCGGGCCGCCCCGTCGACCCGTCCGACGGCGTCGCGCCGTCCCGGTCCCGCCGGGTGCTGGACGTCGCGGGCGCCCTCGCCGGGCTGCTGCTGCTCAGCGTCCCGCTGCTGCTGATCTACGCGTTCGTCCGGCTGTCCAGCAAGGGGCCGGGCGTGTTCCGGCAGACCCGGGTGGGGCAGGGCGGGCGGCCGTTCACGATGTACAAGTTCCGGACGATGCGGCAGGGCGTCGGCGGGCTCACCGTGACCGCGACCTGCGACCCGCGGCTGACGCGCGTCGGCAAGCTGCTGCGGCAGTGGTCGCTGGACGAGCTGCCGCAGCTCGTGAACGTCCTGCGCGGGCAGATGACGCTGGTCGGGCCGCGTCCGGAGACCTACGACCTGGCCGTGCACTACGACGCGCACTGCCGGTGGATCTTCGACCACCGGCCGGGGCTGACGGGCCTGTCGGAGGTCCGGTTCCGCGACTTCGACGTGCTGCCGCCCGGCGAGGAGGTCGACCTCGTCAACTACATCCGCAAGATCGTGCCCGCGCGGGTCGCGGTCGACGCCGTCTACCTGCGGGACCCGTCGATGCGGGCGACGTTCCGGGCGCTGTGGGAGACGGTCCGGCACATCCTCGGGTTCACGCTGCCGCCGTTGGAGGTCGGAGCGGACGGCAACGTCGCGGAGGTGGCGGCGGTGCGGCCCGAGCAGCGGGACGAACGGGACGAACGGGACGAGCGGTCGCCGGAGCCCGTCGCGGAGTCCGTCGCGCCCGTGGAGAAGCCCGGCCCGGCGGGGTGACGGGCCGCCGAAGTCGTCTCGGGGGAGGTCGGATGGACGTGCGGTACAGGATCGGCGCGGCCGTGGCGGCGGTCGCGGTCGCGGCGGCCGGGCTGCCGCGCGGCGGTGCGCGCCACCCGGCGGCTACGAGCCGTACCGGGGGCCGCCCGCGACGCCCGGCACGGCGCCCGCCGATCCGGACCCGACCCGCCGCATCGCGCTGAACACCGAACCCGCCGACCATCCGCGGCTGCGGGAACTCGGCTACGACCTGGTCGACGTCCGGCCCGACCCGTCGCTGGTCGCGTCGATCCCGCGGGGGATGCAGGCGCTCATGTGGGTCGGCAACTTCCACTGCGACGACTTCACGCTCGACTACGACGCGTTCACCCGGGCCGTCCGGACGTACGGGCGGGACCCGCGCGTCTACGGCTGGTACCTGTCGGACGAGCCGAACACGAGCGAGTGCCCCGAGATCGCCGAGGAGATCGAGCGGCGCGCCGACTACATCGCCGAGCACGCGCCGGGGCAGATCTCGTTCATCTCGCTCACCGACTGGCCGATGGGTCCGGTGACGCCGCAGAAGGTGAACGTCGACATCGTCGGCCTCGACCCGTACCCGTGCCGGGGCGCGGTCGAGCCGAAGAAGAAGTGCGACATCGGGGCGATCGACCGGATGGTCCGGATGGCGGACCGGGCGGGCATCGCGCGGGAGCGCGTCGCGCCCGTCCTGCAGGCGTTCGGGCAGGAGTGCTCGTCCGGCGACAAGCAGTACTGGCTGCCGACCGAGGACCAGTTCCGCGCCCTGCTGCGCCGCTGGGACCGTCTCGTCCCCGCCCCCCGGCTGGAGATCACCTACACCTGGGGGAAGCAGGACGAGTGGGCGTGCCCCACGCTCGCGGACGCGTCCGGCGGCGAGCACCCCGACCTGCAGAGCATCATGAAGGCCCGCAACACGGGACGCTCGTAGGACCCGTTCCCGCGCCGCCCGCTACGGGGCGGCGGCCGGGGCGCCGTTGACCGCGCCCTCGGGCGCGTTGTTCGGCAGCGGAACGTCGACGGAACCGATCGTCACGGCCGCCCACTCCATCAGGCCGATGACGACGACGAGCCCGACGATGATCAGCCCGAGTCTGGTGCGGTTCAGACCGCGCACCTTACCAACCCCCAAACGATCACGAATGCCACCACAATAGTGGCAAAGCCGGGTCCGGACGCTCGCTCCGGCGAGCGTCCGGACCCGGCTCCCGCACGGGCCCCGGCATGGAAGGGGACCGGGGCCCGCGGCCCGTCACCCGATGCGGCGGCTGGTCAGGTTCGCCGCGCGGGCGTTGACGCACACCCCGGTCGCCAGGTCGAACGAGAAGTTGTGCGCCAGGCAGTGCACCCGCCCGTCCCGGACGATCGCGCCGACGGCCAGGTCCTCGCCCGCGTGCGGGCAGTACCGCGGGATGTCGTAGCGGCCGCCGTCCCACTCGACGGTGATCCGCTCGCTCCAGTCGCGCTCCGTCTCGTACGCCTCGACGGCCTGCAGCGCGGGCGCGTTCGCGTGCTTGAGCAGCCCGACGAGGTGGTCGTTGTAGACGTCCGGGTCGCGGTAGAGGCTGAGCCGGAACGAGATCAGCAGGTCCTCCCACGCCATCCGGCCGGACAGGACGGACTCGACCCAGCGGCCCGCCGTGGTGATCCGGTAGTGCGGACGGGCGTCCGGGGCGGCCTCGCCGACCGACACCCCGTCCGGCGACAGCCGCACGTCCCAGGTGCCGCCGTGCGGGCCGGTGACCTCGAAGCGCACCAGCATCGCGATCTGCCGCAGGAAGTAGTCGCTGAGCCCGCCCAGGTACTCGAAGTGGGCGGCGAACCGGTCGAACAGGCCGGGCCCCGGCTCCGGGTTCTCGGCGAAGACGCCCGCGATGTGCGGCGCGCGGTCGGCCGCGTAGCGTTCCAGGTACGGGTCGCGGGCGGCGTCGGCGAACGTGAACCCCGCCGACACCGGGTCGCGGACGATCTCGCCGGTGTCGAGGTCGAGGGAGTCGCCGGGCTTGAAGTGGTCGAAGTGCTGCGCCGGCAGATGCTCGCGCAGCCAGTCCGTCGCGACCTCGGGGTCGCAGAACGCGCCGTCCTTCTGGTCCAGCACCCAGTTCAGCCGCGCGACCTCGGCGTCCAGGAAGCAGGGCGGGCCCGCGAACGGGACGGCCAGCTCCGGCGCGGTCTGCCGGACGAGCCGCTGCACCGACCGCAGCTTCGACATCCGCTTGCTCGCCGACAGCTCCGCCATCTCGGCGGCCGGATACTCGTAGCAGATCGGATGCCAGGACGCCCCGGACGCCTGCAGGGCCATGACGTCCAGCCGGTCCCCCGCCAGATGCTTGGCGCGGCGCGCCTGCGCCGCGGTGAGCCGCGCGTCGTTGCCGTGCAGCACCGACCGTCCGTCCGCGACGAACAGGAAAGCGGCGTCATGACACATCGGAGATAGTTCCGGAATGACCGTCATCCAGGACCCATGCGAGTCAAGTGGAAATTTCTCCCAGGGTTCTATCTCGATTACCGGCCGGTCACCCGCGACCGCCGTCATCCGTTCCCGGAACGCCGGTCCGGGGTAGCGGGGAATGAGGATTCGGGTCCGCGCCGGCAGCCGGCCGATGACCCACGGATCGAAATGATCTAGATGTTCGTGCGAGACCGCCACCCAGTCGGCGTCCAGGAACCGGTCGGCGTCCAGATGATCGTTTCTCGGATACTGGTGCCAGGCTCCGAGAAAGGCCCCGGTCGGCGCGAGCCAGGGGTCCGCGAGCAGGCGGAACGCCCGGGCGTCCAGCGACACGCCCGCATGTCCGAGAAAAGTGACCGTCGGCATACCGCGACTGTCCCCCCGCCGCCGCCCGCCCGCACCCGGCGTAATGCGCAATGCGGCTACGCCGTCCGCATGACGGAAATGCTCAAGGGGTAACCGACAATCCTGTCTGAGACGCCGATCCAAAGTCCTGCGTTTACCGATAGATGTGCATGTCCACTATCGGTCAGGTACAGGACGGTTGCGGCCAATTGACTGGACACCGCTCGTACACCGGGTGACCGTCGATACGGTGCTGGTGATAACGGACGGGGGTCCTTCATGAACGACGGGCGGTCTCGGGCAATTCCGATGGACGCGCCCGCGGGCGTCGCCACGCTCACCGGCGCGCAGGTACGGGAGTTCGCGTCCCGTCCCGCGCGCCCGCGTGCGGCGGCGCCCCGCGGCGAGGCCGCGGAGCCCGGCGGGGACGGCACGCTGTGGCGGCGCCGCCTGCGGCACGACATCCGGCACGAACTGGGGACGATCATCATGCTGGCCTCGGCCGTCGCCGTGGCGACGACATCGGCGACGCCAGCCGCGCCCGCGTCGAGCAGCTGCTCGGCGAGACGCGCTGGCTCGACCACCTCCTGCGCCGGCTCGACGGGGACGACGACGACCGCCTCCCCGGCCCCGAGCGCATCCGCGTCGACGAACTCACCGCCGAGGTCGTCACCGGGATCAAGCTGTCCACCTCGCACGAGGTCTGCTTCGACGGCGCCGAGGCGTGGGCCCACATGGACCCGGTCGCCCTGTGGCGCGCCGTCCGCAACGTCCTCGACAACGCCTGCCGCGTCGCGCACGGCCGCGTCGACGTCCACGTCACCGCCGACCACGGCTGGGTGACCGTCCAGGTCGACGACGACGGCCCCGGCTTCGGCGCCGCGGGCTCGCGCGGGCTCGCGTCCCTCGGCCTCGGCATCGTCCACGACCTGATCTCCGGATACGGGGGCAGCCTGGAGATCCGCACCTGCGAGATGGGCGGCGCCCGCGTCCGCCTCCTGCTGCCCGCCGCCCCCGCCCCGGACGGGCCCGACCCCTACGGCGACGACTGGCGGCCCCATCCATGAGAGTGCTGATCTGCGACGACCACGCGGTCTTCGCCGACTCGCTGTCGCTCGTCCTCACCGACGCCGGGCACACCGTCGTCGGCGTGACCTACTCCCCCGCCGACGCGCTGCCGCTGCTGCACGGCGGGACGGCCGACGTGTGCCTCATCGACCTGCGGTTCCCCTCCGGCACCGCGCTCGACTGGATGCCGCGTCTGCGCACCGCCGCGCCGCACACCCGCTTCGTCGTCCTGACCGGCTTCCTCGAACGCCCCGTCCTGGACGCGGGCATCGCGGCGGGCGTCCGCGGCTTCGCCCACAAGGGCCAGCAGGCGGGCGACGTCCTGGCCGTCCTGCGCCGCGTCGCCGCGGGCGAGATCGTCGTCGACCAGGGCCTCGGCCACCCCGACGCCCGCCCCCGCTGGCGACGCCGACCGCGTCGCCCGCTTCCTCACCCCCCGCGAACGGGAGGTCCTGACGCGCCTCGCCCGCGGCGAGTCCACCCAGGCCCTCGCGAAGGCGATGGGCGTGACCCGCAGCACCGCGCGCAGCCACGTCCAGAGCGTCCTCAGCAAACTCGGCGTCCACTCGCAGCGCGAAGCCGTCATCGAAGCCGCCCGCCACGGCCTCGTCAGCGTCGAGACGGGAGAGTGGATAGCGGGGTAGCGCGGTCGGCCCGGCCGACGCTCGCGACCACCATGGCGCGCACGTCGCCGGTCGGCGCCCGCCGGGCGACGTCCGCGCGGGCCGCCGCGAGGTCGGCGACGGCGTCCGAACGAAGTCGTACGCCCCGGGGCGTAGGCGGGATGACTCCCACCAGGCGACGTGACGGCGGGGGCGGCTGGCCTACTGTTCGAGACATGAGCACTCAGCCGCAGGCGCCGGTTCGGGGGCACTGGCCGCGGCCGAGGGACTGGCCGGTGTGGGTGGTGCCCCTGTTCCTGGCGCTCTTCCAGGTCATCGGGTCGATCGGGGCGCAGCACGGGCCGTCGGCGGGGGCGCGGAACGGCGGCCCGTGGAGCGAGCAGGCGCCGCCGTGGGCGGACGGGTCGGCGGACATCGGCAACACGCCGCTCGACCCGCTCGGCTTCGCGCTGCTCGTCGGCGGCCCCGCGCTGCTGCTGTTCCGGCGCCGCTACCCGGTGGCCACGCTGGCGGCCGTCAGTCTGGTGACGGCCGTCTACTTCCTGCGCGCCTATACCTACGGGCCCGCCCCGGCGGCGCTGGGCGTGGCGGCGTTCGGCGCGGTCATGGCGGGGCACCGGCTCGCGGCGTGGGCCGGGACGGTGCTCGGGCTGTCGGTGTTCTACGCGGTCACCGCGCTCGTCGGCGTCCCGCTCGCGGAGCGCGGCGACCCCGGCCGGACGTTCCCGGTGGAGGAGCCGACGGCCGGCGGCATGACGGTCTTCATCGGGTGGGCGCTCGTGGTGCTGATCGGCGGCGAGCTGGTGCGGATGCGCGCGCAGCGGGCCGCCGAGTCCGCCCGGACGCGCGCCGAGGAGGCGAAGCGGCAGGCGAGCGAGGAACGGCTGCGGATGGCCCGCGAACTGCACGACGTCCTCGCGCACAACATCTCGATGATCAACGTGCAGGCGGGCGTCGCGCTGCACCTCATCGACGACGATCCGGGGCAGGCGCGCACCGCCCTGGCGGCGATCAAGGAAGCCAGCAAGGAGGCGCTCACCGAGATGCGCTCGGTGATCGGCGCGCTGCGGGCGCAGGGCGAGACGGCGCCGCGCACCCCGACGGCCGGGCTCGACCGGCTCGACGAGCTGCTGGCGCGGGCGGAGTCCGCCGGGCTCACCGTCGAGGCCGAGATCACCGGCGACCGCGGGCCCCTGCACGCCGGGACGAGCCTGGCCGCGTTCCGGATCGTCCAGGAGGCGCTCACCAACGTGACCCGGCACGCGGGGCCCGGCCCGGTGACGGCGCGGGTCCGGATCGCCTACCGTGACCAGGAGATCGAGGTCCGGGTCGAGGACGACGGCCGCGGCGTGTCGCTGCTGGACGATCGTCCCGCCGGCAGCGGGATCCGCGGCATGCGCGAGCGGGCCGCGGCGCTGGGCGGTACGTTCGAGGCGGGCCCGCGGCCGGGCGGCGGGTTCGCGGTCCGCGCCACGCTGCCCCGCGACGCGCCGGACGAACAGGGCGAGCCGGACGGACCGGGCGAGTCCGACGGGAGGGACGTGCGGTGATCAAGGTACTGCTCGCCGACGACCAGATCCTGGTCCGGGCCGGGTTCCGTGCGCTGCTGGACGCGCAGTCCGACATCGAGGTCGTCGGCGAGGCGAGCGACGGCGCGGAAGCCGTCGCGCAGGCGAAGCGGCTGCGGCCCGACATCATCCTGATGGACATCCGCATGCCCGGCCTGGACGGGCTCGCCGCCACCCGGAAGATCGCCGAGGACGAACGGTTGGACGGCGTCCGCATCGTCATCCTGACCACGTTCGAACTCGACGAGTACGTCTTCGAGGCGCTGCGCGGCGGCGCGAGCGGTTTCCTCGTCAAGGACACCGAACCCGTGGAGCTGATCCACGCCGTGCGGGCGGTCGCGGCGGGCGACGCGCTGCTGTCGCCGAGCGTGACCCGCCGGCTGATCGCCGAGTTCGCGGCCCGCGCCAAGGAGCCCGCCCCGTCCCCGCACCTGAACTCCCTCACCGACCGCGAGCGCGAGGTCATGGCCCTGGTCGGCGAAGGGCTGACGAACGAGGAGATCGCGGCCCGGCTCGTGGTGAGCCCCGCGACCGCGAAAACGCACGTCAGCCGCACGATGGTCAAGCTCGGCGCCCGCGACCGGGCGCAGCTCGTCGTGTTCGCCTACGAGTCCGGCATCGTCAAGCCGGGCTGGCTGCCGTAGATTCTCACTTCCCGGAGATTGACTGTTGCCGGCAGAGGCGACATGACACTCTGGGTCGAGGAAGATGGGAAGCGGGGGAGCCGCGCGGCGACGCCGTCACCGAGCAAGGGAGTCCGGTGCCGAACGACACGAGGATCCTCGCCGTCGACGACCGCGAGGAGAACCTGACCGCGCTCGCCGCTGTGCTCGACGCGCTGCCGGTGGAGGTCGTGACGGTCACGTCGGGCCCGGCGGCGCTCAAGGAACTCCTCGACGGCGACTTCGCGTTGATCCTGCTCGACGTCGTGATGCCCGAGATGGACGGATTCGAGACCGCCGCGCACATCAAGGGCCGGGCCCGCACCCGGGACGTCCCGATCATCTTCCTCACCGCGGCGGGCGACGCCGGGGAGGAGGCGTTCCGCGGCTACTCGGCCGGCGCCGTCGACTTCCTGACCAAGCCCTTCGACCCGTGGCTGCTGCGCGCCAAGGTGTCGGCGTTCATCGAACTGCACCGCCGCAACCTGGAGCTGCGGCGGCAGGCCGCCCTGCTGCAGCGCACCCTGGGCGAGGACGGCGAGGAAACGTCGGCCCGCTGCGACCGGCTGGTCAAGGCCCTGGACGAGCGGCTCGGCCGGGTCGAGGACGACATGGCCCGCCTGCGCCCCGACGAGACCGCCGCCGACGTGCCGGCCGCGCTCCACGACCTCGCCGACCACGTCTCCGAACTACGCCTGGCGCTGGACGCCTTCACCGCGGGCAACTGACCGTTCCGTCCCCGGGAAGCGGGCGGGAGGCCGCACCGCGGGCTCCGTCCGCGGCCCCTGGCGGACGTCTCCGAGGCTCGGCACCCGACCCGCCGATCGTCCCTGCGGCACGTTCGCGAAAATTCCTCAGTAATCACTTACTGTGATGCTTTTCGGTCGAGGTCAGAGCACCCGCACGACCGGCACTCTCGCAAGATCACACAGGTCAGGGGCAGATTCGAGCGTGACCGAATCTCTGGTTCCGGGTTGTCGAAAGTAAGTACTTAGGAGTAACTTGCACTCTACGTCACGCCCGTGACCCCCATCACGCGGCGTGGCGCACCCCCTGCCGTCGACCCCCGGGAGCAGTTCCATGACCGACTCCGCCGGTGCGCCGCTCGGGCGCGTCCGCTGGAAGCGTTTCGCCGCCATCGCCGCACCCGCCGCGATCGGTGCGGGCGCGATGGTGTTCATGACCGCCCAGGGCTCCATCGCCTCGTCGTTCGCCGTCTCCGGCAGCAGCTTCAAGGTCAGCGCCGACCGCCTGGTGGGCGACGGGTTCGTCCAGTACGGCGGCATCGACACCGACGGCGAGGGCGGGAAGCATCCGGTGCAGGTCTCCGGCATCAAGTCCGCGAAGATCTACGACATGTGCCAGTCGGTGAAGGTCGGGCCGTTCACGCTGCGGCTGACCGCCGGGACGGGCAACGCCCCGGTCGAGGCGTCGGACCTGGTGCTGGACGTGGAGCAGCTGAAGGCGGACGCGACGTTCTCCAACATCGAGATCGGGCGCGACGCGGGCACCCTCGACAAGGGACCGTCCGGGTCCAAGGGCACCGCCGGAATGTTCGGCCAGCAGGCCGACCGCATCGAGCTGCGGGGCGTCCAGCAGACCGCGTGGGCGACCACCGCCGGGACGTTCAAGCTCAACGACCTGCACATGGCGCTCGGCGACGAGTGCTTCTGAGGGCCATGACCTACTCCGCACCGCACGGGTTCCGCCGCTGGCGGCGGACGCGCCCCTTCTGGGGCGGCCTGTTCGCCGTCCTCGGCGGCCTGGAGCTCATCATGATCCCGCTGGCGCCGCTGCCGGTGACCGTTCACCAGGGCATGGCCGGGGTGGCGAGCTGGCTGATCGGCGCACTGCTGATCACCGCGGGCGCGCTGCTCTGGTTCCAGCCCGCCCAGCGGACGTTCTTCGGCATTCTGGCGGTGCTGCTGGCGCTGGCGTCGTTCCTGACGTCCAACTTCGGCGGCTTCTTCGCGGGGCTGCTGCTGGGCGTGCTCGGCGGGGCCCTCGGGTTCGCGTGGACGCCCGCTCCCGAACGCGACGAGACGGCGCCGCACGTCCGGGACGCGACGGGCGCGTGGAACCCGCCGCGCGGCGGGCGGCTCACGGCCCTCGCCGTCCCGCTCGCCCTGCCCGTCTTCCTCGGGTCGCACCTCATGGACCCCGCCCCCGCCGCGTCCCCCTCCCCGTCGCCCGCGTCCGCGAAGGACGCCGGGACGGGGCCGCGCGTCTACCTCGGGTCCGCGGCGCTGCGCGCGAGCTCCCTGACGATGACGGGCCTCAGCTACGACGGCGTCGCGCGCTCCCGTCGGCGGGCGGGACGGTCGAGGCGCTGAAGTTCTCGATGTCGAAGGCCGTCCTGAAGGACGTGGACCAGGTCGCCGAACGCGGCGGCGTCACGTCCCGCACGACCACCGGGAGCCTGTCGCTGAACGGCGGCGTCGTCATGTACACGACGAAGATGTCGGCGAAGCTGCTCGGCGTGCCGGTCACGTTCACCCCGGCGCACCCGCCGCCGCTGACGCTGCCCTACATGGTGATGACGGACGTGGTGTCGGAGCGCCCGTCCGTCCGGGCGGACGGCGCCGCGATCGACGGGCTCGGCATCTCCACCCGCGCCTGATCGAGCGCACCGGTCCCCATCTTGTCGCGGACGATCAGCGCGCCGATGAGCACGGCCGCGATCACCAGCACCGCCGCGATCGTCACGATGACGATCGTCTTGCGGCGCTCGCGGGCCTTCGGCGTGTTGCGGGACGGCCGCGACACCTGCGGGGACGGCGGCTGCTGCCAGTTCGACTGCGGCAGGCCCCACGGCGGCGGCGACTGGCTCGGGGACGGAGCCGGGGCCGGGGGCGGCGTCACCGGTCCCGGCGTCAACGACGACCGCGGCTGCGACGTGGACGGCCGCGGCTGCGACGTGGACGGCGACGGCGGCTGTGCGGGCGGGCGCGACGCCGACGCCTGCGGCGGCGGGGGCGCCCACTCGGTCTCGACGAGCGTGCGCGACTCGCTCCGCCGGTCGTCGTCGACCTCGGTGACCTCGGCGTCGGGCGGGCCGAGGACCTGCGGGTCCATGACGGTGTCGGCGGCGTCCTCGCGCGTCTCGTCCTCCGCCGGCTGGGCCGCGCCGGACCCGTGCCCTGACCCGGAGCCGGAGCCGGGCGGCAGGAAGCGGCTGGACGGCTGGTCGGTCACCGTCTCGTCCGTGAGCGTCCGGGGCGGCGACGAAACGGACGGACGCGACGGCGGCGTCCCCTGCGACGGCGGCCCCACCTGCGACCCCGGTCCCGCGTTCGACGGCGGCGGCGCCCTGCGCGAGCGCCCCGGCCTTCGCGGGCGGCCCCGCCTGCGACGGCGGCGCCGCCCTGCGCACCGTCCCCCGGCCGACGGCCCCGGCTGCGCCCCCGGCCCGGCCCCGGCCCCACCTGCGACGGCGCGGGAGGGCCCGGACGGGACGGCGGTGCGGCCATCGGACGCGGTGCGGGCCGCGGGGCGGGCGGACGGGGCTCCGGCATCGTCGCGACCTGCGTGAGCAGCGGCTGCGCCTGCGCGGCGGTCAGGCCGGTAGTGGGGCTCGCGCGCCAGCAGCCCCTCCAGGATGGAGCGCCCCCGGCCGCTTCTTCGCGCCTGCGAATGTCGCCCCCGC